>NZ_JBSFJZ010000039.1:60650-101392 GCF_053598315.1 Streptomyces sp. NPDC001153
CGTGAAGATGCGGCTGCAGGCCGTGCAGTTCATGTGGGAGGGCATCCACGGCGAGACCGTCTCCCCGGCCCGCTCCCGGCGCCTAGCCGGACTCGCAGCACCTGTACCGGCCGCGACAACGCCGAACGGGCCCTGCTCATCCTGCGCGGCTTCGACGCCATGACCCACGGCGAGAGCGCCGACGAGGTGCTCGAACTGTGCGACCGCGCCCTCGTCAACGGCCGCCTCGCCCCCGGCCTCGGCTGGACCGACCCCGAGTGGGGCATCGAACTGCTGATGATGCTCGGCAGCGCGTACGCCTACGCCGACCGGCTCGACCGCGCCGAGAGCCTGTTCGCCGAGGCCCTGCGCGTCTACACCGGGGCCGGCTGGCGCGGCGGTCACCTCTCCCTGGCCAACGCCTTCCTCGGGCTGGCCTACCGCAGGCAGGGCCGGCTGCGCGACGCCGAGTCCACCCTGCGCGAGGCCCTCGTCCTCGCCGAACGCGTCGGCCGCCGCCTGCCGCTGTACTGGTCGGCGACCTGCGGACTGGTCGACACCCTGCTGGCCCGCGGCCGCGTCGACGAGGCCTGGTCGATCGCCGAGCAGTACGGCTTCGCGCCGCCCTACCCTTCCACGATCGTGCTGCCCGACATCCGCTGCGTCCGCGGCCGGCTGCTGCTCGCCGTCGGCCGCAGCGAGGAGGGCGTCCACGAACTGGAGGCCGCCGAGAAGATCGCCGCCTCGCGCGGCGGACACAACCCGGTCCTCTCGCCCTGGTCCATCGACCTCGCCAAGGCCCTCGCCGACCAGGACCCGGCACGCGCCGCTCAGCTCGCCGCCGACGCCCGCCGGCAGGCCGAACGCTTCGGCACGGACACCGCCATCGGCGAGGCCCTGCGCTGCGCCGCCGCCCTGGAGACGGGCGGGCGTGCGGTGCAGCTCGCCGCCCAGGCCGTCACCTACCTGGAAGCCTCACCCTGCCAGTACGAACACGCGGCGGCCCGCGTCGAGTACGGCATCGGCGCCCGCTCCGTCGCGGAACTGAACCGGGGTCTGGACCTCGCCCGGGCCTGCGGCGCGGAAGGACTCGTGGCCCAGGCGAGGGAGGTGCTGGAGTCGGGACGGGGGTTGCGGTAGCGCCCTTCGGCAGCCTCACACCGTGAGCAACTGCTCCGTGACCGCCGCCAGACGCTTGCGTACCTCCGGGTCGTACGTCTTCTCGTGGGCCCGGGCCCGCCGGGTGCCGTCGAAGTAGCCGCCGCTGCCCAACTCCTGCGTGGCCAGGGCCAGTACGCCCGGAGCACCGTCGGCGACCGAGTTCCACGGGGTGATGTCGCTCTCGCGGACCATCGCCGTGTCCATGAAGGTGGCGGGGTGCAGGACGTTCACCGACACCCCGCTGCCGGTGAGTTCCTCGGCGAGTGTGAAGGTGTGCGCGGCGAGGGCGAACTTGCTGCGGCAGTACGCCGACATCCCGCTGTAGTCGCGGGTGAGTTCCGGGTCGGTGAAGTCGAGGGGTTCCTGGCCGGCCGAGCCGACGTTCACGATCCGGGCCGGCGCGTTGGCCCGCAGCACCGGCAGCAGGGACCGGGTGAGGACGACGGGCGCGAGATAGTTCACGGCGAGCCGCAGCTCGTGCCCGTCGGCGCTCAGCTCCCGCCCGGAGCCGGGTGTGCCGCCGCCCGCCCCCGCGTTGTTGATCAGCACGTCGAGGCCCGGATGCGCCTCGGCGACCCGGGCGCCCAGCTCCCGCACCTCGCAGAGGCGGGCCAGGTCGGCGACGAAGCCCTCGGCCTCGCCCTCGGCGCGCAGCTCCGCCACCAGGTGCGCGGTGCGGTCCCGGTCGCGGCCGTGGGCGAGGACGACATGGCCGGAGCGGACCAGTTCGAAGGCCACGTACCGGCCGAGTCCGGAGGTGGCGCCGGTGATCAGAATGGTGGACATGCTTCCACCCTAGGCACGGTCCGGCGCCGCGAGGGAGGTGCTGTCGAAGCTACGACCGGCAGGATCACCCTCGCCCCTGGCCCTCCCCGTCGTCCTCCCCGTCGTCCTCCTCGGCGAGGACGCGCTGGGCGGTCGCGAACGCGGAGTTGGCGGCCGGCACCCCGCAGTACACGGCGGTCTGCAGCAGCACCGCGGCGATCTCCTGAGGCGTCAGCCCGTTGCGGCGCGCCGCCCGGACGTGCATCGCCAGCTCGTCGTGGTGACCGTGGGCGACCAGCGCGGTCAGTGTGATCATGCTGCGCTCGCGCCGGGACAGCGTCGGATCCGTCCAGATCTCGCCCCAGGCATACCGGGAGATGAAGTCCTGGAACCGGGCGCTGAACGGGCTCTGCCGGGCCTGCGCCCGGTCCACGTGCGCATCGCCAAGCACTTCCCGGCGCACCGCCATGCCGCTCTGCGGCGGCCCGTCGAGGTGGGTGCGCAGCGCCGTCAGCACGGCCCGCGGGACCTGCGCGGGCGCCAGATGGGAGGCGCCCGGCAGCTCCACCAGCGTCGAGCCGGGCACCGCGTCGGCGATCTCGCGCAGATGCGCGGGCGGCGTCGCGGGGTCCTGCCGGCCCGCCACCAGGAGTGTCGGTACGGCGATGTCGCCGAGCCGGTCGCGCAGGTCGAACGCGGCGAGCGCGTCGCAGCAGGCGGCGTACGCCTCCCGATCGGCCGCCCGGTGGTCCTGGAGGAGCCTCGGGACCGTGAAGCCCGGAGTGAACCAGCGCGCGTCGGCGCTCTCCACCAGCCACTCCAAGCCCTCGCGGCGCACCCGCTGCGCCCGCTCCCGCCAGGCCGTGCCGTCGCCGAAGTGGGCGGAGGAGCACAGCACGGCCAGGGAGGCCAGCCGTTCGGGATGGTGCACGGCCAGGTGGAGGCCGACGGCGCCGCCGAGGGAGACGCCCGCGTAGGCGAACCGGTCGATGCCGAGCGCGTCGGCGAGGGCCAGCACCAGCGCGGCGAGGTCGCCGACGGTCGTCCCCGGCCCGATGAGCTCCGGCGCCGACCCGCCGTGGCCGGGGAGGTCCCAGCGCACCACGCGGTGGGCGGCCGACAGCTCGGGCGCGACCTCGTCCCACAGGGCGTACGAGGTGCCGAGCGAGGGCCCCAGCAGCAGCGGGGGCGCCGAGGCCGGGCCTTCAGCCAGGTGGTTGAGGAGTTGCTCGGTCAACGTCGCTCCAGGGCACGGTCGGTGAGAGTTCCGGCGTAGCCGGTGTAGTGGGCGGGGGCGCAGAGATCGTCCAGGTCGATGGACATCAACTCCTCCTGTTCTTCGAGGAGTTCACGTAGTGAGCGGTTCTCGGTGTGGGCGCGGCGGGCCAGTTCGGTCAGCAGCTCCTTGGCGCGCGCACGACCGAGAACGGGGCTGAGGGCGGCGGACAGCCGCTCGGACACGATCAGGCCCCGCGTGAGGCCGAGGTTCCGGCGCATTGCGGCGGGGTGCACGCGCAGCCCCTCCGCCAGCTCGGCCGCGTGGGCTGCCGAGCCGCCCACCAGCCGGAGCAGGTCGCGCAGCGGCTCCCACTCGGCATGCCAGGCGCCGGACGGCCGCTCGTCCTCGGCGGCGACGGAGCCGTACAGCGTGGCCGCGAGCTGGGGGGCACGCCGGGCGGCGGCCAGAACGAGCGTGGAACGCACCGGATTGGCCTTGTGCGGCATGGCCGACGAGCCGCCGCCGCTGCCCTCGCTCACCTCGCCGATCTCGGTGCGCGACAGCGTCAGCACGTCCACGGCGAGCTTGCCCAGGGCACCTGCCGTGAAGGCCAGACATCCCGCCAGGTCGGCGATCGGCGTGCGCAGCGTGTGCCAGGGCAAGGCCGGTACGGCAAGGCCTACCTCGCGGGCGTAGGCCGCCGTCAGCGCGGTGGCGTCCAGGGCGCCGTACGCCTCGAAGGCCGCCAAGGTACCGGCCGCGCCGCCGAGTTGGGCGGGGAGCGAGTCCCGCACCCGGGTGACGCGGTCCGTTGCGTCCAGGACCAGCGAGCGCCAGCCGGCCGCCTTCAGCCCGAACGTGGTCGGTACCGCGTGCTGGGTGAGCGTCCGTCCCGGCATCGCCGTGTCCCGGTGCTCGGCGGCGAGCCCGGCCAGCGCCCGCTCGGTGCGGCCCAGGTCGGCCAGGACCGGGCCGAGGGTGCGCACGGCGACCAGCATCGTCGCCGTGTCCATGATGTCCTGGCTGGTGGCGCCCCGGTGGACACAGGAGCCGTACTGCCCGCCGACCTCCCTGGTCAGGTCGGCGACCAGCGGGATGACCGGGTTGCCGCCGGCCTGGGCCCGCTCGGCCAGGTCACGGATGCCGAACCGCTCCGGCACCGCCGCCTCGGTCACCGCCGCCGCTGCCTCGGCCGGGGCGAGTCCCAGCGCGGCCTGCGCCCGGGTCAGCGCGGCCTCGGCGTCGAGCAGCGCCCGCAGATAGGCGTGGTCACTGGTCTCGGACGCGGCGCCCGACAGACCCCGTCCGGGTGCGAGCAGGCCGGTGTCGGCGTAGGGAGGGGACGCAGATGTCACTGGAACTCCAGGAAGACCGTCTCGCCTTCGCCCTGAAGGCGGATGTCGAAACGGTAGGTCCCCGGGCCCTCCTCGGCGGCGATCAGCGTGTCGCGCCGGTCGCCCACCCGGGTGAGCAGCGGGTCGGCGGCGAGCGCGGCCTCGTCGCCCGGCAGGTAGATCCGGGTGAACAGGTGCACGAGCAGGCCACGCGCGAAGACGCAGACGCTCAGGCAGGGCGCGTTGCCGCCGCGTGCGCCGGGACGCAGCGTGCGCGCGTACCAGTGGCCGTTCGCGTCGGTCTGGATGCGCCCCCAGCCGGTGAACTCCACGCCGTTACGGCCCAGATGACCGCCGGTGGCCGGGTCGCGCCGGATGGAGCCGTCCACCCGCGGCACCGTTCCGTCGGGGTGCGGTCCCCACAACTCGACGAGCGCGTCCGGCAGCGGCCTGCCCGCGCCGTCGAGGACGTGGCCGTGCACGGTGATCGCATCCGGGTGGCCGAGCGGGGCGATCTCCTCGCCGCCACGGAAGGGCAGGGCATAGCCGTAGAAGGGGCCGACCGTGTGGGACGGGGTGGGCAGCACCTGCTCCGGGCGGCTCGTGTCGATCTTCGTCATGGCGGTCAGCGCCCTTCCTCGATCCAGGTGGCGGCCGGGCCGTCCAGCACGATGTCCCAGTGGTAGCCGAGCGAGAACTCCGGCACCGACAGGCTGTGGTCGTAGGTGGCGACCAGCCGCTGCCGGGCCGCGTCGTCCGTCACCGACTGCAGGATCGGGTCGTACGGGAACAGCGGGTCGTTCGGGAAGTACATCTGTGTCACCAGCCGCTGGGCGAACGCCGTGCCGAACACCGAGAAGTGGATGTGGGCCGGGCGCCAGGCGCCCACGTGGTTGCGCCAGGGGTAGGGGCCGGGCTGGATGGTGGTGAAGTGGTAGCGGCCCTCGCCGTCGGTGAGGGTGCGGCCGACGCCGGTGAAGTTCGGGTCGAGCGGGGCGTCGTGCTGTTCGCGCCGGTGGGCGTAGCGGCCGGCCGAGTTGGCCTGCCAGATCTCGACGAGCTGGCCGCGCACGGGGCGTCCGGCCCGGTCCAGCAGCCGCCCGGAGACAGTGATCCGCTCACCGATCGGCTCGCCCCGGTGGTGCCGGGTGAGGTCGTTGTCGGTCTCGGTGATGTCGCGCTCCCCGAAGGCGGGGGAGTGCAGTTCCACCAGTTCCGGGTCCTGGGCGGTGTCGATGGCGACCAGGGGCTGCTTGGGGTGGCGGAGCACGGAGGAGCGGTAGGGCGCGTAGGCGCGGCGCGGGTGGTGTTCTACGGGGGCGCCGTCGGCGACGCGTTTCTCGTACGCGGCGTGCTCGGCGGCGATTTCGAGGTCGATGTCGGCTTGGCTGAGAGTCATGGGGCGTCCAAGGGGTCAGAGTTCGAGGACCGGTCCAGCTCCGGTGGCCGGCCGAGGACCGCCCGGATCGTGTGGGCGGCGCGGTCGTCCGGGCGTACGGAGGTCAGGGCGCCGTTGTAGCGGCCGATGGGCGTGCGGACGGCCTCGACGAGGTAAACCGAAGCGAGGCTGTTGACGGCGTTCACAACAGGTTGTCCGCGATGGTGAGTTCGGCGTCGGTCCGGGCGACGACGTCCTCAACGGTCACACCGGGCGCGGTCTCCACGAGGGCCAGGCCCTGCTCGGTGACGTCCAACACCGCGAGGTCGGTGATGACTCGGTTCACACAGGACTTGCCGGTGAGTGGCAGCGTGCACTCCTTGAGGATCTTCGGGGAGCCGTCCTTCGCGGTGTGGGTCATCACCACGATCACCTGACGGGCGCCGTGCACCAGGTCCATCGCGCCGCCGATCCCGGTGACCAGCTTGCCCGGCACGGCCCAGTTGGCCAGGTCGCCCCGGGCGGAGACCTGCATCGCGCCGAGCACGGCCACGTCGATGTGCCCGCCGCGGATCATCGCGAAGGACAGCGCCGAGTCGAAGAAGGAGGCGCCCGGCAGGACCGTCACGGTCTCCTTGCCCGCGTTGATCAGATCCGGGTCGACCTGGTCGTCGGTCGGGTACGGGCCCGTGCCCAGAATGCCGTTCTCCGACTCCAGGACGACCTCGACGCCCGGGGGGAGGTGGTTCGGGATCAGCGTCGGCAGACCGATGCCGAGATTGACGTACTGGCCGTCGCGCAGCTCCCGCGCCGCCCGCGCGGCGACCTCCTCGCGTGTCCAGGCCATCAGCTGCTCACCGTCCGCCGCTCGATCCTCTTGTCCGCCGCCTGCTCCGGGGTCAGGGCCACGACCCGCTGCACGAAGACGCCCGGCAGGTGCACGGCGTCCGGCTCGATCTCGCCTGGCTCGACCAGCTCCTCCACCTCGGCGATGGCGACCTTCCCCGCCATGGCCGCGAGGGGGTTGAAGTTGCGGGAGGACCTGTTGAAGACCAGGTTTCCGTGCCGGTCGCCCTTCGCGGCCCTGACCAGCGCGAAGTCGGTGCGGATGGCGCGCTCCAGGACGTACGCCGCGCCGTCGAACTCCCGCACCTCCTTGGGCGGCGAGGCCAGCGCGACCCCGCCCTCGCCGTCGTAGCGCCAGGGCAGTCCGCCCTCGGCGACCTGGGTACCGACCCCGGCCGGGGTGTAGAAGGCGGGGATGCCGGCCCCGCCCGCGCGCAGCCGCTCGGCGAGGGTGCCCTGCGGAATCAGCTCCAGCTCCAGCTCACCGCCCAGGTACTGGCGGGCGAACTCCTTGTTGCCGCCGATGTAGGAGCCGGTCACCCGGCCGATCCGCCCTGCGGCCAGCAGTACCGCGAGACCGGACTCCATCGCCCCGCAGTTGTTGGAGACGACCGAGAGACCGCCTACCCCGCGCTCGTACAACGCCTGGATCAGCACGTTCGGCACACCGCTCAGCCCGAACCCGCCGACCGCGAGGGACGCGCCGTCCGGTACATCGGCCACCGCCTCCAGAGCCGTGGCGACCACCTTGTCCATCCGTGAAGCCTCATCTCTTCGCTATTAATCAGCGCACTGAGTATTTCAGCGAGGTGTGCCACACGCTGCCACCGGAGGCGATGTCCGTCAAGATACGGGTCAGCTGCACTACCGGGCGGGAGACAGGTGGTCCGGTCGCCGGGTATTGTTCAGTGCACCAACGAAATGATCAGGGAGCGCACATGGCCGCGGTGGACCTCACCACCCATCCCGGGCACCTGGCCCGGCGGCTGCAGCAGGCGCACTACCTGCTGTGGAACACGATGGTCTCCGAGGAGATCACCTCGCCGCAGTTCGCGGTCATGAACGCGCTCGTCGCCGAGCCGGGCCTCGACCAGCGGACCGTGGGGGAGCGGGTGGGCCTGGACCGCTCGACCATCGCCGAGGTCATCAGCCGGCTCGGCCGCCGGGAGTTGCTGACCAAGGTGCGCGACCCGGAGGACGGCCGGCGCTTCCTGCTCCGCCTGACCGACGAGGGCCGGCGCACCCACCGCAAGCTGACCGTGCGCACCGCCCGGATGAACCAGGTCTTCCTGGCGCCGCTGTCCGCCGAGGAGCAGACCGTGTTGTTCGACCTGATCCGCCGGGTCACGGACGCGGCGGAGGGCCTGCGCAACCCGGCCGAACAGCTGGCCGCGCGGGGCTGACCGGGCCGGTACGGGCGTCGACCGGGTTGGTGCGGGCGTTCACGGCGCCGGTGCGAACACGACCCACACCTGGCCGTCGGCGAAGTCCATCCGGCCGCCGTCCGCCGCGGTGAACGTCGTACCGTCCGCCGCGCTCGGCCGTGACCAGGAGGCGTCGAAGGACCGGCCGTCGCGCAGCACCTGTGCCTTTCCCGAGCCGACCGTCTCGGTGTAGGGCGTGTGGTTGCCGAGCCGGTCGTGATAACGGGAGGTCCGGATCTTCACGTACTGCACGACGACCGTCGCCGGTGCCACCTGCGCGCCGTCCGCCGTCACCGTGGGCGTGCCGTCCGTCGCGAGCAGCCAGCGGTGCCGCCCGGCGGACCAGGTGAAGGTGAAGCGGGCGGCCGGGTAGCGGACGGTGCGTGTGGCCGTGGGGGTGCCGCCGGACGGGGCCGGGCCGTAGCTGAAGCCGGTCGTCAGCGCGGCCTTGCCCGGGGCGGACGGCAGCAGCTTGGCGGGGCGCAGAAAGAGGTTGTGCGGGGCGGCCTTGGTGGTGCCCCGGTAGTAGGCGGCGGGGGCCTGGTCGGGGGACTCCGGCCGCAGCGGCGCCCTGTCGATCAGCGGGAGCAGCTTGTGCTGGGCGCCGGAGAAGGCCAGCGTCGGCCGGTGGAACTGGCCGAGCAGCTCCAGATCGGATTCGCGGGCGCTGCGCACCGGTCCGACGGCCTGCGGGAGCCTGGTCGCGTACAGCGCCATCAGCCGGCTCAGACCGCCCTCCACCTGCTCGGCGTACACCACGTCCGCCGCGTCGAGCCCGGTCTGGGGGCGGGCCGCGGGCACGTTGTCGATCTTCACGGCGAGTGGTGAACCGGCCGCCGTGTCCGAGGGCTTGGGTGTCGGGGCCGACGGTGCCGTGGGTGCCGGGGTGTGCTGCGGGGAGCGGTCGTCGTCCCGGCCGTGATGGGTGCAGCCGGCCGTGAGGGACGCGGTCAGTGAGACCGCCAGCGCGGCCGCCGTCACCGTCCCGCGTCGCCTGTGCGCTCTGGATCTCATGCCCACTGTGGCCACCCCGTTCATTTGTCCGATTGTGCGTTCATAGGGTCATCGCTGGCCATACCCGAACGCTTACGGTCATGCGCGGTGCGTGGGCCGTTCGGGCTCCGGAAACGACCCTGGCGGGGGGAGGAGGGTGGCAGGCCGGGCCCCAGCGAGGGATTCGGTGCTGGTGGGCGCGGGTACCCGGGCGCCACCGCGAATCGCCCACGCGACCGAGGGAGCGCGACCCCATGAAGGCAGTCACCTGGCAGGGCAGGCGGGACGTCCGGGTCGAGGACGTCCCCGACCCGCGGATCGAAGAGCCCACCGACGCCGTCATCCGCATCACGTCCACCGGACTGTGCGGCTCGGACCTGCATCTGTACGAGGTGCTCACCCCGTTCATGACACCGGGGGACATCCTCGGGCACGAGCCGATGGGCATCGTCGAGGAGGTCGGCCCCGGCGTGCCGGACCTCAAGGCCGGGGACCGGGTCGTGGTGCCGTTCCAGATCGCCTGCGGCAACTGCTGGATGTGCCTGACCGGGCTGCCGACCCAGTGCGAGACGACCCAGGTCACCGGCGAGGGAATGGGCGCCGCCCTGTTCGGCTACACCCGCCTGTACGGGGCCGTGCCCGGCGCCCAGGCCGAGTACCTGCGGGTGCCGCAGGCGCAGTTCGGGCCGATGAAGGTGCCCGAGGGCCCGCCGGACGACCGCTTCGTCTACCTCTCCGACGTGCTGCCCACCGCCTGGCAGGCCGTCGAGTACGCCGCCGTCCCGCCCGGCGGCACCCTCGCCGTCCTCGGCCTCGGCCCGATCGGCGACATGGCCTGCCGGATCGCCAGGGCACGGGGCGCGGAGCGCGTGTTCGGTATCGACCTGGTGCCGGAACGGCTGGCGCGCGCCGACCGGGACGGCGTCCAGACATACGACCTCAGGGCCTTCGACGACGAGAAGGCGCTGGTCAACGCCATCCGCGACGAGACCGGGGGCCGGGGGCCGGACGCCGTGATCGACGCCGTCGGCACCGAGGCCCACGGCAGCGCCGCCGCCAGGCTCGCGCAGACGGCCACCGGGCTGCTGCCCCGCAAACTCGGCGTGCCCCTCGCGGAACGCTTCAGCGTCGACCGGCTCGGCGCCCTCCACATGGCGATCGACCTGGTGCGGCGCGGCGGCACCCTCTCGCTGAGCGGCGTGTACGGCGGCATGGCCGACCCGATGCCGATGCTCACCCTGTTCGACAAGCAGATCCAGCTGCGCATGGGCCAGGCCAACGTCCGCCGCTGGGCCGACCGGATCATGCCGTATCTGACGGACGAGGACCCCCTCGGTGTCGACGACTTCGCCACCCACCGGCTCCCGCTCACCGAGGCACCGCACGCCTACGACATGTTCCAGCACAAGCAGGACGGCGCCATCAAGATCCTCATGAAGCCGTAGACCGGCCGTCAGTCCCGGTCCCTCTCGCCCAGGATCTCCGCCAGGTCGTAGCGCACCGGCTCCTCCAGCTGGGCGTAGGTGCAGCTCTCCGGTGTACGGTCCGGACGCCAACGGCGGAAGCGGGCGGTGTGCCGGAAGCGCTGCCCGTTCTCCATGTGGTCGTAGGCCACCTCGGCGACCCGCTCCGGCCGCAGCGGCACCCAGGACAGGTCCTTCTTGCCGGACCAGCGGCTCGGCGCGCCCGGCAGCCGGGCCGTCTCATGGGCGGCCTCGTCCGACCAGGCCGCCCACGGGTGCCCGGCGACGTCGTCCATGCGCAGCGGCTCCAGCTCCTCGACCAGTTCGGCCCGCTTCTTCATGGGGAAGGCGGCCGACACCCCCACGTGCTGGAGCCGCCCCCGGTCGTCGTGCAGACCCAGCAGCAGCGAGCCGACCACCGGGCCGCTCTTGTGGAACCGGTACCCGGCCACGACGACATCAGCCGTCCGCTCGTGCTTGATCTTGAACATGACCCGCTCGTCCTGCCGGTATCGCAGGTCGAGCGGCTTGGCGACGACTCCGTCGAGGCCGGCGCCCTCGTACTGCTCGAACCAGTGCCGCGCCACCTCCACGTCGGTCGTCGCGGGCGCCACGTGCACCGGCGGTGTGGCGTCGGCCAGCGCCCGTTCCAGCAGGGCCCGGCGGTCGGTCAGCGGGACGTCCAGCAGGGACTCGTCGTCCAGGGCGAGCAGATCGAAGGCCACGAAGGACGCCGGGGTCTTCTCCGCCAGCATCCGCACCCGGGAGTCGGCCGGATGGATGCGCTCGGTCAGCGCGTCGAAGTCGAGATGCCCCTCCCGCGCGATCACGATCTCCCCGTCCAGCACGCACCGCTCGGGCACCCGCTCCTTCAGCGCCGCCACCAGCTCGGGAAAATACCTGGTCAACGGCTTGCCGGTACGACTGCCCAACTCGACGTCCGCGCCGTCCCGGAACACGATCGAACGAAACCCGTCCCACTTCGCCTCGTAGTGCATCCCCGGCGGGATCTTCGCCACCGACTTGGCGAGCATGGGCTTCACAGGCGGCATGACGGGCAGATCCATGCAACCGATTCTGCTCGCACACCTCCCGCACCGCCCGGTATGCGCGCTGTACGGGGTGCGCCTACCGTGGCCGCATGGGTGCTGCGGTGGAACTGGAGGTGGACGGCCGGACCGTACGGCTGTCCAGCCCGGACAAGGTCTTCTTCCCGGAGCGGGGCTTCACCAAGCTGGACCTCGCGCAGTACTACGTCGCCGTCGGCCCCGGCATCCTGCGCGCGCTGCGCAACCGCCCCACCACCCTGGAACGCCACCCCGACGGCGTGGGCGGCGAGTGGTTCTTCCAGAAGCGGGCCCCGAAGGGCATGCCCGACTGGATCCCGACCGCCCACATCACCTTCCCGAGCGGCCGCAGCGCCGACGAGATGTGCCCCACGGAGCAGGCCGCCGTCGTCTGGGCCGCCCAGTACGGCACGCTCACCTTCCACCCGTGGCCGGTGCGCGCCACGGACGTCGACCGCCCCGACGAACTCCGCATCGACCTCGACCCGCAGCCCGGCACCGACTACGGCGACGCGGTCCGCGCCGCCCATGAACTGCGCGCGGTCCTGGACGAGTTCGGCGGACTGGGCGGCTGGCCCAAGACCTCCGGCGGCCGGGGCCTGCACGTCTTCGTCCCGATCGAACCGCGCTGGACCTTCACCCAGGTGCGCCGCGCCGCGATCGCCATCGGCCGGGAGATGGAACGCCGGATGCCCGAGCAGGTGACGATCAAGTGGTGGAAGGAGGAGCGGGGCAGCCGTATTTTCCTGGACTACAACCAGACGGCCCGCGACCGCACCATCGCCTCCGCATACTCCGTACGCCCAAGCCCGAACGCCACCGTCTCGGCACCCCTTCGCTGGGGGGAGCTCGGCGCGGCCCACCCCGCCGACTTCGACCTCGCCACCATGCCGGCCCGCTTCGCCGAACTCGGCGACGTACACGCCGACATGGACGACCACGCCTACTCCCTGGACGCGCTGCTCGAGCTGGCCCGCCGTGACGAACACGACCACGGCCTGGGCGATCTGCCGTACCCGCCGGAGTACCCGAAGATGCCCGGCGAACCCAAACGCGTCCAGCCGAGCCGGGCCCGACGGGAGCAGACGTCCTGAGGACAGCCGGCGGACGACCGTGTCGGCCGGACCACGGCCGCCGCACGTTCAGCCCGACGACCGCTCGCCGCACGCGGCCAGGACGCGCCGGCAGTCGGCGAGCAGGTCCTCGTCCGAGGCGACGTCGTAGCGGATGTTCCCCCGGCGGGGGCGGTCGTTGGAGTGGCGGCGGGGAGAGGACAGTTCCGCGCGTATCAGCGGCAGGGCGGGGGCCGCCGCCGGACCCATCCCGGCCAGGCACGCGGCCATGTCGGGGCGCCGTGCCGGAGTGGTCCGCCACTGTTCGAGCAGGACGGGAAGTGCCTCCTCCGTTTCGCCGGTGACCTGCCACAGGGCGGCGGCGGCCTGGAACCCGGTGTGGCCTTCGGCGATCGCGGCGCGCAGGTCCGGTGCGAGTACGGCACCGGAGCGGCCGAGCGCACCGGCCAGCTCCAGCGCCGGCCGCCACCGCAGCCAGTGGTCCGACCGCAGGTTCTCCCGGATCACCGGCAGCACCGCCTCGGCGTCCCCGGTCAGCGACCACAGCGCCCGGGCGACGAGGACGCGGTCCTGGTCCCGCAGCGTGCCGTCCTCCCACATCCGCCGCACCACCGGCAGCGCCTCGGCCGCCGCGGGACCGCAATGGGCGAAGGCACCCAGCACGGCTGCCCGCGTGCGGCCGTACTCCGCGTGGTCCAGCAGCCGGGCGAGCAGGGGCAGCGACGGGGTGTGCCGCAGCACGCCCAGGGCGGCGGCGAGCCGGTCCGCGTCCTCGTCCTGGGAGCCGGGGTCCAGCGCGGCGAGCCGGTCGTGGAGCACCGGGGCCAGCGGGGCTGCCGCCTCCGGGCCCAGCGCCTCGATCCAGCGGACCAGTTGCTCGGGGATCGCCACCACCGTCAGCAGATGGCCGAGCGCGGGCACGATCCGGCTGTCGCCCTGAAGTGTCAGCAGCTCATAGGCCATGCCGAGGGCCATGCGCCGGAAGGGGGTGTCCTCTTCGAGGGGGCGGTCGTCCCAGCTCTGGATGTACGCCACGACCTCCTCGGAGGCACACCGGGCGGCCGGCCCGAGGTGGCACAGCTCGGACAGCACGCTCTTCTGCAGACTCAGCTCGTCGTCGCGCAGCAACCGGGCCAACGCCATCACCGGTTCGTCGTCCGGCACCCGCCAGCCGCTCAGCAGCATTCCGGCCATCGTCACCGCATGGGAGCGCCGGTTGCGGTCGGGGCTGTCCAGCATGCCGACGAGGAGCGGGAGGCGGATGTCGATGCGGTCGCCCAGCTGAGTGTGCAACTCCTCCAGGAGCTCGTCGGCCTCCTCGAGGCCCAGGGCACGACGGTGCTCTTCCTTCAGCTCTCGCCGGTAGGAGATCATGGTGTCGGTGCGCGGGGCCGGGACCTTCGGGGGCTCCTCCGCCCGGGCCGCCTCCTGCGAGACGCGCATCACGTCCAGCGCCGTCCGGGCCGTGTCCTCCGGCAGTGCGCCGGGCGCGCACCGCGCCAGATGGGCGAGGGCCGTCATGCGCAGCCCCGGGTCCGTGGTCTCGGAGAGGACCGATCGCAGCAACTGCGCTGCGGCGGCCTCCAGCCGGCTCGGCTCCCGTACGGCTGCCGTCGCCAGGGCACCGACCACGGACCGTGCTGCCGACGGGTCGCTCTCGGCGGGCAGGCGGTCGCGCAGGGCGGCGAACGCCCGTACCGGGTCCGGGTGCAACCGGGCCAGCGCCGTGGACGCCGCCGCACGCACCCCGGGATCCGGATCGCCCAACAGGTCCAGGAAATCCCCGGCCCGGACGCGGATCAGATCCCGGGCGACGAAGAAGTGCCGCTCCCAGTCCTCGTGCAGCTCCTCGTCGAACCCGGACCAGTACTCCGTGTCCTCCGGGTCTCCCGGGTCCTCGTCCGAGAAGGGATCGGCGATGCTGTGCAGCAGGCCGACGACGGCACCCCGACCGGCCACCGCACGGTTCGCCGCCAGTTCGAAGAGGAACGGCACGCACGCCACCGTGCTGTCGTACACCGTGCCCTGGTGGAGCACCGCGCCGTACATGCCGTCGAGGGCGATCTCACGGCGCTCCGAGTCGTCCGACGCCAGCCCCCACAGCAGATCCGGCACATCCGTCGCCGACTCCGTGTACGCATGTCCCAAAGACGCCCAGTCGACGTCCTCGATCCCCCTGAACACACTGTCCTCCCCCTGGTGCATGGCGCCCGTCCGCCACTGATCACAGCATGCACCACGGCACTGACAACGGCCCCGCGCCAGGGGATCATGCCGGGATGACCCGTGTCCTGACCCGAAGCGACCTCGAGGCCGTGCTGGAGCCCGCGGCCTGTCTCGCCGCCCTCCGCGAAGGCTTCCGCGCGGCCGGCACCGCCGCCGTACCCGGCCAACGGGTCCGTACCGACCTGCCGTTCCCCGGCACCGCCACCGCGCTCATTCCCGGCCTGCTGCCCGGCATCGAGGCGTACACCGTGAAGGTCAACGCCAAGTTCCCCGGAGCCCGGCCCGCCCTGCGCGGAGTGATCTGCCTGCACGGCGGCGCGGACGGCGAACTGCTCGCCCTGCTGGACTCGGCGACCGTCACGGCCTGGCGGACGGGCCTGGCCGCCGCCCTCGGCACCGCGCTCCTGGCCCCGGCCGGGTACGAGGTGCTCGGCGTGATCGGAGCCGGGGCGCAGGCCGAGTTGACGCTGCGCGGCCTGGCGAGCGAGCGCCCGCCCGGTCGACTCGTGGTGCACGACACCGACCCCGACCGTGCCGCCGCGTTCGCCGCCCGGTACGGCGGACGCGTGCTGGACTCGGCCGGCGCGGTGGCCGAAGCGGCGGACACCGTCCTGCTCGCGACCTGGTCCCGGGCCCCGCTGCTCGCCCTCGCGGACACTCGTGCCGGACAGCACTTCACGAGCCTGGGCACCGACGAGCCCGGCAAGCGGGAACTCGCCCCGGACCTGCTGGATGCCGCGCTCCTCGTCGTCGACGACAGGGAACTGGCCGCGCGCATGGGCGCGTTGGCGGCACCCGGGCTCGCCCGGACCACCGCAGACGCCACCCTCACGGACGTCCTGCGCGGCACACACCCCGGCCGCGCCTCGGCCCGGCAGCGCACGGTGTACGCCCCCGTCGGACTGCCCTGGCAGGATCTCGCCCTCACCTGGCTCGCCTGGCGGGAGGCGGAACGCCGGGGCGTGGGCACCAGGATCGACCTGCTGAAGTGAGCCACGGTGCCCGCGCCGGGCGACGCCCCGGGGTCACAAGCGGCCGAGAACCCACCGCTCGGTGCAGGCCCCGTCCTGGGCGTCGTCACATCCGGCCGTCGCACGGTGACCGTCGCCGGGCCCGCCGCTCCGGACGCAAGCCGTTCGTCCGGCTCGGGCCCGGCAAGGCCATGCCTCCGTCGCGGCACCGGCGGGGCCCGGACCGCGCGGTTATCCTGACCGGCAGCCGCCGATGAGGAGTCCCGCAGTGACCGAGGCAGTGTCGCGTCCCACGCTGGAGGCCGTGGCCGCGCGGGCCGGTGTGTCCCGGGCCACCGTGTCCCGGGTGGTCAACGGCGGCGACGGGGTGCGCGCACCCTTGGCCGAGCGGGTCCGGCAGGCCGTGGCAGAGCTGGGTTACGTACCCAACCAGGCGGCGCGCAGCCTCGTCACCAAGCGGCACGACGCCGTGGCGGTCGTCATCGCCGAGCCCGAGACCCGGGTCTTCGCCGACCCCTTCTTCGCGCTGCAGCTGCGCGGCATCAGCAAGGAACTGACCGCGCACGACAACCAGTTGGTGCTGCTGCTCACCGAGGGCCGTGACGATCACGCGCGCGTGGCCCGGTACCTCTCCGGAGGCCATGTCGACGGTGCGCTCGTCTTCTCCCTGCACCTCGACGACCCGCTGCCCGGCCTCATCCAGGACGCCGGCGTGCCCACCGTGTTCGGCGGGCGGCCCGGCTGGGACGACGGAGCCCGCGCGGCCGGCCCCGCTCGTCCTGTGCCGAAAGCCCCGGGCGTGGTCTACGTCGACTGCGACAACCGGGGCGGGGCACGCGCCGCCGTACGGCATCTCGTGGGTCTCGGCCGCAGACGCATCGCGCATCTCACCGGCGTCCTGGACCAGACGTCGGCGGTGGACCGGCTCGACGGCTACCGGGACGTCATGGGCGAGGTGCCGGGCGGGAACGATCCCCGGCTGGTGGTGGAGAGCGACTTCACCCCGGCCGGCGGCGAACGCGCCATGCGCGAACTCCTCGGCCGCTGCCCGGACGTGGACGCCGTGTTCGCCGCCAACGACCTGACCGCCCTCGGTGCCCTGCGCGTGCTGCGCGCGAGCGGCCGGCGGGTGCCGGAGGACGTGGCCGTCATCGGCTTCGACGACATGCTGCCCGTCGCCGAGGAGGCCGACCCACCGCTGACGACGGTCCGTCAGGACATCGAGGGAATGGGCCGCCTGATGGCCCGCCTGCTGCTGCGCGGACTCTCAGACGGCCGCGACCGGACGGACGACCGAGACCGGGCCGGAACCACGGTGGACGGGCCGCACGCCGGCGGCGTGATCCTCCCGACCACGCTGATACGACGGGCGTCCGCCTAGCCGCCGCGCGAGGCGGCCCCGGCCCGGTCGGCCGACCGGAATCACTCCTGAGGCGACTCGCTCTTGATCACCGCGAAGCGGGCGCCGTACGGGTCGGTGAGCCTGGCCATGCGGCCGACGCCCTCCATGGTCGTCGCCGGCACGAGCACCTCTCCGCCGAGCTGCTGCGCCTTCTCGACCACCGCGTCGGTGTCCTCGACCTCGAAGTACGGCAGCCAGTACGGGCTGCCCGGGGCCTCGGCCGGGTCGTCGGCCAGGGGCACGATCCCGCCGAACATCGCGTCCTCCCCGCCGTCGGCCGGATTGACGCACGTGTACGTCCCGCCGGGGAAGGGCACGGCGGAGGTCTCGAGGCCCAGCACCTGGTGGTAGAAGGCGGCGGCCGCCGCGATGTCCGGGGTGTACAGCTCGACCCAGCACAGCGAGCCCGGCTCGCTCGCCATGTCGACGCCCTTGGTCCGACCCGGCTGCCAGATCCCGAAGGGCACGTGCGCCTGGTCGGCGAGGACCGCCATGTGTCCCTCGCCCATGACGTCCATCGGCTGGAACAGCACGCTGCCGTGGTGCTGTTCGGCCGCCTTGGCGGTGGCCTGTGCGTCCGCGCTCTGGAAGTACACCGTCCAGGCCGGCGGGCCCTGATCGGGGCCGGACTGCATGCCGCCCGCGACGGTCCTGCCGCCCAGCTGGAAGAAGCCGTAGCCTCCCGCGTCCGGCCCCGCCGACTGGAACTGCCAGCCGAAGAGACCGCCGTAGAAGGACACGGCGCCGTCGATGTCGGGGGTGCTGATGTCGAGCCAGTTCGGGGCGCCGTCGACGAAACGGGTGGTGAGCATCTTCGCCCTCCTCGAAAGGGGTCCCGTCCTCTGCACTGCAGAGTCTGGCACCCCTCACTGACAATCGCCGCCGGAGCGCCGCGACGCGCCGGGCGGATCCGCGCTCACCCCGGGTGGTGGCGCGCGCTCTGCGGGTTTTCGCCGCGCCCCGCGCGCCGCCGTGCGCCGGTGCGGTCCGGGAGACCATCATCAGGGTGGCCGGAGGCCCTGCCGGAGGCGTTGACCCGGCGTTGATCGAACGTTTTTCGCCGCGCGGCACGATCCTGGTCATGCCCTTCGAAACAATCACTCCGGCCGACGACACCTGGCAGGCGCAGGCCCTGTGCGCGCAGACCGGGCCGGACTTCTTCTTCCCCGAGCCCGGCAGCTCGGTACGCGAGGCGAAGCGCATCTGCGCCATGTGCGAGCTGCGCCCGGCCTGTCTGGACTACGCGCTGGCCAACGACGAGCGCTTCGGTGTCTGGGGCGGACTGTCCGAGAAAGAGCGCCTCGCCCTGCGCCGCACGTCCCACTGACGCCGTCCGCCGACGCCCGCCTGGTGCGCCGTCCTCCCGGGCGGCGCCGGCCAGCGTCGGGCACCAGTGCGCGGTCAGTGACCGGCGTGCGTCAGACTGCGGCCCGTGCCGCCATCCGGGCCTTGCGGGCGGCCAGCTTCTCGTCGAACTTGGCGGCCTCCGCGTCCAGGCCGCCCATGAACAGGCCGAGTTCCTCCTGCGCCCTGCGTCCCTCCGGGCCGAGGCCGTCGATGTCCAGGACCTTCAGGAAGCGCAGTACGGGCTGCAGCACGTCGTCGTGGTGGATGCGCAGGTTGTAGACCTCGCCGATGGCCATCTGCGCGGCGGCCCGCTCGAAGCCGGGCATGCCGTGGCCGGGCATGCGGAAGTTCACCACGACGTCCCGGACCGCCTGCATGGTCAGGTCGGGGGCCAGCTCGAAGGCGGCCTTCAGCAGGTTGCGGTAGAAGACCATGTGCAGGTTCTCGTCGGTCGCGATGCGGGACAGCATGCGGTCGCAGACCGGGTCGCCCGACTGGTGGCCGGTGTTGCGGTGCGAGATCCGGGTGGCCAGCTCCTGGAAGGCGACGTAGGCGATCGAGTGCAGCATCGAGTGCCGGTTGTCGGACTCGAAGCCCTCGCTCATGTGCGCCATGCGGAACTGTTCCAGCTTGTCGGGGTCCACCGCGCGCGAGGCGAGCAGATAGTCGCGCATCACGATGCCGTGCCGCCCCTCCTCGGCCGTCCAGCGGTGCACCCAGGTGCCCCAGGCGCCGTCGCGGCCGAAGAGCGTGGCGATCTCGTGGTGGTAGCTCGGCAGGTTGTCCTCGGTGAGCAGGTTGACCACGAGGGCGATGCGGCCGATCTCGGTCACCTTGGACTGCTCCTTGTCCCAGGCCTCCCCGTCCTCGAACAGGCCGGGGAAGTTGCGGGCGTCGCTCCACGGCACGTACTCGTGCGGCATCCAGTCCTTGGCGACCTTCAGATGCCGGTTCAGTTCCTGCTCGACCACTTCCTCCAGCGCGAACAGCAGCCGCGCGTCGGTCCATGCGGACGGGCTGCCGAGGTGAGGGGAGGTGATCGTCACGAGAACTCCAGGGGACGCCGAACAACGGGGGAGACGAACTGGGCGGTCCGGCGAGCGGTGCCGGAAACCTACGAGATCGTAGGCTACGAAGCCGTAGGTTACGAAGCCGTAGGTTAAGGCCGCTGTAAAGATCGCTGATCAGTAGGGCCGGACTGACCCTCCCGCCGTGTTGGGCATGTTCCGGGCGCGGCGGTCAGACGTACAGCTCCCGGAGCCGTACCGAGAGGCACGTCACACAGCCCTCGAGCTTCTCGAACTCGCTGATGTCCACCGTGACCACCTCGTGGCCGAGATCGGTCAGCAGCTCCGCGGTCTTCGGCGCGCTCGCCGCCATCAGCAGCTTGTGCCCGCCGAGCAGCACCACGTGCGAGCCGGACTCCTCCGGTACCGACAGGAAGCCGGGGAACAGCGACGGCCGGTCGACCTTCGGTATGTGCCCGATCACCGTGCCGTCGGGCAGCGCGGTCACCGCGGACTTCAGGTGCAGCACCTTGCTCACGGGAACGGCCACCACCCGCGCGCCCAGCGGCTCGAACGCGGCCCGCACCTGTTGCACCCCGGCCGCGTTGGTGCGCCCGCCGCGGCCGACGTACACCGTGTCGCCGACCTTCAGGACGTCGCCGCCGTCCAGCGTGCCCGGCTCCCAGATCCAGTTCACCGAGCAGCCCAGGCGGGCCACCGCCTCCTCCACACCGACGGTCTCCGCGCGCCGGGACTCCGCGCCGGGCCGGGTGATCAACGCCACGTTCTTGTACATGACGACGGTGTCCTCGACGAACACCGAGTCCGGGCAGTCGTCCTCCGGGTCGACCTCGATCGTCTCCCAGCCGTGCGTGCCCAGGGCCTCGACGTAGGCCTCCCACTGCTCGACGGCGAGCCCGACATCGACCTTCTCCCGCTCGACGTGCGTCACCAGGCCTTCGGCGAGGCGGGGGCTGGGGCGGCGGACGAGGGCCTTCTTGCTGGGCACGAGGGACCTTTCGAATCGATGGTGCGGTTGTCCGGTGCCCGTGAGAGGGCACCGGTCCGCCATCATGCAGGGCGCTCCGGCCTGCACAAAACCCTCGGTGTCAGGCTGTGGCCCTCCTGAGACGTCGGGTCCTAGGCCGAGGCGCCGATGTCCTCCGGCGCGATCTCCCTCAACTCTCCCTCCTCCATCAGCAGCCAGCGGGTGATGCCGATCGACTCGAGGAACGGCAGGTCGTGGCTGGCCACGAGCAGTGCGCCCTCGTACGACTCCAGAGCCGAGGTCAGCTGCCGCACGCTCGCCATGTCGAGGTTGTTGGTCGGCTCGTCGAGCAGCAGCAGCTGGGGTGCCGGCTCGGCGAGCATCAGCGCGGCCAGGGCCGCCCGGAACCGCTCGCCGCCCGACAGGGTGGCCGCCTTCTGGTCGGCCCGCGCGCCCCGGAACAGGAAGCGGGCGAGCCGCGCCCGGATCCGGTTGTTCGTGGTGTCCGGTGCGAACCGGGCCACGTTCTCGGCGACCGTCAGCGCGTCGTCCAGCACGTCCAGCCGCTGGGGCAGGAAACGCAGCGGGACATGCACCCGCGCCTCGCCGGCCACCGGTGCCAGCTCCCCTGCGACGGTCCGCAGCAGCGTCGTCTTGCCGGAGCCGTTGCGGCCGACCAGCGCGATGCGCTCCGGGCCGCGCAGATCGAGGACGCCCTCCACGCGCGCGTGGAAGGCCGTTTCCAGGTTCTCCAGGGTGAGCACCTGCCGGCCGGGCGGTACGGCGGTGTACGGCAGGTCGACGCGGATCTCGTCGTCGTCCCGTACCGCCTCCACCGCCTCGTCCAGGCGCTCCCGGGCCTCGGCGAGCCGCTCCTCGTGCATGATGCGGTGCTTGCCCGCCGACTCCTGGGCGGCGCGTTTGCGGGCGCCCATGACGATCTTCGGCTCGCGCTTGGAGTCCCACATCTTCTGCCCGTACCGCTTGCGCCGGGCCAGTTTCACGTGGGCGTCGGCCAGTTCGCGCTTCTGCTTGCGCACGTCGGCCTCGGCGACGCGCACCATCCGCTCCGCCGCCTCCTGTTCGACGGCCAGAGCCTCTTCGTATGCCGAGAAGTTGCCGCCGTACCAGGTGACCTCCCCGGAGCGCAGTTCCGCGATCTGGTCGACCAGGTCGAGCAGTTCCCGGTCGTGGCTGACCACGACCAGTACGCCCGGCCATGCGGAGACGGCCTGGTACAGCCGTCGGCGCGCATACAGGTCGAGGTTGTTGGTGGGCTCGTCCAGCAGCAGCACGTCGGGGCGGCGCAGCAGCAGCGCGGCCAGCCGCAACAGCACCGACTCGCCACCGGAGACCTCGCCGACCGTGCGGTCCAGGCCGATGTGGCCGAGACCGAGTTCGCCGAGCGTGACGAGGGCGCGTTCCTCGACGTCCCAGTCGTCGCCGAGCGTCTCGAAGTGCCCGTCGGCGACGTCGCCCGCCTCGATGGCGTGCAGCGCGGCCCGCCGTTCGGCGATGCCGAGGGCCTGGTCGACGCGGAGCGTGGTGTCGAGGGTGACGTTCTGCGGGAGGTGACCGACCTCTCCGGACACCTTGACGGTGCCGTCGGCCGGGGTGAGTTCACCGGCGAGCAGCTTCAACAGGGTTGTCTTCC
Organism: Streptomyces sp. NPDC001153; assembly: GCF_053598315.1. NCBI lineage: Bacteria > Bacillati > Actinomycetota > Actinomycetes > Kitasatosporales > Streptomycetaceae > Streptomyces > Streptomyces sp. NPDC001153. The sequence goes on from NZ_JBSFJZ010000039.1 coordinate 82,948, forward strand.
CCGATCCGTTCACGCCTACGAGACCGGTCCGGCCGGGCCCGAAGGCGATGTCGAGGCCGTCGAAGACGGCGGTGCCGTCGGCCCAGGTGAAGGACAGGGACGTACAGGTGAGGGAAGATGACATGAGGGCCTCGCGAGGGATTCGGTGCGATCGGTGGGCGCATGTCGAGACACCGCGAGGCGGGAACCGAATGGTCGTGGGGCACGAAGAGGCCACGAAAAAGGGCCTGTGCCCGAGGACGGCTCGGACGCCGAGGTCGTACGCCGCGCACACACCTCAACCGGTGCGACGCGATGCCTCAGGACCTCAGACGAGCAACGTCCTTCTCCAATCGACGGCAACAGGACCGATGTACACGGTAGGAGGGGGCCTGAGGGCTGTCAACGCAATTACGGACGGCCCCGGCCTGGCACAACGAGGACGCCCGGCACGAGGTGGGCGTGCCGTTGTTCGTCAACGCGCGGATCGACACGTTCCTGCGCGGTGCCGGGGAAGTGCCGTGCCACCCTGTTCGTCCCCGGGGCCGTCGACCCGGGGACGGTGAAGGAGCTGGTCGCGGGCGTCGGGCAGGCCGCCCTCGATGTCGCCGGGATCGGCACGGGCGCCGGACTCGCCCAGGCCGCCCACGCCCCGGTCCGCCGCGTCGCCCGGGAGCTGTTGGAGGCGCTGGAGGCGGGGACGTACGGGGGCCCTGGCGGGAGGGTACGACCACGGTGATGAACACCCTGCTCACGCTTCACGCGCGCGTGGCGCTCGGCCTCACGCGCGCGGAGCGCTCAGCAGGCGTCCCGCATCAGTTCGGCCAGGTCGTGGTCCAGGTCGAGCTGGAGGTGCTCGAGGCCGACGGGCACGAGCGCGTTGGTCGCCTCCAGGAAGCGCCGGATCTCGCCCGAGCGGACGTGCACGATCGCGGTGCCCTCGGGGGCGTGGAACTCCAGCACGGTGCGGTCGTAGCCGTACGGCCGCACCCGGACGTCCCCGTGCCCCTCGGGCTGCTGCAGCCCGGCCGTGAGCAGCTCGCGGGAGAAGGTCCAGCACACCTCGACCCCTTCGAGGGTGGCCGGGGCCGGGAAGGTCATGACGACGGCGAACGGATCGCCTCGGTCGTAGCGCAGCGTGGCGGGAATGCTCGGCATGCGCGGTGCGGCGGCGACGAGACGGGCCTCTACGGGCTGCTCGATGACGGTGGACAACGCCTTGCTCCCTCGTGACGGCTGGACTGCGCCCGGGTGTGCACCCGGCACCGGAAGAGACGACGGATCCGGCCGATCCGTGCACAGGAATCACGAGTGACCTCGGTCACCGCGTTCATGCACGGCGCGGGCCCGTTCGTTTCCGCCTGCGGCGAAGGGCAGTTGGCCTCTGGACGGCGTCGGACCGGTGGGCTAGCTTCGCCCGCCATGAGGCGCTTGGGGAGCACGCGACGCAGAGGACGTACGAGCAGGCTGGTGGCGGCGGGGGTGGCGTGCGGGGCGGCGTTGGCCGCGCTGACCGTGCCCGCCGCCGAGGCAGGGCCCCTCGGGCAGGGGAGTCTCCACTGGGCGCCGAAGGATCCGGGCACCCCGCAGGTCCGCTTCCGGGGCCTCGCGGCCGTCGACCGGCGCACCGCCTGGCTGGCCGGTACCGGCGGCACGGTGCTGCGCACCACCGACGGCGGAGCGAACTGGCGGAACGTCTCTCCGCAGGGCGCGGCCGATCTGCAGTTCCGGGACGTCGAGGCGTTCGACGCGCGGCGCGCCGTGGTGCTGGCCATCGGCGACGGCGAGGCGTCACGCGTGTACCGCACCGAGGACGGCGGGGCGACCTGGACGGAGTCCTTCCGCAACACCGACCCGAAGGCGTTCTACGACTGCCTGGCCTTCTTCGACCGCCGGCACGGCCTCGCGATGAGCGACCCCGTCGACGGAAGGTTCCGCATCCTGTCCACGAGCGACGGAGGCCGCTCCTGGCGGGTGCTGCCCTCCGCGGGCATGCCGCCCGCCCTGGACGGTGAGGCGGGCTTCGCCGCGAGCGGTCAGTGCCTGGTCACCTCGGGCCCGAAGGACGTCTGGCTGGCCACCGGCGGTGGCGCCCACGCGCGCGTGCTGCACTCCGCCGACCGCGGGCTGACCTGGACGGCCGCCGAGACGCCGGTGCCGGCCGGAGACCCCGCCAAGGGCGTCTTCGCGCTGGCCTTCCGCGACCGCGGCCACGGTCTCGCCGTCGGCGGCGACTACCGCCCCGACCAGGCCTCGCCACAGGCCGCCGCGGTCACCGCCGACGGCGGCCGCACCTGGACCCCGGCCGCCACGCCCCCGCCCGCCTACCGCTCCGGGGCCGCCTGGCTGCCGCACAGCCGCACCGCCGCACTCGCCGTCGGCCCCACCGGGACCGACCTCACCACCGACGCGGGCCGCACCTGGCGCACGATCGACACCGGCTCCTACGACACCGTGGACTGCACGCCCGACCTCAGCTGCTGGGCGGCCGGTGAGCAGGGGAGGGTCGCGCGGCTGGAACGCTGAAATGGGCGGCCGGAACCGGGTACTCGGGTCGCACGGGAACCGCGACGAAGGGAGCCATCATGCCCGCCGGTTCCAGCTCCAAGCGCGAACGTCAGTACGAGCACATCAAGAAGAGCGCGCAGGACCGGGGCGAGAGCACCGGGCGCGCCAAGGAGATCGCCGCGCGGACCGTGAACAAGGAACGCGCCCGCTCCGGCGAGTCCAGGACTGCGAGCCGCAGCTCGACGCAGGACATGTCGTCCAGCAGGCGTGGCGGTCAGCGGTCGGGCAACCGGGCCGGCTCCCAGGGCCCGACCCGCGACCAGCTGTACAACGAGGCGAAGCAGCGCGGCATCGAGGGCCGTTCGCACATGAACAAGGACCAGCTGCAGCGCGCGCTGAACGCCAAGAAGGGATGACCGGCGGCAGTCAGCCCAGTGTCTGCCGGTGGCGGGCCAGCTCCGGGGCGGTCTTGGTGGCGATGAACTCCGTGATGCGATACGTGCACACGCCACCGACGGCGAACGGGTCGCCCGCCACGAGCTCCTCGATGCGGGCGCGGTCCTCGGCGACGGCGAGGATCACCCCGCCGTCGCGGGGGTCCTTGCGCCCGGAGGCCAGGAAGAAGCCCTTCTCGTACTGTTCCTCGAGCCACGCCACATGGTCCGGCAGCAGCGCGTCCACGGCGTCGAGAGGTGCGGTGTAGGTCAGCTCCAGTACGAACATGATCGCGAGCGTACCCCCGGCTCCGGCAACGGGCCCCGGGACCGTACAGTTCAGGTCACATGACGACCGTTGGCGTACCCGCGGGCTGGCCCGCGACCGAGGAAGAGGCCCGCGCGGTGCAGGACGAGCTGCGCGGGCGGGTGGTGCTCGACGAGCGCGGACCCGAGCCCGGCACGGGCCGGGTCACCGGGGTCGACGTCGCCTACGACGACGAGCTCGACCTCGTCGCCGCGGCGGCCGTCGTGCTGGATGCCGCCACCCTGGACGTGGTGGCCGAGGCGACGGCCGTCGGCCGGGTCTCCTTCCCGTATGTGCCCGGCCTCCTCGCCTTCCGCGAGATCCCGACCGTCCGGGCCGCCCTCGACCGGCTGCCGTGCCCGCCCGGCCTGGTCGTGTGCGACGGCTACGGCCTGGCCCATCCGCGGCGCTTCGGCCTCGCGAGCCACCTCGGCGTGCTCACCGGCCTGCCGGTCATCGGCGTCGCCAAGAACCCGTTCACCTTCACGTACGACGATCCGGACCCGGCGCGGGGCGCTGTGGCTCCGCTGCTCGCCGGGGACGAGGAGGTCGGGCGCGCGCTGCGCACCCGGGAGGGCGTCAAACCGGTCTTCGTCTCCGTCGGCCACCGGGTGAGCCTGGACAACGCCGTGGCCCACACGCTGGCCCTGACCCCGCGCTACCGGCTGCCGGAGACCACGCGCCGGGCGGACGCCCTGTGCCGCCGTGCGCTGCGGGAGGCGGCGCAGAGCGCCGGAGGCGACGCTCAGGAGGCGACGACGCGCCAGGCGCCCACCTCCTGATACGCCGAGTCGTAGACGGCAGAGCCGTCTCCGGGTTCGAGGGCGTAGTGGTGGAGGTTCCCGCCCCAGTAGCGCAGGATGCGCCCCAGCTCACCGGCGCGGTCCCGCGCCGGCGCGGCCTCGTCCACGGTCACTTCGAGCACGAACTTCATGTCTCTCCCGCCTCCTTCGGCCCTGCGGCCCATGCCTCCATCGTTTCATTGAACCGTCCTGTGAGACTTTCGCGGCGACGGCCGCAGGAGGCCGGGGAAGTCGGCTGCAAAAGTCTCAAACGGGGGAGGGGGCGCCCGGACCGGTGGCCGCGACCCGGAAGGTGATCCCGGCGGCGCGCAGCCGCTCGGTCAGGGCGTGACCCATCGCCTGCGCCGTGGTGACCTGCCCGGCCGTCGGCGGGAGGTCGTCGAAGGCCAGGCTGAGGGCCGCCTCGGCGAACATCTTCGCCGTCTCGTCGTAGCCGGGGTCGCCGCCCGAGACCTCCGTGAACACGCGCCGCCCGCCGCCCTCGCCGACGAAGCGCACCGCGAACCGGCTCCGCGCCCGCCGCTCCGCGCTCGGACCGTCCCCCGGCTGCAGCCGGCCCGACAACCAGCGCCGCGCGGGCGGCAGTTGGACGGCGGCCAGCGCCGCGCCGACGGCGGCGACCCCGCCGAGGGCGACCGGCAGGTGCCGCACCGCCGCGTAGTGCCGGTAGCGGAAGTCGGGGCCGTACCGGTCGAGCGCCTTCGCCGAGCGGCGCACGATCTGCGGGTCGACGGTCGGCAGCGGCAGTGCCCACGCGCCGACCTCCTTGGCGAACCGGGGCGCGCCCGTCGGCGCCGCGACCCGGCGCCCCATCAGCCGCGGCTCGTGCCGGCCGCGTTCGCGCGCCGCGGCCAGCAGCTGCCGGCCGCGGGCGAACTGGTTCAGCGCCGAGGCCAGGGTGCCGCCGGAGAAGGCCGCGTCGGCGGTCACATATCCGTCCACGGTCAGCGGAACGCCCTCCGGCAGCTGCCGGACGGTGAAGTACACGCCCAGGTCGTGGGGTACGGAGTCGAATCCGCACGCGTGCACCAGGCGTGCGCCCGTCTCCCGCGCGCGTGTGTCGTGCCGGACGTACATCAGGTCCACGAACTCCGGCTCGCCGGTCAGGTCCAGGTAGTCGGTTCCGGCGTCCGCGCATGCCGCGACCAGTTCCTCGCCGTAGAGCACGTACGGCCCGACGCTCGTGGCGACCACGCGCGCGTGCTCGGCGAGGCCGCGCAGGGTCGCGGGCTCGGCCACGTCGGCCCGCAGGACCCCGACGTCCGCCCCGCCGGGCAGACGCCCGCGCAGGCGTTCCAGCTTGCCCTCGTCGCGACCGGCCACGGCCCAGCGCAGGTCCTTCGGCGCGTGGGCGGCGAGATACTCCGCCGTGAGGGTGCCGACGAAGCCGGTGGCTCCGAAGAGCACGAGGTCGTAGGGACGATCCGTCCTGTTCAGCCTGCTCATGACACCCCTTGGTCCCGCAGCCCGCGCCGCTGTCGGTGGCCGAGGCTAGCGTGAGGGAAGTGAGCGACGACGACCAGCCCGGAGACAGCGGTGGCCGCAGCCAGGAACGCCCTGATAAAGCCGGAGAAAGTGTGCGAGTACCTCGGCGCGGACGGCGGCGATCACCCCGCTGCGCCTCACCGCCGGGCTCCGGGTGCCAGGCCGTGGCCACGGACTCCGGCGCAGCCGCCTCTCACTCTCCCGGGTGATCGGCGAGCAGCCGGGCACTTGACTAAGCGCTTGCTCGTTAGGTCTTGTGTCCGGTGGAACGCGTTCTTAGCATCACCGGTGTTACATCAGTTGTGTCACACACGCTTTGGGGGCTGGACGCATGACGACGGCAGGGACGCCGGCGGCGCCGGGCGGCGGGCCGCTCTCCGGCGTGCGCGTGCTCGAGCTGGCCGGCATCGGGCCGGGCCCGTTCGCGGCCATGCTCCTCGCGGACCTGGGCGCGGACGTGGTCCGGGTGGACCGGCCGGGCGGCCCCCGCCTCGGCATCGACCCCGCGTACGACGTCACCAACCGCAACAAGCGGTCGACCGTGGTCGACCTGAAGGCACCGGACGGCCCCGCGCGCGTACTGGACCTCGCCGAGCGGGCCGACATCCTCATCGAGGGCTACCGCCCGGGCGTCGCCGAGCGCCTCGGCGTCGGCCCCGAGGACTGCCACGCCCGGAACCCCCGGCTGGTCTACGGCCGCATGACGGGCTGGGGGCAGGACGGCCCGCTCGCCGACCGCGCGGGCCACGACGTGGCCTACATCGCGCTGACCGGCACCCTCGGCATGACCGGCCGCCCGGACGAGCCCCCGGTCTTTCCCGCCAACCTGCTCGGCGACTACGCGGGCGGCTCCCTCTACCTGGTCGTCGGCGTCCTCGCCGCGCTGCACCACGCGCGCGTGACCGGCACCGGACAGGTCGTCGACGCCGCCATCGTGGACGGCACGGCCCACCTCTCGGCGATGATCCACGGCATGCTCGCGGCCGGAGGCTGGCAGGACCGGCGCGCCGCCAACCTCCTCGACGGCGGCTGCCCCTACTACGGCACCTATGAGACGGCCGACGGCAAGTACATGGCGGTCGGCGCCCTGGAGGGGCAGTTCTACGCGGAGTTCCTGCGGCTGCTCGGCCTGGACGACCTGGCACCGGCCCACAAGGACCTCACCCGCTGGGGCGAGCTGCGCGAGCGCGTCGCCGCCCGCTTCAAATCCCGCACCCGGGACGAGTGGACGGCACTCTTCGAGGGAACCGACGCCTGTGTGGCCCCCGTGCTGTCCCTGCGCGAGGCCCCGCACCACCCGCACCTGGCCGCCCGCGGCACCTTCACCGACCACGCCGGCATCACCCAGCCGGCCCCCGCCCCCCGCTTCTCCGCCACCCCGACGTCCGTCCGTACCGGCCCCGCCCTGCCGGGCGCCGACACGGAGGCGGTGGCGCGGGACTGGGGGATACCCGCACCCCTGAACGACGCCCCGGTCACCGACGCCGAATGACCCGGCCCACCCCGCTCGGCCCACCCTCCCGAAAGGCACACCAGTGAGCACCGAAGCGTACGTGTACGACGCGATCCGCACCCCGCGCGGCCGCGGCAAGGCGAACGGCGCCCTGCACGGCACGAAGCCCATCGACCTGGTCGTCGGCCTCATCCACGAGATCCGCGACCGCTTCCCCGGCCTCGACCCGGCCGCGGTCGACGACATCGTGCTCGGTGTCGTCGGACCGGTCGGCGACCAGGGTTCCGACATCGCCCGGATCGCCGCGATCGCCGCCGGACTGCCGGACACGGTCGCCGGCCTGCAGGAGAACCGCTTCTGTGCCTCGGGCCTGGAGGCCGTCAACCTGGCCGCCGCCAAGGTCCGTTCCGGCTGGGAGGACCTGGTTCTCGCGGGCGGTGTGGAGTCCATGTCCCGGGTGCCGATGGCCTCCGACGGCGGCGCCTGGTTCAACGACCCGATGACCAACCTCGCCGTCAACTTCGTGCCACAGGGCATCGGCGCCGACCTGATCGCCACCATCGAGGGCTTCTCCCGCCGCGACGTCGACGAGTACGCGGCCCTGTCCCAGGAGCGTGCCGCCACGGCCTGGAAGGAGGGCCGCTTCGACCGCTCCGTCGTCCCCGTCAAGGACCGCAGCGGCCTGGTCGTCCTCGACCACGACGAGCATCTGCGTCCCGGCACCACCGCCGACTCCCTCGCCAGGCTCAAGCCGTCCTTCGCGGACATCGGCGAACTGGGCGGCTTCGACGCCGTCGCCCTGCAGAAGTACCACTGGGTGGAGAAGATCGACCACGTCCACCACGCGGGCAACTCCTCCGGCATCGTGGACGGCGCCTCGCTCGTCGCGATCGGCTCCAAGGAGGTCGGCGAGCGCTACGGCCTCACCCCGCGCGCGCGGATCGTCTCCGCCGCCGTGTCCGGCTCCGAGCCCACCATCATGCTCACCGGACCCGCCCCCGCCACCCGCAAGGCCCTGGCCAAGGCCGGCCTCACCATCGACGACATCGACCTGGTCGAGATCAACGAGGCGTTCGCCGCGGTCGTGCTGCGCTTCGTCAAGGACATGGGCCTGTCCCTGGACAAGGTCAACGTCAACGGCGGCGCCATCGCCCTCGGCCACCCGCTCGGCGCGACCGGCGCGATGATCCTCGGCTCGCTCATCGACGAGCTGGAGCGCCAGGACAAGCGCTACGGCCTCGCCACCCTGTGCGTCGGCGGCGGCATGGGCATCGCCACCATCGTCGAGCGCATCTGAACTCCCCGCGGAATCACGAGACTTCCGAGACCTCAACGGAGACGACTGTCATGACCGAGAGCACCACCATCCGCTGGGAGCAGGACGACACCGGTGTCGTCACCCTCGTCCTGGACGACCCCAACCAGTCCGCGAACACCATGAACCAGGCGTTCCGCGCCTCCATCACGGCGATCGCCGCGCGTGCCGAGGCCGAGAAGGACTCCATCCGCGGCATCATCTACACCTCCGCCAAGAAGACCTTCTTCGCGGGCGGCGACCTCAAGGACATGATCAAGGCCGGTCCCGAGGACGCCCAGCAGGTCTTCGACACCGCCACCGAGATCAAGAACGCGCTGCGTCGCATCGAGACCCTCGGCAAGCCGGTCGTCGCCGCCGTCAACGGCGCGGCCCTGGGCGGCGGTTACGAGATCGCGCTCGCCTCCCACCACCGCATCGCCCTGGACGCCCCCGGCTCCAAGATCGGCCTGCCCGAGGTCACGCTCGGCCTGCTGCCCGCGGGCGGCGGCGTCACCCGCACGGTGCGCCTGATGGGCATCACCGACGCGCTGCTGAAGGTGCTGCTGCAGGGCACCCAGTACAACCCCCGCCGCGCCCTGGAGAACGGCCTGGTCCACGAGGTGGCCGCCACCGAGGAGGAGATGCTGGCCAAGGCCCGCGCCTTCATCGACGCCCACCCCGAGTCGCGCCAGCCCTGGGACGTCCCCGGCTACAAGATCCCGGGTGGCACCCCCGCCAACCCGAAGTTCGCCGCGAACCTGCCCGCGTTCCCGGCCAGTCTGCGCAAGCAGACGAACGGCGCCCCCTACCCGGCGCCGCGCAACATCATGGCCGCCGCCGTCGAGGGGTCCCAGGTCGACTTCGAGACCGCGATCACCATCGAGACCCGCTACTTCACCGAGCTGGTCACCGGGCAGACCGCCAAGAACATGATCCAGGCGTTCTTCTTCGACCTCCAGGCGGTCAACTCCGGCGCCAACCGCCCGAAGGGCATCGAGGCCCGCAAGGTCCGCAAGGTCGCCGTCCTCGGCGCCGGCATGATGGGCGCCGGCATCGCCTACTCCTGTGCCCGCGCCGGCATCGACGTCGTCCTGAAGGACGTCTCCCTGGAGGCGGCGGCCAAGGGCAAGGCCTACTCCGAGAAGCTGTGCGCCAAGGCCGTCGCCAAGGGCCGTACCAGCCAGGAGAAGGCGGACGCGCTGCTCGCCCTGATCACGCCCACCGCCGAGGCCGCCGACCTCGCGGGCTGCGACGCCGTGATCGAGGCCGTCTTCGAGGACACCGCGCTCAAGCACAAGGTGTTCCAGGAGATCGAGTCCATGGTCGCGCCCGACGCGCTGCTGTGCTCCAACACCTCCACCCTGCCCATCACCACGCTCGCCGAGGGCGTGGAGCGCCAGGCCGACTTCATCGGGCTGCACTTCTTCTCCCCGGTCGACAAGATGCCGCTGGTGGAGATCATCAAGGGCGAGCGCACCGGCGACGAGGCCCTGGCCCGGGCCTTCGACCTGGTCCGGCAGATCAACAAGACGCCGATCGTGGTGAACGACTCGCGCGGCTTCTTCACCTCCCGCGTGATCGGCCACTTCATCAACGAGGGCGTCGCCATGGTCGGCGAGGGCATCGAGCCCGCCTCCGTGGAGCAGGCCGCCGCCCAGGCCGGCTACCCGGCCAAGGTGCTCTCCCTCATGGACGAGCTGACCCTCACCCTCCCGCGCAAGATCCGCAACGAGACCAGGCGGGCCGTGGAGGAGGCGGGCGGCACCTGGACCGCGCACCCGGCCGAGGCGGTCATCGACCGCATGGTCGACGAGTTCGGCCGCACCGGACGCAGCGGCGGCGCCGGCTTCTACGACTACACCGAGGACGGCAAGCGGGCCGGACTCTGGCCGGGTCTGCGCGAGCACTTCGGCAAGTCCGGGTACGAGATCCCGTTCCGGGACATGCAGGAGCGGATGCTCTTCTCCGAGGCGCTGGACACCGTACGCCTCCTGGAGGAGGGCGTCCTGACCTCGGTCGCCGACGCCAACATCGGCTCGATCTTCGGCATCGGCTTCCCGGGCTGGACCGGCGGTGTGCTCCAGTACATCAACGGCTACGAAGGGGGCCTGCCCGGATTCGTGGCACGCGCGCGTGAGCTGGCAGAGCGTTACGGCGAGCGTTTCACCCCGCCCGCGCTGCTCGTGGAGAAGGCCGAGCAGGGGGAGCCGTTCAGCGACTCAGTCCGTTCCTGACCCGGTGACCCACTCGCTCAGCTCTTCCCGCAGCGAGCGCTGGAACGTCGTCAGCAGCGCCTGCACCACCAGAGGGTGCATGTGCGCCGACAGGGACTTCACGTCCCGGGCGTCACGCTCGGCCACCTCGCCGCGGAAAAGCTGGGAGAGTTCATGGGCCGCGGCGCGCGAGTGCTCGATGAGCACCTTGCGCGCCGCGAGGATCACCTCCTGCGACAGCGGTACGTCGAGCAGCTGCACCCCGAGCCGCAGCAGCCCGGAGTCCACCCGGAAGACGTCACCCTCCGCGCCCTCCGCCGCCATGACGACGTTCATCGCCGCCAGCCGCTCCACGTCCTCGGCGGTGAGCGGCCGTCCGGCCCGCCGCTCCAGCTCCTCCCGCGACACCGTGTCGACCGCGTCCGGCGCCCAGGACGCGACCACCGCACGGTGGATGGCCAGGTCGTGCGGGGAGAGGTCGGCGGGCAGCTGCCGGAGGTAGCGCTCGATCGCCGACAGGGTCATGCCCTGCTGCTGCAACTCCTCGATCAGGGCCAGCCGGGCCAGGTGCTGCGGCCCGTAGTGCCCCACCCGGCGCGGGCCGATCACCGGCGGCGGCAACAGACCCTTGCTGCCGTAGAAGCGGACGGTACGCACCGTGACGCCCGCGCGGGCGGCCAGCTCGTCGATGGTGAGGGGCGTGTCCCCGGCATCGGTCGTCATGTGCAGCAGTATCGCTGTCTCACCAATGGTGTGAAACCTCGGGTGAACGGCAGGTGAACCATGGGTTGATCATGTGAGAAGTAACGCTGTGTGACATGGGCCACCGCGTAGAGGTGATTCTTTCTGGGAAGCTGCTGGCTTGGTCTGTGCCGCGACTCAACAGGGTGGTGCGGACCAAGCCCTGCACGTCCCCCGGCCCACGAGGTCCGGGCGCACCAGGAAGTGAACCACCCGTGAGCAAGGACGCCGTGGAATCGGCACCGGCCGCCGCCCGTACCCATGCGGCCCATGCGGCCCAGACGCCCGCGGACGCGGGCGACGCCGGTTACAGCAAGGACCTCAAGGCCCGCCACGTCAACATGATCGCCATCGGCGGCGCCATCGGCACCGGACTCCTCCTGGGCGCCGGCGGCCGCCTGCACAACGCGGGCCCGGCACTCGCCCTGGCCTACCTGGTCTGCGGCGTCTTCGCCTTCTTCGTCGTCCGGGCCCTGGGCGAGCTGGTCCTGTACCGGCCGTCCTCCGGGTCCTTCGTGTCCTACGCGCGTGAGTTCCTCGGCGAGAAGGGCGCCTACGTCGCCGGCTGGATGTACTTCCTGAACTGGTCGACCACCGGCATCGCCGACATCACCGCGATCGCGCTCTACACGCACTACTGGAGCATGTTCACCAGCATTCCCCAGTGGGTGCTCGCCCTGATCGCCCTCGCGGTGGTCCTGGCCGTGAACCTGATCTCGGTGAAGATCTTCGGCGAGATGGAGTTCTGGTTCGCGATCATCAAGGTCGCCACCATCGTCGGCTTCATGCTGATCAGCATTTTCCTGCTCGCCACCCAGCACAAGGTCGGCGGGCACACCCCCGGCCTGAGCGTCATCACCGACCACGGCGGACTCTTCCCGCACGGCGCGATGCCGGTCGTCCTGGTCATGCAGGGCGTGATCTTCGCCTACGCCGCCCTGGAACTGGTCGGTGTCGCCGCCGGCGAGACCGCCGAGCCGGAGAAGGTCGTCCCCCGCGCCGTGAACTCGATCATGTGGCGTGTGGGCCTGTTCTACGTCGGTTCGGTCGTGCTGCTCGCTCTGCTGCTGCCCGGCTCGGTGTACTCCGCCGGCGAGAGCCCGTTCGTCACCGTCCTGTCGAAGATCGGCGTTCCGGCGGCCGGTGACGTGATGAACCTGGTCGTCCTGACCGCCGCCATGTCCTCGCTGAACTCCGGCCTGTACTCCACCGGCCGCATCCTGCGCTCCATGGCCATGGCGGGCTCCGCCCCGAAGTTCACCGCCCGCATGAACCGCCGCCAGGTCCCCTACGGCGGCATCCTGCTGACCTGCGCGGTCTGCGTGCTGGGCGTCGGCCTGAACTACCTGATGCCCAGCCAGGCCTTCGAGATCGTGCTGAACGTCGCCTCCCTCGGCATCATCAGCACCTGGGTGATCATCATGCTCTGCCACATGATCTTCGTCCGCCGCGCCCGCGCCGGCCTCGCGACCCGCCCGCACTTCCAGTTGAAGTTCAGCCCGGTCACCGAGATCGCGACGATCGTGTTCCTGCTGATCTGCCTCGGCATGATGTGGAACGACCCCGACGTCGGCCGGAAGACCATCCTGCTGATTCCGGTGATCGCCGTCATGCTGGTCGCCGGCTGGTTCGGCGTACGCCGCCGGGTGTCGAAGAACACCGACCGGGAGCTCTCCGAGCTCACAAAGTAGCAGCTCAGCGCCACTGTCAGTGGCATCGCCTACGGTGGCGTCATGTCGGAGATCACGTATGTCCGGGGTGACGCCACCGTGCCGTCGGTCAAGGGCGTCAAGGTGATCGCCCATGTCTGCAACGACATCGGCGGCTGGGGGAAGGGCTTCGTGCTCGCACTCTCGCGACGCTGGCCGGAGCCGGAGGCCGCGTACCGCGCCTGGCACCGGGACCGCGCACACAGCGACTTCGGGCTGGGCGCGGTCCAGCTGGTCCGGGTCGAGCCTTATGTGTGGGTGGCCAACATGATCGGCCAGCGCGGCATCAGGAGGGGCAGCAAGGGCGTCCCCGTCCGCTACGAGGCGATCGACACCGCCCTCGACCGGCTCGCCGGCGAAGTGACCGAACTGGGCGCGTCCGTGCACATGCCACGCATAGGCTGCGGCCTGGCGGGCGGCACCTGGTCCCGCATAGAGCCGCTCATCACCGAGCGGCTGGTGAAACGCGGCATCGCGGTCACGGTGTACGACCATGGAGAGGGCGGCGGATGAGCTCACACACTCCTGCGACGGACGTCCTGGTGCTGGGCGGGGCCGGCGTGGACACGATCATCCACGTCCCCGAGCTGCCCCTTCCGTACGCCGACAGCTACATGATCGACTCCGGGATCCGCACCCGCGCCGGGCAGACCGGCGACTTCGTCGCGCTGGGCCTCGCCGCACTCGGCCTGCGCACCCACCACCTCGACCTGCTCGGCGACGACCCCGAGGGCGACCTCGTGCGCGCCCTGCACCGCGAGCACGGCATCGGACTGACCGCGCTGCCGCAGCCCGCCGGCACCAGACGGGCCGTGAATCTCGTCGGCCCGGACGGCCGCCGCCTGTCCCTGTACGACACCAGCCGAGCCCGCCCCGGCGACCGCTTCCCGCCGGAGCTGCTGCACACGCTGGCCGGGGCGAGCCGCCATGTGCACGTGACCATCACCCAGCCCTGCGCCGAGGCGCTGCCGGTGCTGACCGCGACGGGCGTGCCCCTGTCCACGGACCTGCACGACTGGGACGGGGAGAACCCGTACCACGAGCCCTTCGCTCACACGGCGGACGTCGTCTTCCTGTCGGCCGCCGCGCTGACCGACCCCGAGCGGACGATGCGGCGCATCGCCGAGCGGGGGAGGGCCGTCGTGGTCGTCGCCACCGCCGGAGCGGAGGGCTCCCTTCTGCTGGCCGACGGCGAGCTGATCCGCGTGCCCGCGGAGTCGCCGCCCGCGCCGGTGGTGGACTCCAACGGCGCGGGCGACGCCTTCGCCGCCGCGTTCCTCTACGGCCGCCTCGCCGGCGAGCCGCCCGAGACCTGCGCCCGCTACGGCGCGGTCGCGGGTGCGTACGCCTGCACGGTCCCGGCCTCCCGAGCGGAGTCGATGGACCGGGCCGAACTGCTCAAACGGGCGGCGGAACCGAGACCCTGAACCGACCGGACAACAGGGCCGGGCGCCTGCAGCAGCCGGACAGCAGGGCCGGGCTCCGGCATCGGCCGGAGTGCCAGGGCCCAGCCCCCGAACCGGCCGCACAGCGGGTCAGTGTCAGTTCACTGCGCCACCCGGATGTCAGAGCCGAGCCCCTGTGCCCGCCGGACGGCGGAATCGGGACCCTGCACCAGCCCGGCGGCGGAACCGAGCCCCTGCGCCGTGCGCCGGCCCGACGGCAGAGCCGAGGCGGCACCGGCCCGGTCCGGGTCAGTGCCCGCGCGTGTCGTGGATGTCGTTCGTCGCCTCGATCTTCTTCCACGACTTCGGCTGGGCCACCGCCGTGCCCGCCTTCGCCGGGGAGGCGCCGCCTGCCGCCGGCGCGGCCGGTTTCGACGGCTGGAACAGCCAGGTGTCGAACAGTGCCGCGAGGGGCTTGCCGGACACCTGCTCGGCGTACTTCTGGAAGTCGGCCACCGAGGCGTTGCCGTACGCGTGCTCCTGCGGCCAGCCCTTGAGGATGCGGAAGAACGCGTCGTCACCGATCGCGTCGCGCAGCGCCTGGATGGCGAGCGCTCCACGGTCGTACACGGCGATGTCGAACTGGTCGTCCGGGCCGGGGTCGCCGGGCTTGACCGTCCAGAACGCGTCGGTGGCCGGATGGGAGGCGTACACATAGTCGGCGAGTTCCTGCGTGGTGCCCTCGCCCTCGTGCTCCGACCACAGCCACTGCGCGTACCGGGCGAATCCCTCGTTGATCCAGATGTCCTTCCAGCCCTTCAGCGACACGTCGTCGCCGTACCACTGGTGGGCCAGCTCGTGCACGACCACGGAGGTGTTGGAGCCGTTCGCGAACTGCTTCGGGCTGTAGTAGACGCGGGTCTGGGTCTCCAGCGCGTACCCGGTGGTGGTGTTCGGCACGTATCCGCCGGCCGTGCTGAACGGATACGGCCCGAAATAGCCGCTGAGCCAGTCGACGATCTCCCCGGTGCGCTCCACGCTCGCCCGTGCGGCCCCGTCGTTGTCGCCGAGGTCCTGGCTGTAGGCGTTGATGACCGGCACTCCGCCGTCGGAGGTGCTGGTCGTGATGTCGAACTTGCCGATGGCGAGGGTGGCCAGATAAGTCGCCTGCGGCTTGTTCTGCCGCCAGTTGTAGCGGGTCCAGCCCAGTTTCGAACTGGTCGACTGGAGGGTGCCGTTGGAGAGGACCTGGGTGCCGTCCGGCACGGCCACCGACACGTCGTAGGTGGCCTTGTCGCTCGGGTGGTCGTTGCTCGGGAACCACCACCAGGCGGCCTCGGGCTCGTCGGCCGCGACGGCGCCGTCGGGCGTGCGGTGCCAGGTGTTGAAGCCGTAGGCGCTCTTCGTCGACGGCACCCCGCTGTAGCGGACCACCACCGTGATCGGCGTGCCCTTGGCCAGCGGCGTCTTCGGCGTGATCACCAGCTCGTGCTGCCCCGAGGTGGTGAAGGCGGCCTTCGCTCCGTTGACCCGTACCTCGCTCACGTCCAGCAGGAAGTCCAGGTCGAAGCTGGACAGGTCCTGGGTGGTCCGCGCCAGGATCGTCGCCGTGCCCTGCAGCGCGTCCGTCTTCGGCTGGTACTGCAGCCTCAGGTCGTAGTGCGAGACGTCGTAGCCGCCGTTGCCGTAGTCGGGGTAGTAGGGGTCGCCGATGCCCGGCGCGCCGGGGGAGAAGCTCGCGGCCGATGCCGGGATCGCCAGCAGGAGGGAGGCCGCCGCGAGTGCGCCCGGCGCGATGATTCTGCGGTGCACGTCAGCTCCAAGTCGTCTGGACTGCAAGTCCGTTGGGGAAATCCGTCAGGGATCACTGTTCGGAGCCTATTCAGTCCCTGTGGCCCCTGCCCTGTCCATGGCCCCCGCTGTCACACGATCGCCATTCAGCCGTCACGTGCCCACGGAGTGCCGCAAAGCCCTCTTCTGCGACGGGAGTTCACCGGAGTAGCGTCCGTGCATGCCGATACGCACCCTCCTCCGCACGCGCTTCACGATCTGGAGAGCGCTCGCGACCGCGGTCGTCGCCATCCTGACGGCCGCCTTCCTCACCCCGTCCGCCGCACACGCCGCCACCGGCGCGAGCCGGGCCCCGCGCGAGAGCCGGCCCGTCTACTCCTACGCCCATGCCGTCCGCGAGTCCGTCTGGGTGGACACGGGGCTCGACGGGGACGGCGACGGCCACACCGACCGCGTCGCCGCCGACATCGTCCGGCCCGCCGAACCAGCCCGCCAGGGCCGCAAGGTGCCCGTCATCATGGACGCCAGCCCCTACTACTCCTGCTGCGGACGCGGCAACGAGAGCCAGGTCAAGACGTACGACGCGCAGGGCCACGTCGTGCAGATGCCGCTGTTCTACGACAACTACTTCGTGCCCCGCGGCTACGCGTTCGTCGGCGTCGACCTCGCCGGCACCAACCGCTCCGACGGCTGCGTCGACGTCGGCGGCCGCTCCGACATCCAGTCCGCGAAGGCCGTCATCGACTGGCTGAACGGCCGCGCCAAGGCGTACACCAGCCGGACCGGGACCAAGACCGTCCGAGCGACCTGGACCAACGGCCGCACCGGCATGATCGGCAAGAGCTGGGACGCCACGATCGCCAACGGCGTCGCCGCCACCGGCGTGAACGGCCTGAAGACCATCGTCCCGATCAGCGGCATCTCCTCCTGGTACGACTACTACTTCGCGCAGGGCGCCCCGCTGTACGACGGCGGCCCCGGCGAACTGGCCGGTTACGTCGAGAGCGACGCCGCGCACGCCCACTGCGCCGCCGTACAGAAGAAACTCGCCGACGGCAGCCCGCGCAGCGGCGACTGGACACCGCTGTGGACCGAGCGGGACTACGTCCAGGACGCGGCCAAGGTGCGCGCCAGCGTGTTCCTGGTGCACGGCATGCAGGACCTCAACGTCCGCACCAAGCACTTCGGCCAGTGGTGGGACGCGCTGGCGAAGCACGGCGTCGAGCGCAAGATCTGGCTGTCCCAGACCGGCCATGTCGACCCCTTCGACTACCGGCGCGGCGCCTGGGTGGACACCCTGCACCGCTGGTTCGACCATGAACTCCTCGGCTACGACAACGGCATCGACCGCGAGCCGATGGCCGACATCGAACGCCACCCCGACCAGTGGGTCACCTCCCGCGTATGGCCCCCGCAGACCACCCGCATCACCGTTCTGCACCCGGCTCCCGGCACCCAGGCGGGCGTCGGCACGCTCGGCCTGCGCCCGGCCACCGGCACCGAGACCCTCACCGACGACCCGAAGCTGAGCGAGACCGACTGGGCGGCGCACCTCACCACGCCGACCCCGGAGAAGGCCGGCTTCCTCACCGCGCCGCTCAGCCATGATCTGCGCCTGTCCGGCTCGTCCACCGTGACGGTGACCGCGACACCGACCACCACCTCGGCCCACCTGTCCGCCGTCCTGGTCGACCTCGGCCCGGACACCATCCGCGACTACGCCGACGCCGCCGAGGGCATCACCACCCTCACCAACCGCACCTGCTGGGGCGAGAGCACGGCCGGGGACAGCGCCTGTTTCAAGGAGACGGCGGCCAGGACGGCCAAGGTCGACTACACCGTGTTCAGCCGCGGCTGGGCCGACCTCGGCCACTACGCCTCGCTCGACAAGGGCGTCCCGCTCACCCCGGGCAAGGCGTACACGATGACTCTCCGCCTCGCCGCGACCGACCACGTCGTTCCCGCGGGCCACCGGCTGGCCCTGATCATCGCGGGCACGGACAAGGACCTCATCGACCCGCCCGCCACGAAACCGACGCTCACGGTGTCCCTGTCGGGTACGACGGCCGGGCTCCCGCTGGTCGGTGGGGCGGCGGCGTTCGCCCGGGCCACCGGTGGTACGACGGCCATGGCCCCCGCCCCGGCACGGCTGATCGGCGTCCGCGCACCGCACGCCGCCCAGCACGTTCCGGCGAACTGACCGACCCCGGTCACTGCGTGGCTTGGGCCGTCCGGCGGCCGCGGCTCCGTCGTGGCCGGTCGCGCCCACGCGGCGGAGCCGCATATCGCCGCGGGGGCCCCCGGCCGCAGGGGGGCGGGGGCGGCGGCCCGCGGCTGGGT
>NZ_JBSFJZ010000040.1:0-100362 GCF_053598315.1 Streptomyces sp. NPDC001153
CGACACCCACCCCATACGACAACGTCGGCTCCCAAGACCACAACCAGGTCTTGGGAGCCGACGTCACGCACGGGCCCGAATTAACCAACAGCGTCCGGTCGCCGGTCCGGGCCCTCAGCCGTGACTTGGCGGGTTACGGCCGTGCGGAGCGGCTCCGTACGACCGCGAAGGCGGCTGCCGCGAGGCCGAGGACACCGGCGACCAGTCCGGCGATGCCGAGCCCGCGGGCCGTGGAGTCGGCGGCGCCGGCGGCCTTGGCGGTGGCGGCAGCGGTCTTGGCCGACGACGGAGCGCCGCTCGCGTCACCGGCCGCCAGCTTGAGCACCGGGGCCGGGTTCTCGGGCTCGCCGCCGCCGGCCGGCTCCTCGATCCAGCGCACGACCTTGCCGTCGGAGTAGGTCTGCAGGGTCTTGAAAACCAACTGACCGGTGTCATCGGGCAGTTGACCGAAGGCTACGTTGAAGTCCTCGTACTGCCCGGCGCCGATCCTGCCACCGCTGAAGGTGATCTCGGACGCGGCCTCGGTGATGGTTCCGTCGTCGGTCTTGACCGGAGTCTTGAGCTTGGTGGTGGTGACCTTGGCGGTCCAGCCGTCCTGCGGGTGCACGAGCACGCCGAGCACGGGGTGGTCGGTGGGCAGGAAGACCTGCACCTTGGTCGTGGAGGCCGTGTCCTCCTCGTTGGGGACACGGAAGGTCAGCACGCCGTCGGTGGCTCCCTTGGCGTAGCTGTCGGGGTGGACGGTGACGTGCGCGGAGGCGGCACCGGCGGCGAACAGGACTGTCGCGGCGGCGAGGGCGGCAACAGCGCCGACGCGGCGCGCGGTGAGACGTGATGCGGACATGGGTGAGTCGATCTCCGTACGAGTGACAGGTGAACCGTGCGGACAGGTGTCAGAGCGAGTACGGGATCGGGGTCGGGGGTCCGCGTCTGCTGACCGCGTGCCGCAGGAGGGTCAGGCAGGGCGGTCGGGGGGCCGTCGGCACGCGTGGGGCGTGATCGACAGGGGCGGGCAGGGGGGTATCACGCCACCAGGCGACGAGGCCGGGGACGAGCGCGCCGGCGCGACGCAGCAAGGACCACAACGCGGCCTCGCCCCGCCGCAGCCACCAGGAGGCGGCCAGCGCGGCGAGGAAATGGGCGGCGGTGGCGTGGGCGGTGAGGTGCGCGTGCGCGCTCGCGTGGACGTCACTCATGGTCGCCGCGTGGGCGTGCATCGAGGCCATGCTGCGGCCGGGCATGGCCGCGCGCCCGGCAGCGGGGTGGGCGGCGTCGAAGCCGAGGTGCAGCCCGGCCTGGGTGAGCAGCATGGCCACGCCGATACCGGCCTGCGACCGCTCCCGTGCGCCGAGCACCCAGCCGAGCGCAACCACGGCGGCGAAGGCGGCCGCATCCGCCCACAGCGGCGGCATGTCCCCCATGGCGAGCCCGTGCCCGGCGGCGGCGAGCAGCACACACACCGCGGCGAACACCACGGCACGCAGACCTCTCACCGCCGGGGACGCGCTCACGGTGAGGGATCCTGCCACGGTTGGGTGATACGTGGGCAGGCGGTGCCCGGTTCATTCACATCGCTCTGGGCCGGGAACCTCAGCTCCTCACCCGCGGCGCGACGCACGTACGCGGGGTGACAGGAGTTTCACGGAGGTGTGTGAGCCGACCATCCACGGCCTCGCGCTCAGTAGAGGCGTACCGTTGGCCCCGCTGACGGGAGCCACCGGCACGCCTCAAGTCCGCTTCAGCGCGCGGCCGCGTATCGCACGAACCGCGCCCAGCCGTCCCGGCCGACGGCGAAGTCGGGGCGCGTGACGTCCTTGGAGTCGCGCACGTGCACGGCCTGCTCGGTGACGGCGACCTCGATGCAGCTGTCCCCCTGTGCGCTGCTGTAGCTGGACTTGAACCAGTCGAGTTCGGACGTGGTCATAGCGCTCCTCGCATCCGCTCCAGTAGGCCCACGGAGTCCTTCGGGGAGAGGGCCTGCGAGCGCAGTCTTGCATAGCGCATGTGCAGTCGGCTGACCTGTTTTGGGTCAGCGATCAAGCGGCCGTTCTCTTGCCCTTCGGAGTACCCACGCCAACTGCCGTCAGCGGTCTCCAACAGCTGGATCGGCCCAGCCATGCATGCGTGGTGCTCGGCGTTCGCAGGCATGATCTGAAGCGTAACGTTCCTCGGCGCAATGGCCTCCAGGACGTGGTTGATCAGGTTGCGGGTCACGTCCAAGCCGCCGAGACGGCGCATGAACACTGCCTCTTCAACGATGAAGTCAAAGGCGGTGTTCGGGCGCTCTGCCAGCAACCGTTGCCGCTCCAACCGCGCCTGAACTGTCGTCTCCAACGCGTCATCCGAGAGAGGTGGGATGTCGTTCTCGCAGAGAGCACGCATGTACCCCTCCGACTGCAAAAGCCCCGGCACCAACCGGCACTCATACGTACACAGACTCACCGCCACCTTCTCCAGCCTCGCCCACCGCCGGAACCAGGCCGCCAGCCCCGCCTCCCCCCCGCGTCAGGAACTTCGCCGCCCTCCTCAGCGCCCCGGTGTTGCCCAGCGCCTCCTCCGCCCGCTCCACGAAGGACTCGTCCGGCATCCGCCTCCCCAACTCCACGGACTCCACCGTGTGTTTGGAGAACCGGACCAGCTCCGCGAACTCCGCCCTACTGAGCCCCGCATGCTCCCTCAGGGCCTGGACGACCGCCCCGAACGTGCGCAGACTGTCGGAGGGGTCCGGCTCCCGCTCCGCCTCGCAGACCGCGACGTCCTCGACCTCACTCGCGCCAACAGCCATCCCCGGCCACCTCCAGGTGCGTACGTACCGTGCTGCGCCCCGCGCCCGACAGCACCCAGAGTGACGGCATGATCCCCGTACCGTCCACCGATCGTGCCCGTACGCTGACGCACCGTACGGGCCGCACCCCTGGCTCACACACCCGCGCGCCCGTCACGGTGGCCCCATGAAGACCCCCGTGCCCCAACTCCCGGCGGCCCTGCACACGTTCTCCCAGTTGTTGTCGTCCACCCGCAGAGGCGCACGCCTGGCCCGGCTGCTCGCCACCGAACAGCTCCGCGCCTGGGAGGTATCACCCACCGTCATGCAACGCGCCGAGCAGATCGTCGCCGAGTTCGCCGCCAACGCGGCCCTTCACGGCAGGGTCCAGGGCCGGGACTTCCGCCTCGCCCTCACCCTCGACGCCGCCGCCGGAATGCTGCGCATCGCGGTCAGCGACGCACGCGGCGACCAACTCCCCGCACCTACCACGGCAGTCCGGCCGGAGGAGGAGGCCGAGTCGGGCCGCGGCCTCCTCCTCGTCACCGCCCTCGCCGACCGCTGGGGCACGGAACCGTACCCGCCCGCCGGCAAGACGGTCTGGGCGGAACTCGACCTCCGCCGACCAGGCTGTCCCGGCGTCCGGTGACTGCATCTCCACCCTGTTCAGCCCCCAGCTGTTCCACAACTACGTGGCGACCTACACCTTCAACGCGGCGAAGTACCCGCAGGCCGCGTCACACGCCTGGCTGATCCAGCACAAGCTGGCCAACCACCCCGGCAGCCAGGCCGACAGCAAGCCGCTGTGCTTCCTGCCCGACGGCGACATCAGCGGCAACCGGACCGTGATCTGCCCCACCGGATGGGCGGCGGCCAACGGCGACACCAGCGCCCTCAACGGTACGACGGACAAGCCGAACTGCGATGAGTACGCGTTCAACTCCACCTACAACACCCTTGCGAGCAAGCAGGACGGCGCCGTGCACCTGTTCAACATCGACGGCCTCGTGCCGACCTGGAAGGAGGTCTGCGGACGTTCCGCGATCTCCGGAAGCGACAACAGCGGTTCGATGGCCGGGTTCGCGACCTTCAACGCGAACCAGCGTCTGCTCGACCGGGACCCGTACTGGCTGAACACGAACATGAGCGCGGCGTGCTCCGATGACAGCACGACCGTGAAGTGCACCATGACCGCGAACAACCAATAGCATCGCTTTGCTGAGAGTGGGCCGCCGCGCCGAGAGGGCGCGGCGGCCCCGCCGCTACCGGTTCACAGGGGCGAGGGCAGGTGCACCGCGGGCAGCAGCCCCTGCTCGATCTCCCGACGCGGCAGCGACAGCCCGAGATGTTCGCCCACCGCACCGAACAGCCGCCTCGCCAACTCCTCGTCCTCGTCCTCGTCCTCGGGGTCCTCGCAGCCGGGGAAGGTCTCCCGCACCGCCCCGGCCTGGCGCATGGCCGCATCCAGTGCGGCGAACGCCCCGAGCCGGTCCGTGAGCGGGAACGCGGTCTCCAGCAGGCTCTCGCCGGGCTCGATGGACCTCATTTCGCCGGCTGCGTCGCCGTAGTACACCCACGGGGACTCGTGCAGAAAGCGATCCAGGCAGATGAGTTCGTCCCCCTGACCCACCAGGGTGTCCTGGCCCAGCCGGTCGAGGACGATGAGGTGCCAGGTGGACCGCTCGACCTCCAGGACGTACGCCCACTCGCCGCTGCGGCCGAACATCGCCACACTGTCGCCCGGGTCCACGCTCAGCCTGTCGAAGTCCTTGAAGAGTGCGGGCCGTTCGGCCGTGCGGCGGTCCGCGCCGAGGCGGACCACGAAGTCCACCGGGTCCACGCCCCGCACCGTCGTGAGGCAGATGTCCGAGAGCATCCCGTCCTTGACGATCGCACCGCTGTACCAGTGCTCGCCGATCCACCCCAAGCCGTCCGTCATCGCGCCGACCCCTCTCCTCACTCCTGGCCCACACGCTACCGAGCCTCGGAACGGCTCGTGCGGGTTGAGCCGGGCCGGCGAGGAAACCGACCGTGAGCCGTACCGGCCGCCCAGGCATTCGGGCGGCCGGTACCGTGCCCACCGGCCCGTCGGCCGGGCCCGGCTCAGGCGGCCCGGCGGGTCTGGCCGCGGTGGGTGCGGACGAGGTCGGCGTACCGGTGGCCGCTGCCCTTGATCGTGCGCACCTGGGTGCGGTAGTCGACGTGGACCAGGCCGAAGCGCTTGTCGTAGCCGTAGGCCCACTCGAAGTTGTCCAGCAGGGACCAGGCGAAGTAGCCGGCGAGGGGGGCGCCCTTGCGGGCGGCGGAGGCGCAGGCGGCGAGGTGGCGCTCCAGGTAGTCCTGGCGTTCGGGATCGTCGATGCTGCCGTCGGGGCGGACCACGTCCGGGAAGGCGGAACCATTTTCGGTGACGTGGATCTTCCGGGCGCCGTAGTCCTCGGTGAGCCGCAGCAGCAGCGTCTCGATGCCGTTCGCGTCGATCTCCCAGTCCATGCCGGTGCGCGGTACGCCCTCGCGGCGCACAGCGCGGACGTACGGCGCCGGGGCGTCGGGGGCGTCGGCGACGTGCGCGGGGAAGTAGTAGTTCAGGCCGAGCCAGTCCAGCGGGGTCGCGATGGTCGCCAAGTCGCCCGAGTAGAGCGGGAGTTCGGTGCCGTACGTCTCCACCATGTCGGCCGGGAAACCGCGGCCGTGCACCGGGTCGAGCCACCAGCGGTTGACATGGCCGTCGTGGCGGCGGGCGGCCGCGATGTCCTCGGGGCGGTCGGTGGCCGCGTGCACGGTGGAGAGGTTGTTGACGATGCCGACCTGGGCGCCGGGCGCGGCGGCACGGATCGCCTGGGTGGCGAGGCCGTGGCCCAGCAGCAGATGGACGGATGCGCGTACGGCGGCGGTGAGGTCCGTCCAGCCCGGGGCCATCTTGCCCTCCAGGTGGCCGATCCAGGCCGAGCAGCTGGGCTCGTTGAGGGTCGTCCAGAGCTTCACGCGGTCGCCGAGGCGGGCGGCGACGGCCGAGGCGTACTCGGCGAGCGCGAAGGCGGTGTCCCGCTCGGGCCAGCCGCCGCGGTCCTGGAGGACCTGCGGCAGGTCCCAGTGGTAGAGGGTGACGGACGGGGTGATGCCGGCCTCCAGCAGGGCGTCCACGAGCTCGTCGTAGAAGGCCAGGCCCTTGGGGTTCACCGGGCCCGTGCCGCCGGGGACGACGCGCGGCCAGGCCACCGACAACCGGTAGGCGTTGACGCCGAGTTGCCGCATCAGGCCGATGTCCTCGCGCCAGCGGTGGTAGTGGTCGCAGGCGACGTCTCCGGTGTCGCCGTTCGCGATCTTCCCCGGGGTGTGCGAGAAGGTGTCCCAGATCGAGGGCGTACGGCCGTCCTCGGCGACGGCCCCCTCGATCTGGTACGCCGCGGTGGCCGTGCCCCACAGGAAGTCGTGCGGGAGTGCGGCGAGGTCGATGCGTTCGGACACGGAAGTCCCTTCGGAATGCGGGGTGTTGGTCACTCGGGTCACTTGACGGCGCCTGCCGTCAGACCGGCGACGAGATAGCGCTGCAGGAGGAGGAACCCGGCGACCACGGGCACGCTGACGACCAGCGAGGCGGCCATGATCTGGTTCCAGTAGACGTCGTTGAGGGTGGAGTAGCCCTGGAGGCCGACGGCGAGGGTGCGGGTGGTGTCGTTGGTCATGACGGACGCGAAGAGCACCTCGCCCCAGGCGGTCATGAAGGCGTAGACGGCGACCGCGACGATGCCGGGGACCGCCGCCGGTACGACGATCCTGAGCAGCGCGCCGAGCGGGCCGCAGCCGTCCACCAGGGCCGCCTCGTCCAGGTCGCGCGGCACCGAGTCGAAGTACCCGATCAGCATCCAGATGGAGAAGGGGAGGGAGAAGGTGAGGTAGGTGAGGATCAGGCCGCCGCGGGAGCCGAACAGGGCGATGCCGGTGGCGTTGCCGATGTCGACGTAGATCAGGAACAGCGGGAGGAGGAAGAGGATGCCCGGGAACATCTGCGTCGACAGGACCGTCACCGTGAAGACCCGCTTGCCGCGGAAGTCGTAGCGGCTGACGGCGTAGGCCGCGAACACGGCGATGACCACCGAGCAGACCGTCGCCGCGCCCGCCACGATCAGCGAGTTCACGAAGTACTTCGCGAGCGGGACCGTCGACCAGATGTCGATGTACGGCCGGATGGTGAGCCCGCTGGGCAGCCAGCGGAACCTGCCGGTGACGTCCGCGAGCGGCTTCAGCGAGCTGGAGACCATCACGTACACCGGGACCAGCACGAATCCGGTGAGCAGGGTGAGGAAGATCCGGCGGGACCAGATGAAGGAACGCGGGGGCGCCATGGGCGAGTTGCGCGTCGGTGAGGCGAGGGGCGGGCTAGACATCGGCGGCGGCCCTCCGTCCGCGCGAGGTGAACAGCAGGTACCCGCCCGTCACGACGAGCAGGAAGAGCAGCAGCAGGACGGACATGGCGGAACCGGTGCCGAAGTTCCAGGTGACGAAGGACGCCTGGTAGATGTGGACCGAGATGAGGTCGGCGGCCTCGGGGGCGGACTTGCCGAACAGCACGTACGGCGTGTTGAAGTCGTTGAACGTCCACAGGAAGAGGACCAGCACCAGGACCTGGTTGACCGGGCGCAGGGACGGCAGGGTGATGCGGCGGACCTGCTGCCACATCCCGGCGCCGTCCAGCGCGGCGGCCTCGTACAGCTCCCGGGGGATGTTCTGCAGTCCGGCCATCACGATGAGGAAGGCGAACGGCCAGCCCTTCCACACCGACACGGTGAGCAGGGCGTAGAAGCTGTTGTCGCCGATCAGCCAGAACGACGGTTTGCCGGTGAGGTGCAGCTGGTCGTGCAGGACGTGGTTCACCAGGCCGTTGTCGTGCTGGAACATGAACACCCAGGTGATGACGGCCGCGTAGACCGGCAGGGCGTACGGCACCAGGAACAGGGCCCGGAGCAGGCCGCGGCCGCGGAAGGTGTCCTGCATGAAGACCGCGGCGGCGGTGCCGATCAGCCAGCACAGGCCGACCGACAGCAGGGTGAAGCCGACGGTGACGAAGAACGAGTGCAGCAGGGCCTGGCCGACGGGCGCGTCGAAGTTCACCGACGCCTTGTAGTTGCCGAGGCCGGACCAGGGGGCGGTGCTCCAGTCGCGGATGTAGAACTGGGTGAGCTCCTTGAAGCTCATCACGATGCCGATGACCATCGGCACCAGGTGGACGAGGAGTTCGAGCAGCAGGGCGGGCAGGAGCAGCAGATACGGCAGGGAGACGCGGCGCAGCCGCCCGGTACGGCGGCGCGGTCCGCGCGCCGCCGTACCGGGGGTGGTGTGCCGCACCGGCTCCTTGAAGGCGGTGGTCGTCGTCATGGTCCCGCTCACGCCGCCGGCATCTGCTGCTGGGCCTTCTGCAGCGCGGCCTTGACCGAGTCGGTGGTCACCGCGCGCCCGGCGGCGGCGTCGGCGAACAGGTCCTTGACGGCCGTACCGACCGCCGTCTCGAACTGCGACTCGGACGCGACCTGCGGCAGTGCGGCCGCGCTGGTGGTGAAGGTGTTCTTCAGCACGGTGTTGGCAGGTGTGCTGAAGGCCGCGTCCGCCTGTGCGGACTTCACGGGCGGGATGGTGCTGTAGGCCTTGTTGAGGATCTTCTGCTCCTCGTCGGAGGTCATGAACTTCACGAACTTCGTGGCGCCGTCGAGGTTGTGGGTGTTCTTGAAGACGGCGAGGTTGATGCCGGCGACCATCGAGTCGACCTGGGTACCGGGGCCGGGGGTGCCGGAGATCACCGGGACGGGCGCGATGCCGTAGGCGTCCTCGCTCATGCCCTGGGACTTGAGGTTGGCGGAGGCGGACTGCCACAGCAGCATGGCCTGCTTGCCCTTGGCGAAGTCGCTGACGGACTGGTTCTGCGCGTACTCGGCGTCGCCGGTCGGGATGACCTTGTCCTTGGCCATGAGGTCGACGTAACTCTGCACCGCGTCCACCACCTTGGGGGCGGTGAAGTCCGGCTTGCCGTCGGCGGTGAAGAAGTCGGCGCCGCGCTGCTTGGCGAAGACGAAGACGTGGTGGATGTTCTCCGCCGGGTTCGAGCCCTCGGCGCCGAGCGCGGACTTGCCCTTGGCCTGTATCTTCTTGCCGTCGGCGATCAACTCGGCCCAGGTGGCCGGTGGTTGCGTGATCCCGGCGTCGGCGAAGATCTTCTTGTTGTAGTAGAGGGCGTACGCCATCGAGTAGAGCGGGACCGCGGCGGGGTCCTTGCCCGCCGCGCCGGTCGAGCCGAGCGCGGAGTCGACGAACCGGTCCTTGCCGCCGATCTTGGCGAAGTTCCCCGTGTCCCAGGGCAGCAGGGCGCCGGTCGCCTGCAGGGAGGCGCTCCAGGTGTTGCCGATGTTCAGCACGTCCGGGCCCTGACCCGAGGTGGTCGCGGTGAGGATCCGGTTGAGCAGGTCGGTCCAGGGCACGACCTCCAGCTTCACCTTGATCCCGGTCTGCTTCTGGAACTTGTCGAGTTCGGGCTGGAGGACCTGCTGGTCGACGGCGATGCTGGCGCCCTGGTTGGAGGCCCAGTACGTCAGCGTCTTCGGCGAGTCGTTGGACCCACCGCCGCTGGACGAGCCGCCTCCGCAGGCCGTGGCCGCGAGGACGAGAGACAGGGTGACGGCGCCTGTGGCCGCGGCTCGGATGCTGCGCATGGCTCCTGGTGTCCCTTTCCGGGAGTCGAGAACCTCGAGGTCGCTCACGGAAGCCGACGCCCGCGCCGGTCCTCGACGACCCGCGCGGACCGGCGAGGGCCGGCGAGGGCCGGCGAGGACCCGTTCGGCCCCCGAAGCCCCTCATGGCTTAATTTAGGACGTGAGTTAAACCTCCCGGGAAACGCTCGTCAAGAGATCCGGCAGCGTCGAAGGGCCGAACAGGCCGGAAAAGCACGGAGAAACGCCGGAGAACAGGGGGGCCGGGTGGCGGCGTTGGGCAGTCGTACGGCGCCTGACCTGCGGCGGGAGAGCCGGAGCGCCGTTCTGCAACGGTTGTGTGCCGACGGGCCGATGAGGCGGCACGCGCTGGGCCGGCGACCGGCCGGCCTGCGCCGGCTGGGCGATCACCGGCACCCGGTTCCCACCGGCCGAAGCCGACAGCACCATCGCGCGCCGGCAGCGCACCGATCTGGTGCTGCCCCGGCGCACGACGTGCTGCAGTTTCTGCCTCTCCTGATCGGTCAGTCCGCGTACGGGCCGCGGCGGCCGCACTCGGGCGGGAAGGACGGCCCGTCAGGCTGCGGGGACGGGCAGCAGCCGGTAGGCGTCCCCTGCTGTGATCACGCGGCCGGCTGTGGGAGGCGCGAAGTGGGTGCCGAGGACGAGGGTGTCCGTGTCGGCCAGGGAGCCGAGCAGTCGGCGGCGCGTGGCCTCGGACTGCTGCGGGTCGATGTCGACACAGGCCCCGATGGCGGGGTGGGCGAGCTGGACCGGGTGGTGGATGCAGTCGCCGGTGATCAGCGCCTTCTCGCCCCGGCTGGTCAGCTCGACGGCGACGTGGCCGGGGGTGTGGCCGGGCGTCGGCGTCAGGCGTAGGCCCGGGGCGATTTCCACGCCCGCGGCCGGGACGTCGACGAGGTCCAGCAGACCCGCCTGCTCGACCGGGATCACGGAGTCGCGGAACATCTGTGCGCGCGGCTCGTCCATGTCGTACGTGGCCCAGAACTCCCGCTCGGTGCGGGAGGTGAGGTAGCGGGCGTCGGGGAAGGAGGGGACCCATTCGCCGTCGACCTCCCGCGTGTTCCAGCCGACGTGGTCGGCGTGCAGGTGGGTGAGGATCACCAGGTCGACGGAGTCCGGGGCGAAACCGCCGTCGGTGAGGCGCTCAAGGAAGTCGGTGTGCAGGTTGTGCCAGGCCGGGTTGGCCCGCTCCTTGCCGTTGCCGATGCCGGTGTCGACGAGAACACGCAGCCCGTCGACGACGAACGCGAAGCTGTGGCTGTCGAGGCGCAGGATGCCTTCGTGGTCGGCGAATTGAGGCTGCAGCCAGTCCTGGCCGGCCACCACCTCGGGGGTGGCGTCGGGCAGCAGCCACGGTCCGGTAGCGGGCGGCAGGAGAGTCTCGTCGATGCGGTGGACGGTGATGTCGCCCACGGTCCAGGACGGGACAGGGGCGGGGGAAGTCCGCATATTTTCGTCGTTCCTCTGTTCTCTCCGGAGAAGGAGTTCGTTCTCGTCAACGAAGATGTTCGTCTGCTCGACGCATTCGGCGTCGCCTTGTTCGGGTCCGCGACCGTTACGGTCACGTGGCGTCACCGTCCACGCAATCGCCGCAGCGCCGTTCACACCCCGGCACCGCTTCCGGCCTTCAGGCCGAACTCGGCGTCTTCGACGTGGCCGTCGCAGCCCAGGCCATCGAACGCGTCGCCCAGCCCGATGATCTCGCGGGCGCGACTCCAGGCAGCTGATGGCGCGCCGCCACTCCTCGATCTGGCCGGTCGGGAACGTACAGCGCCCCGCGCGAGGTCACGCCGTCGGGCGCCGTGAACTCACGCGTCTCCCGAGGGGCCCGCACCACCCGCCGCGTCGGCTGGTGGTGCGGGCCCCAACCCGCTAGTGGACCTGGACCGGTCGCGGCGCCGGGGCATAACCGGCCGGGCGGGTCGTGAAGGTGCCGCGGCCCTGGGTGCGGCTGCGCAACCGGGTGGCGTAGCCGAACAGTTCGGCCAGTGGCACGGTCGCGGTCAGTACGGCCGCGCCGCCACGGGTCTCGGAGCCGCCGACCCGGGCACGCCGGGCCGCCAGGTCGCCGAGGACCGAGCCGACGGCATCCTCCGGCACGGTCACCGTGACCTCGGCGACCGGTTCCAGCAGGGCCGTCGCGCAGGCGCGCAGGGCCTGGCGGAGCCCGAGCCGGCCGGCGGTGCGGAAGGCCGTGTCGGAGGAGTCCTTCACATGGGTGGAGCCGTCGGTGAGCGTGACCCGCAGCCCGGTCACCGGGTGCCCGTCCAGCGGCCCCTCGGCGAGCGCGTCCCGGCACCCGGCCTCGACGGCGCGCACGTACTCCTGCGGCACATGGCCGCCGACCACGAAGGAGCGGAACTCGAAGCCGGTGGCGCCGACTTCGGGCCCGAGAGGTTCCACGTCCAGCACGACATGGGCGAACTGCCCCGCCCCGCCGTCCTGTTTGACGTGCCGGTACACGAACCCGGTGACCGTCTCGACGACCGTCTCCCGGTAGGCGACCCGCGGCCGGCCCACGGTGACCTCCGGTCCCCCGTCGCGGCGGATCTTCTCCACCGCGACCTCCAGGTGCAGTTCGCCCATCCCGGACAGCACGGTCTGCCCGGTCTCGGCGTCGGTGCGCACCACCAGCGAGGGGTCCTCCTCGGCCAGCCGCGCCAGCGCCGTCGCCAGCCGGCCGGTGTCCGTGGCGCGCCGGGCCTCGACCGCGACCGACACCACGGGCTCGGCGGACACGGGCGGTTCCAGGAGCAGCGGGGCTCCGGGATCGCACAGCGTGGAGCCGGCCCGCGCCGACTTCACCCCCGCGAGCGCGACGATGTCACCGGCGACCGCCCTCTCCAGCTGGGCGTGCCGGTCCGCCATGACCCGCAGGATGCGCGCCACGCGCTCGGTGCGCCCGGTGCCCGGGTCCCACACGGTGTCTCCCTTCTCGACGGTGCCCGAGTACACGCGCACGTAGGCCAGCCGCCCGGTGGCGCCCGCGTTCACCTTGAACACGAGCCCCGAGAACGGCACTTCGGGGTCGGCGGCGCGCTCCTGCTCCGAGCCCTCGTGGACACCCCGTACGGCGGGGACGTCCAGCGGTGAGGGCAGATAGGCCACGACCGCGTCGAGCAGCGGCTCGACGCCGCGGTTGCGGTAGGCGGAGCCGCACAGGACGACCACGCCGTCCCCGGTGCGGGTGAGGTCCCGCAGGGTGGCGGCGAGGGTGTCGGCGCCGAGCGTCTCCCGGTCGTAGAACTCCTCCAGGGCGGCCGGGTGCAGCTCCGCCACGGTCTCCTCCAGCGCCCGTCGCCGCCGTACCGCCTCCTCGCTCAGCGACTCGGGCACGGGCCCCTCCACGGCCGTACCCGAGCCGTCGGCCCAGACCAGCGCACGCATCCGTACGAGGTCCACGACACCCGTGAACCCGTCCTCCGCGCCGATGGGAAGCTGGACGACGAGCGGTACGGGGTGCAGTCGCTGCCGGATGGACTCGACGGCCCGGTCCAGGTCGGCGCCCGCCCGGTCCATCTTGTTGACGAACGCGATGCGCGGCACGCCGTGCCGGTCCGCCTGCCGCCACACCGACTCGCTCTGCGGCTCGACGCCGGCGACGGCGTCGAACACGGCGACCGCACCGTCCAGGACGCGCAGTGAGCGCTCGACCTCGTCGGCGAAGTCGACGTGGCCGGGGGTGTCGATGAGGTTGATCCGGTGTCCGTCCCAGGCGCAGCTGACGGCGGCGGCGAAGATGGTGATGCCGCGGTCGCGTTCCTGCGGGTCGAAGTCGGTGACGGTGGTGCCGTCGTGCACCTCGCCCCGCTTGTGGGTGGTGCCCGTCGCGTACAGGATCCGCTCGGTGACGGTGGTCTTGCCCGCGTCGACGTGGGCGAGGATGCCGAGGTTGCGGATCGCGGCGAGGGTGGTGGTGTTCGTGCGCACGGCCCAGGGCCTTTCTGCGGATCAGGCCTGACGTAGAGGCCTGGATCGGGGAAAAGGGCAGCGCGATCACCCGTGCGTCCGGGGTTCAGCGGGGCGTCACGGGTCTCCGGTGCCGGCCGCGCAGCGGGCACCGGCCGACAGAGGACACGAGGATCACCTCGTACCGGGAACGGGGAGCGACGACAGCGGTGCGTGCGTGCACGGCCGGGCTCCCCTCTGTGTCGGACGACAGCGCCGCCGTACGGTCCTGGCGGCGCTCGGTACGGCATGAAGGTACGAGACGGACGCGGCCGGGGCACGTGATTTTCGCGGTACGTCAGCGCGCATGGGGTATCGGAGGCGTGTGGAAGGCTCGTTCCCCGGTGAGCGGAGGCAGTGCCCCGGCCAGGCGGCGGAGCCAGTCCTCCGCCGTTCCCCGCACGGCGGGGTGCCGCTCCTGGAACGCGGTCCAGTCCACGTCCCACCGGAGCACCGCGGCCGGGTCGAGGGCATGCGGGTCCGCGGCGGTCGCCGCCCCGTCGAAGACCTTCCGCAGCAGGCGCGGCGGAAGCGGCAGGGTGTCCTGGGCCTCGGCGAGGAGGACCGCGTCGTACAGGTCCTTGCCCTGTGCGCGGCGTCCGTCCCGGCTGTCGGTGTGCAGCCACAGCAGCTTCCAGGCCAGGGACAGCTCACGGCTCGCCGTGCGCACCGGGACGGGGCTTCCGCCGTCGCCGCGCGGTATCAGCGTCCACACCGGGGGCTCGGGCAGTCGTTCGTCGCGGGCGAAGTCCAGGCGCGCCTCGCCGGGTGGCAGGCCGTCCGCGCGCCAGGGGATGAGCAGGCGCACACCCGGCGTGTCGTACTCGGCGTAGGTCCAGGTGCCGTCGACGCGTGCGTTGTCCGCGTCGAGGAGGAGACCGGGGGCGGCCTCGGGGTGCCGGGCCACGCGTTCGAGCAGGTCGGCGTACGGGGGTCCGGTGTCCGCCGCGTCCTCCTCAGACAGCCAGTGCAGCCCTTCGGGCGGGAGCACGGGCCGCTGTCCGCCGGTGTCGAACTCCTCGTACGTCCACATCTCGTAGCGTGCGGCGCCGTCGGCGGCCTCGGGCCACTGCTGCACGACGTCGATCCGGTCGACGTACGGAAAAGGGTCCAGCGCGTCGACCCCGGCGGGCTCCTCCAGCACCACCCAGTCCAGATCGGCCGGTTGGCGCGCCGCGTCCCCCAGCCAGGCCGGCATGACCATGCTGCCGCGCAGGACCAGGGTTCCGCTCCACGGCGCGTCCGCGACCAGTCGCAGGACGTGGTCCAGCGCCGCGCGTCGGGGATGCGTCGTCCGGTCGGGCCCGCCCTGGCGTCGGTCTGGAGTCACATGGGAGACCGTAACGCTCGCCACTGACAAGACGTTTCCGGGCCCAGGTTGACCCTCGACCTTGTCGAGGCCTCAGAGTTCGGGGTGTGGAGAGCGAGATGCGCGGCATCGGAGAGATGGCCCGGGACAGCGGACTGAGCGTGAGCGCGCTTCGGTTCTACGACCGTGCCGGTGTACTGGTTCCGGCTTGGGTGGACCCGGTCAGCGGCTACCGCTGGTACGAGCCGGAGCAGTTCGAGGAAGCCCGGTTGCTGGCCCGTCTGCGCCGGGCCGGCATGCCCCTCGCGGACATCCGGCTGGTCCTGGCCGGCTGGTCCGGGGCGGACACGGACCTGGTCCGCGGGCTCTTCCAGGCGCACCTGCGCCGCCTCGAACTGGGCCTGGCCGACGCCCGCAGCGAGCTCTCCACACTCCGAGACCTCCTCGACCGCAGGGAGAACCCCATGACCGCACTCCGCAGCACCACCGCCCGGCCGTCCGTCCCCGCGCAGGAGCTGGCCGCCGCGCTGGACGCGGTCCGTTTCGCGGCCGGTACGGACCCGGATCTGCCGATGCTCGGCGGAATCCTGTTCGACCTGGAGGGAGGCGAACTGACCCTGGCGGCCACCGACCGCTACCGGATGGCGGTCGCGCGGGCCGCTGCGACGGGGCACGACGGGCCGCGCGTGCAGGCCCTCGTGCCGCTGCCGCTCGCCGATGCGATGCGGGCACTGCTGCGGGGCGAGGAGCCGGCGCGGCTCACCGTGGACGGTGGCCGCGTGTCGCTGGAGTCCGCCGACCGTCAGGCGGCCGGCCCCTGCCTCGACCACGACTTCCCCGACTACCGCCGCCTGGTTCGCCCGCCGGCCGGCCGCCGGGCGCTCGTCGATGTCGCCGCTTTCCGCAGGGCACTGGAGACCGGGCCGGTCCGCGCGAGCCAGATGCGCGAGCAGGACGGCGAGTCCTACGACGTCAGCGTGCTCAGGTTCGCGGACGACGGCACGGTGACCCTCTGCGAGGACGGCCAGGACGACCAGGAAAACGTCGGCGTCAACCGGGAGTTCCTGCTGGACGCGCTCGCCGCCGGTGCCCGCAGCGAGCTGGTCCTGGAAGTCGGCGCCCCCACGGCACCGCTGGCGATCCGCCGGCCCGACGACGAGCACACGTTCTCGATCCTCATGCCGGTCCGTCTCGAGGACTAGAACGTGTCCTCGGCCGGGGAGCGCCCGGCGGAAAAGCCGACGACAACTTCCCTGCCGTGATGCAGGGTTGGCGCATGTTGGATCACATCGCCATCCAGGTGCACGACATCGCCGACGTGTCCGCCCTGCAGAGCCGCGGCATACCGGTGGTCGCGGTGGACCGCCGCCCCCGCGGGGCCGGGGTGGACGCCGTACTGGTGGACAACGAGGAGGGCGGTGCGGCCGCCACGAAACACCTGCTGGCCCGCGGCTACCGGCGGATCGCCTGCATCACCGGCCCGCGGGGCGCCTCCACCGCCGAGGAACGGCTCGCCGGCTACCGCAGGGCACTCCAGGAGTTCCTGGACGACGACCCGGGTACTCCCGCCAAGGAAATGAATCTGTTGCGCGACTACACCCGGCACGCCGACTTCAAGTCCGAGGGCGGGCGCACGGCCATGGCCGATCTGCTCGCGTTGCCGCAGCGGCCGGACGCGGTCTTCGCGGCCAACAACCTGATGGCCGTCGGGGCCCTGCAGGCGGTGCGCGAGGCAGGCCTGCGACCCCCGCGGATCGGTGTCGTGTCGTTCGGCGAGGTGCCCTGGGCGCCGCTGGTCCAGCCCGGCCTGACCACGGTCCAGGTGCCCTCGTACGACCTGGGGCGGACGGCGGCCGGACTGCTGCTGGACCGGATCGCCGGGCAGGAGCGGCCGTTGCGCACCGTGGTGCTGCGCAGTTCCCTCCAGGTGGGGCAGACCACGGCGGGGCCGGTGTGAGCCGAGAGCACCGTGCCGTCAGCTCCGCGGTCCCGGTCGGGGCACGCCCGCGGGGCCGGCGAACGGGTGCACACCGCCGTCGGCCCGGGTCCCTACTCCCCGAGCAGCAGCCGCTCCAGCGCCGCCCGTGCCCGCGCGTCGGACTGTGCGCGGGCCGCGACCGCGACCGCGAGCTCCCGTATCCACTCGTCGAGCGCCACCGGGCGCCGCGAGAGCACCGTGCCGTCAGCTCCGCGGTCCCGGCCGGGGCACGCCCGCGGGGCCGGCGAACGGGTGCCCCCCGTCGGCCCGGGTCCCTACTCCCCGAGCAGCAGCCGCTCCAGCGCCGCCCGTGCCCGCGCGTCGGACTGTGCGCGGGCCGCGACCGCGACCGCGAGCTCCCGTATCCACTCGTCGAGCGCCACCGGGCGCCGCGAGAGCACCACGCCGCGGACCTCCTTGCACACCTCGCCCCGAGGATGCGTCCCCGCCAGGTCGAGCACGAGACGCTGCTCGCCGAGGAAGACCTCGACGCGCTCGATGCGACCGTCGCGCCCCGCGAGCCGGTCGGCCAAGCGCCGTTTGCGCTCCACGGCGACGGAACCCGGCGGCAGCGCCTCCGAAAGGGTCCCGGTGAGCACCTGGGCGTAGACCTCGATGTCGGCGGCGTCCCTGCGCAGCGCGGCCGTCAGCAGGTCGATGGAGTCCGGCTCCCCGTCGGGCTCGAACGGGACGGGGTCGTGTGGCGAGGTCATCGCGGGGCCTCTCGTGGTGTGCGGTCGTGCCGGGTCTGCTGGGCCGGGCGCTCAGCCGTCCAGGCTGAGCACCATCGTCGGGCGTTCGATGACGTGGTCCTCGCGCAGTGGCCGCACGGCCGTGCCGATCGCGAAGAACTCGGTGGTGTGACCGCCCCACCGGTGGTTGTGCGCGTTGAGCTGTACGCCGACGACGCCCTCCGCCCGCAGCTCCTCCGCCTCGTGCTGCATCCGCGTCATCGCCAGCTCCCGCGCGTCGTACAGCGCCTGCGTGAACTGCTCGATCTCCACGTTCTTGCCGATGTTGGAGAACATCTGCCCCATCCGCTGGTGCGCGATGTGGTAGACGCAGGTGCCCATCACCATGCCCAGCGGGGCGTAGCCGGCCCGGATGAGCGTCCAGAAGTCCTGGCCGTTGAGGTCCGAGGTGAACGGCTGCCCCTTGGGGTTGCGCCAGCTGCCGCCGTTGCCGCCCGGCGCCGGGTGGTCGGCCTTGACGGCGGTACCGATCGCGATGAACTCGGCGATGTCGGTGCCGAATTCACGGGCCTCGACGCTCAGCCGCACGCCGACGATGCCGTCCGCGCCCAGCTGGGCCGCCTCCGCCTCCATGCGGGTCATCGCCAGCTCACGGGCGTGGTACATCGCCTGGCTGAGCGTCGTCAGCTCCTGGTTTTTGCCCCAGCGGCCCAGCTGGATGCCCACGTGGTAGATCGAGCTGCCCAGGACGAGGCCGATGGGCCGGAATCCCGCCTCGCGCACCAGCAGGAACTCATTGACCGACAGGTCGCTGGTGAAGATCGAACCCGGCTTGCCCGGCTGCAGCTCGGCCAGCCGCCGCATCGCGTCGGCGGGCACGCCCTGGGCGGATGCGGCGCCGGGGGTGCCATCGGCGGGGTTGAAGACGGTCATGAACAGGTTCCCCTCATCGCATTTCGGTGGCGGTGCGGCGCATGGTCCGCCGGCGTCGTTCCGGGTCGAGCGGCATCACGGTGAGTGTGCGGGGCGGCTCCTGGCGTGCCGTGAAGCGGGCGACGGTGGTGCCCAGCAGCGTCGCCTCGGCCACATGGTCCTCCTGGTCGTTGTTGCCGCTGCGCATGCAGGGTTCGCCCCAGATGCGCAGACGGCCCGCGGAGAGGATCACACCGTCGCCGCCCCGCCGCCCCGTCTGGCCCTCCAGGTGCGCACGGGCATCGGAGCGCACCGCCTGAACCAGGTCGCTCCAGCCGCTGACCTCGGTGTTGCTCCACGAGCGCGTCTGTGCGCGGGTGGTGTAGTCGTCGTGGCACACGCCGACGGACATCCCGTACAGCAGCTCGACGGGGACCCACCCGGCCGTCACCAGCTTCGCGAACCCCTGGCCGTCGAGGTGGCAGGTGAACGGCTGCGGCGCCCGAACCGTTCCGGCCGCGCGCACGGCGGTCCCGACCACCTTGAACTCCAGGCAGTGGGGCTGCGCCGCGAAGGGCGCGACCGTCAGCTGCGCCGCGACGACGCCGTCACCGCCGAGGGCCGAACACTCCGCGGTCATCCGGTCCAGGGCCGAGCGACGGGCGCGGTCGAGCACCTCCACGAGACCGGCGGACGGGGCGCCGCGCCCGGAGAGGGCGACGCGCGCGCAGGTGCGGCCGGGGGCGTACCACACGCCCGCGTAAAGGCAGTCGTGATAGCCCCAGTACCGGCCGCTGCGGCCCACGTGGTAGACGGCCGAGCCCATGACCTGGCCCACCGGCTCGAACCCCACGGCGCGCAGTGCGGCGAACTCACCGGTGGACAGAGCCGAGGACCATGTTCCGCTGCTCCGCACCTCCGCGATGCGTGCGGCTGCCGCCGGGGGCAGCCCGGCCCCCGTCCATTCCCCGCTCATGGACACCAACTCCCCGCTCCGTGCCCTGTCCAAGGGCATAGCGGTTCGAGTCTATGCCCGGCCCCCGGGGCGCCGGACCCGCCGGGTGGCGGCTACGTCGCGGGCTTGGTCAGCAGCAGTTCCGTGTTGTGGTCGCCGGCTGTCCCGATGCGGGTGGCGGGGGTGGCGTAGGGGTCGTTGTAGGCGAGCTCGCGGTAGAGGGCGGCCAGACCGCGGTCGGAGGTGTCGGTGAAGTCGGTCGCGTAGGGTGCCGCGGACTCGATGAGCGTGGTGAACAGCGACAACGTGCCGTCCTGGTTGTCCGCGATCTCGATGATCCGGGCGTGGTGCGGGTAGTCGACGTGGGAGGCGGTGTTGATCTCCCAGAAGGCGCGCTCGGGGACGGTGTGGCCGTGCGGGATGATCTGGTTGGTGTGGGTGTGGCCGTTCACCCAGGCCACGACGTTCGGGAAGCGCTGGAGCAGCGCGACCAGTTCGTCGCCGCTGTGGCGGCCCTCGAAGAGGTTGTACGGGTCGGGCAGCAGGTTGCCCATCGTGCCGCTGGTGTGGTGGCTGAAGACGACGACGAGGCGGCCGCCGGACCCGCCGCGCACCACGCTGCCGTCGCTGTCGTACCAGTGGCCGCTGTGCGCCTTGAGGACCGACTCCAGCCAGTTCAGCTGCCCGGTGCCGAGTGAACCGTCGGCGAATCCGGCCCGGTTGGTGGTGTCGAGGCTGATACCGAGGACGCCGTCGGCGAGGTCGAAGGTGTAGTAGAGGTGTCCGCTGCCGGCCGAGTCCTGGGTGAAGCCGTGGCCGACGGGCCCGGCGCCGGTGTACGCGGGGTTCAGATGGGCCTTGGCGAACTCGGTGGGCGTGAACGGGTGGCGGCGCTCGTCGGGGGTGACCATGCGCAGGGAGCCGCCGTTGGTCAGCAGCCGGCTCAGCAGGATCACGGCCTTGCCGGGGTCGTGCAGCAGGGCGTCCGCGAGCTGGGCGGCGGTCGCGTCGTCGCAGCCCTCGACCTTGCGCGAGCCGGTGTACAGATCGTTCAGCAGGCCGAGGTCGGGCAGGCTG
This sequence comes from Streptomyces sp. NPDC001153, assembly GCF_053598315.1. NCBI lineage: Bacteria > Bacillati > Actinomycetota > Actinomycetes > Kitasatosporales > Streptomycetaceae > Streptomyces > Streptomyces sp. NPDC001153. Next base: position 20,358 of record NZ_JBSFJZ010000040.1, read on the forward strand.
CCCTCGGTGCTGTCGTCGTGGTTGCCGACCGTGGTGTACCAGGGGACGGTCAGGCCGGGCGCGTCGAAGGGGCGTATCGCGCCGGACAGGAGACCGGGGATCTGCGGCAGCCCCTTGGCCTTGTAGGCGTCCTGGAGGGACGACTCGGGGTTCCAGTACTGCGCGCTGCCGGAGTTCTGCACGCCCTCGTAGCGCGCGAGGTCGCCGCTGTTCGGGGTGATGCGGCCGCCGCTCATGACGGTCAGGTACCAGTCGAGTTCGATCCGCTCGTGGTTGTCGGTGTTGTCGCCGGTGGCCATGACCAGGCTGAACGGCAGCCCGGTGTAGGGGCCCTGGCCCACCGCGTTGACGCGCTCGACGAGCGATGCGGCGCCCCGCACGGTCAGCGTCTCCTGCGGGCGATGCGCGCTGTCGATGAACCGCGCCAGGTACTCGAACCGGACCGGTGACTCGGTGTCCGTCAGGTGCAGGTCGGTGAACTGCACGAAGGAGGCGAGCCCGGTACGGCGGTCGTCGCGCCCGGATGCGGCGCCGGCCAGTTCGGCGCGCACCGCCAGGGGCCAGCCGGGGCCGGCCACGAGCCGCTTGTACGCCCCGTCGCCGACGGGCGTGGCGGCCTGTTCGAGGGTGGTGCCGTCGATGCGTACGGCTCGCGCCGCCGTGGCCGCCAGGGCCTGGTCCTGCGCCAGCGCCCGGCCCGGTGTCAGCACCGGCCACAGCGCGGCCGTCGCGGCCGCCGAAGACATCCCTGTCACGAACCGACGCCGACTGATCCCGCTCATGAATCCCCCTGTCGCTGACGGCACTTGAGCCTCGCGTCCGACCGCCGGACGCGTCCGCCGCGACAGCCTTACCGACGAGTAGGCGTGTGTCCAGAGTGTGGTGGGAAACGGAGGGGAAACAGAAGAGACGAGGTTAGCCCGCCGGGATGATTCACCGGTGCCGGAGGGTGAACCCTGCACGGTGGGTCCGCGTCAACGGCGGTCGTCGGCGTTCGGCCGTTAGCGTCGGCTCCTGTGCCGTTGAGCTATGCATTCGTGAACCTCAAACCGGGTGTGGGGAAGACGACCAGCGCCGTCTGGTTGGCCCACGCGCTGCACGCGTCGGGCCTGTCACCGCTGCTCGTGGACAGCGACCCCGCCTCTTCCGCGCTGCGTTGGAGCGAACTGGCGGGCGGCTTTCCGTTCCCCGTGCTCGCTCTTCCGGTGGGCGACGTACACCGGCGGGTGAACGACTTTCTCGACAGCCGACGGGCCGTGGTGTTCGACGCCCCGCAGCTGGAGGACCACGCCCCCATCGCCCGGGGCGTCATGCGGTACGCGAGCGAGTGGATCGTGCCCGTGACCCCGGCCCCGATCGAACTGGACCGCATGGCGCCCATCGACCGCGAAATGGACGACATGCAGTCCCTGCGCTCCCGCCCGGCCCGCGCCGCAGTCCTGCTGAACCGCACGAATCGTCCCGACGCCACGCGTACTGGTCCCGATGCCGACGCCCGCGAAGCCCTCACCGAGCGGGGCTTCGACGTGCTGTCCACGCATATCCCACGGCTCGACCTGTACTCCCAGTCCTTCGGCAGCCCCGTCGAGGTGAAGGGCACCGCGTACATGGATCTCGCCGAGGAGCTCATCAGCCGTCAGGACACGGTGTGAACCAGCGCAAGGACGCCTATCGAGCCGCGCTGCAGCGCCGACCGGACACCACCGCCCCCGCTTCCGCTCCCACCAGAGTCACCCGGCTGGACACCCGCTACGTGAAGGTGACCATCGAGCTCGACCTCGCCTTCGCCCGTGACCTCACCGGCTGGGCCGGACAACCGCTGTCCGCGCTCGTGCGCGCCGGCGAGGCAGTCCTGCGACCGCTGAGGCAGGACCGGTAGCCCGGGTTCGCCGCGTCAGGCCTCCTCCTGAGGCGGGGACCGGTCGGGGCCGTGGGGCGCGGAGTCCGGGAGGAAGAAGTCCCGGAGGGCCTCGCGGACGGGGTGGTGCTGGCGGGGCCGGACCGACGCCGCGAAGTCCTGCGCGCGTGGTCGGGGCGCTGAGCCGGCCGCGGTGGGCGGCTGCTCCGGCGTGGTCTCCGGGGACGGGTGCGGGGCCGGAGCCGGGAACGCCTCGTCTGCAGCCGGGGCGGAGGGAGACGCGATCGACATCGACAGGACCTCCCGGACGATCTCCTCGGCGCGCTCGTGGCGCGGGCGCATGTCGGAGACGGAGATGCCGTAGGGGGCCAGGACGCGCGGGAGGAGGGAGTCCTCCCACTGCCCGATGCGGCGAGGGCCCGGGCAGGACTTGGGGATGGGAGTCCAGGGGCCCGGCGAGCCGAGAAGGGTGTGGTGGGCCAGGCCCGGGTCGGCGGGGGTGCGGCAGGCTCGGTGGGCGATGGCCGGGTGAGTGCGCATCAGCCACCAGTGGAGGCGGACCAGGGCGTCCAGCTGGGCCTCCGTCCAGGGGTCGGCGACGTGCCCCTCCGTCGTGATGGTGACCGCGCCGGTGCCGTCGGAACGGAGGTTCGCGCGGTACGCGGAATCGGCGGGGGTGCTCGTGTCCAGCCACTGGGTGATCTTTCCGGTGGCGGACACGCCGAAATGGCTCCAGCCGCGGGCGCCGGGCCGACGGAAGCGTACGTCCGCGGCGGGGAGGCTGGCGTTCGCCGTATGGACGATGATCTGGGTCGGCTGGAGGGGTGAAGGCGCCTCGGCCCGGGCGAGGAGCCGGACCGAGGCGAAGGGGCAGAGGGGCACGTCAGTTCTCCTCAGTTCTCCTGGGGGTCCGCGTTCGCGTCCGAGAGCGGCGCGGCCAGGGGGCGGAAGACGCGGCGGAGCTCGGTGAGGGAGTTCTCGCCGGTGATCCAGGCCAGCGGGGCGTAGTGGACGTCGATGCCCAGCGGGAGCTCGAGGACGGGGTCGCCGGCGGAATTCTCCGGCCACTCGACGGCGCCGGTGACGGTGCGGGTCGGGACCAGCCAGAAGTCGCCGGAGCGGTAGGAGCCGCCGGGGTTGAAGTAGACCTGGAGGCCGTCCTCCAGTTCCGTCCAGGTGCCCTCCTCGACGGGCAGGGCGCCGCCGTCGGTGCGCGGGCGGTGGCCGGGGGTGCCGGTGGAGGCGTGGTCCCAGCGGCGGAGGAAGGGGTGGCGCTCGGGCAGCGCGCCGACGCCGGGAAGGGGCTCGGCGGAGAGGCGGACCCGGCGGCCGGGGAGGTCGATCTCCTCGACGCTCAGCAGGGGCGCCGGCTCGCCGCGGCTGAGGTAGGCGGAGTCGCAGACCTCGACGCGGTCCCCGACGTCCAGGGTGAGCTTGTCGTCATCGCCGAGGGTGGACAACGCGACCCAGGTGCCGGCGAGTTCGGCGATAGGGAAGGCGACACTGCCGTTCTCCCTCGACCACTTGAAGGTCGCGCCCCGCTCGGCCGTCCCGCCCTGGTGGATCTCGATGCGGTAGAGCTGGTTCTCCGGGCCGCGGTAGCGGGCGTCGGGCCGGACCAGGCAGGGCTCGTCCGCGGCTCCCTCCGGCCGCTCGGCACGGGCGGCCAGGCGGGCGGTGGAGCGCTGGGCGGCGACCCACTTCTCGAAGGCGTCGCGGACCGTGGCCGCGCCCCCGTCGCCGACGTCCAGGTCCTGGGCGGGGAGGGTGAGTACCTGCCAGACGGTCTTGACGCGGGCGGCCGTGTCCGGCATGGCGGCGCCGAGCGCGACCTCACGGATCTCGGGGTCCTCGACGGCGGTGACGCTGCGGTCCCAGACCTTGAGGTAGGCCAGGAAGGGGAAGGAGGTGGGGAGTTGGTCGCTCAGCAGCTCGGGGTCGCGGTAGGCGTCGGGCTGGTTCCAGTAGGTCCAGGTGGCGGGGGTGGGGGACGGGATGACGCCGTCGCTGTCCGCGCCGGCCGAACCACCCTCCAGCGGCAGCCCGCCGTCGGCGGGGACGGCCGGGGCCGGCTGGGGGCGGGTGGCGTCGAGCTGGATGCCGTCGACGTAGTAGCGGCCGGCACCGATGATGAGGTCGTTCTCGGGGGCGCTCTTGACGTAGGCGATGCCGAAGCCGGGGTCCTTGCCGGGTTCCCCGGGTCCCCCGTCGCGGCCGATCAGGTCACGGGCCAGGGTGCGGGAGCGGAAGAGCTCGATCGCCGCCTGCTCATTGGCGTCGGCGTCCAGTTGGACGCGGCCCTGCTGGGCGAGCACCGCGGAGTAGTGCTTTCCGGGCTGGTGGGTCAGGCGCGAGAAGTCGCCGTACATGGTCCCCCTCAACTTTCTTGTGCTGGTGCGCCGGTGGGAGGTCTGCGTCTGGAGATGGAGGGGCGTCAGGTCAGGAAGAAGACGCCCGCGTCGGTGCCGGCCGGGGCGAACTCCGCCAGGCGGGCGCGGAGGTTGTCCGTGCGCTGTGGCTGGAAGAGGTCGTGGAAGGCGCCCTGCTCGGAGCGGTCGGCGGCGCCTCGGGCGATCTCCGGGGCGCAGCCGTGGGCGAGCTGGCCGTAGGCCGGGGTGCCGTAGCGGAGGCTGGTGAAGCGTGGGCGGACCCGGTCGGTCTCGGCGGCGGCCAGTGCGGGGGCGTCCGCGCGGGCCGTCCGGCCGCTCTCGACGAGTTCCTGGACGGCCTCGCGGACCAGGTCCGGCTGGCAGCGGTAGCGGCGCGGGGTGCGCGAGCCGGGCGGCACGTAGCTGAAGCGGAGACAGCCGGCCGAGCGGCGGGCGACGTTCATCCGGCCGGTGAAGATGCAGTCCTCCGCGGTCTCGACCGCGTGCGTGTGCACCTCGCCGATCACGGTGGTGCGGTAGGCGTGCAGGACGGCGTGGGCGTGGCGGCAGTCGGGGGCGGAGAGCGCCTCGAGGTCGGAGGCGGTGGCGTCCAGGATGCTGTCCGCGATGTGGATCGGCAGCGGGTCGTCGTCAACCTCGTCGCCGACGACCAGGATGGTGCCGAGGATCGACCGCTCGATCTGGACGCAGGCCGTGGTGCGGTCGAGGACCAGGCTGGGTTCCTCGGGTGAGTGCGGTGCGCAGTGGTCGGTGAGCGACCAGCCCGGGACCAGGGTGCAGTGCCGGATGACCAGCTCGCCCAGCGGACCGGTGACGTTGACGCCGCGGCCGGTGATGAGGAGGCCGTCCAGGACCATACGGCCGCCCGGTCTGCCCGAAGTGCCGCCGGTGCCGCGGACGTTGAGGGCGTCGGGGCGGTTGCCGTACCAGTCGAGCAGGCGGATCACCGGGCGGCTGCCCTCGGCGGCGCGCAGTTCGAGGCGGTCCTCGGGGTCGAGGGCGAAGTCCAGCTGCTCCTGGTAGGCGCCGCTGTGGCTGATCTGGATGATCGCCTCGGACCCGGCCGTGCCCGCGGACTTGTCGGTGCGCCACTGCTCGTAGGCGTCGGTGATCCGCTCGAAGCGGCGGCCCGGGCCGACCCGGTAGACGGCGGCCTCGGGCGGGGTGACGCGGTCGCGCGGGTACTGGCCGCCCCCCATGTCGTCGGAGAACGCGTAGTGATAGCTGACCCAGACGCCGCGCGTGGGCGCCGAGCGGGCGCCGAAGGCGATCCGCCCGAGCTCGGGGTCGACGGCGACCTGGCCGTACCTGGGCCGGTAGTGCCAGCCGGAGAGGTCGGCCACCACGATGTCGGACAGCGGGACGGGGGTGAAGTCGTCGTCCCGCCAGATGGCGAAGCTCTTGCCCGGGCCGTAGAAGTCGCTGAGCCGGTCGGCGAGTTGACGGCGCGTGATGGAGCCCGGGACGTTGTCGATGGTGGCGATGTGTGTCGCCGAGGGCTCCGGCTCGGGGAGGGTGACGAGCGGGGTGTCGTTGCCGAGGATGGAGAAGGTGTAGTGGTTGCGGGCCCGGTCGAGGCAGTAGGCCGGGCCGCGGGAGATCGCGTACGGCTTGAGGCGCCAGACGAAGAGACCCACGCCGGCCGGGGTGACCCCGCCCTGACGTCGGGTGGAGGCGGCGCGGCGTACGTCGGCGGTGCGGGCCGAGGTGTCGAAGGGGCTGCCGAGCAGGTCGAGGGCGGCGCCGTCGCGGAGGTCGGCGAGGCGGCCACGGCGCAGGCGGCGCCGGTCGGCGGACGTCTCGTCGGCCCGGAAGAGGCGCACCGGCTGGGTGGTGGCCAGGAGCCGGGAGAACTCCACCGCGCGGGCCGGCCAGTCGGCGGTGGCCGCGCAGATCTCCTCCAGCACGGCCAGGGTGCCCTTGCGGCGGCGGTTCGCGACCGTGTCGGCCACGTCGCGGCGCGGGGCGAGGCGGGCGGCGAGGCCGGGGTCGGTGCTCAGCGTGTCCTGGTAGCCGGGGAGCACCTGGTAGCCGACGAGGTCGCCCAGGTAGGGCAGGACCCAGTCGGCGGCGGTCTCCACGAACCAGTCGTCGTACTGCTGCTCGACGGTGGTGCGGATCAGGTCGATCTGCTCGGAGATGACCGCGAGCAGCGCCCGCAGCGGCTCGCCGGACTCGGCGTCGCGGATGCGGTACCAGTCCGGGAGCAGGTCGAGCAGGCCGTCGGGGTCCCGGCTCATGCGGAGGCCTCCTTGAGGATCAGGGTGTCCGGCAGGTCCGGGGAGATCACGGCGAGCTGTGCCGGGCGGATCCCGCGGAAGACGACCACACTGCTGCCCGGCTTCAGGGGCTGGGTTCCGGTGAGGTCGGGGTTGAGGCGGAGCAGTTCGACGAGGGAGATGCCGTACCGGGCCGCGATGTCGGTCAGGGTCTCGTCCGCCGGGCCGGTCACCCGGTGGCGTTCGACCTGGTGGCGGGCGGGCTGCGCCGCCACCACGTCCTGGGGTACGGCGAGTCGGTCGCCGAGCCGCTCCAGTCCCTGCGGGGAGAGGTCGCCCGGGACCCCGGTGAAGGCGGTGACCTCGACGTGGTCGACGCCGGGCACGGAGTGGGCGGTGGCCAGCACCTCCGACAGGTGGGCGGGCTGGGCGAGTTCGCGCGCGTCGAAGCCGAAGCGGGCGAGGAGGGCGGCGCGCAGGCGGGGTTCCACCTGCTCCCAGTCGTGGTCCCGGCCGACCGTCACCTGTGCGGCGAGGAGCAGCAGGACCTTTTCGCGTACCGCGACCTCCACCGGCAGCCGGAGGTCCCCGTACTCGGCGAGCGAGGCGCGCAGAGAGGTCAGCAGACCGGAGTCGGGGGCGACCGGGATGTCGTCCACGCCGGCGACCGTGACGTGCACCAACTGGCGTCGTCCGTCGAAGAGTTGGGCTGCCCTGGCGCGGCCGATGCCGGCCCGGGCCCGGGTGAAGTCCTCGTAGTCGGGGACGGAGACCAGGCGGTCCAGGGCCGAGACGGCCAGCGGGACCTGGCGGCGCCGCGGGGTGAAGCCGGGGGTGAGGGCGCGCGTGTCGGTGGCGCGCGCCGCGCCCTCGGGGTCGGCTCCGCCGGTGGCCGGGAGCGGGTTGGTCACCCCGGTCACGCCGAGCGGGCGCGTGGCCAGCTGGGTGATCTTGCCTGCGGCGACGTTGGCGGACCTGCCGATGCCGGTCCGGTAGGTGGCCCGGACGTTCTCGTGGCCGCTGGGCAGGCGGCGCCCGTGGACGCCGTCGCCGAAGGTGACCCGGATCCGGCCGTCCTCGGTGGTGCTCGTGGTGTAGACACGGTCGTGCGGGCCGGCCGCGGCCAGGGTGTCCACCTCGTGCCAGATGACTCCGTCGACGCGGATGCGGAGGGTGCTCGCCGCGCCCTCCGGGGTGTCGGACGCCAGCCAGGTGAGCGGGGCCTGCCAGAGGACGAAGCTCTGGCCGGCCTGGCTCGCGTCGCCGCTGCCGATCGGCTCGTCGCGGGTGGCGCCCTGGGTGGCGCGGACCACGTTGCCGTGGATCGTCACCGTGGAGCGCCGGTAGCGGTAGGCGAGCGGGGCGGTGAGCATGAGGGTGGTGCGGACGGTGTCGCCGGGCAGGGCCGGGTCCACGGCCTGGACCGCCTGGGAGATCATGGCCAGCTCGCTGCCGTGTACGCCCGGGGTGCCGGGGATGTCGGTCCGTTCGCCGGAGACGACGATCCAGCGGCCGGGGGCCAGGCCGTGGTAGAGCTGGGCGAGGTCGATCAGGTCGCCGCCGACGTCGTCGGTGAGGGGCTCGTCGGCCAGCTGGAAGCTCTCGCCGCGGGCGTAGACGCTCGTGTCGCGGATGTGCGAGAGCAGGGTGTCCTTGTCGTCCAGCCACGGGTCCTCGAGGGTCAGCTCGGTGACCTTGCCGGTGATGCCGAAGTCGGCGCGGGAGAGCACGCGGACTCCGCTCACCCGGGTGATGACCCTGGAGAGCTTGGGGTCACCGGGGACGCCGCCGGTGACGCCCTTGCGGGGGCGGTCGACGGCGACCCAGCTGCCGGGGGCGATGCCCTCGTAGACCGCGTCGAGGGCGAGCACGTTGCGTGCGGTCAGGCCGAGCCGGGCGGTGAGGGTGATCTCGACGGAGGCCGGCCCGTCGTCCGCGGTTCGCTTCACCGTGATCTGGTACGCGCCCTGCGTGCCCGTCAGCTGGTCGCCGGGGGCGAGGCGGAGGTCGAGCGGCGCGGGCAGCGGCGGGTTGGGGCCGTTGCCGTCGCCCTCGTCGGTGGTGCCGGTCGCGGTGATGGTGACGTGGATGCGGCCGTCGTCGCCGGGGCGGGAGACGAAGAGGTCGCGCTCCGGGAGGTGGGCCTGCAGGCGTGCGGTGACACCCTGCTCCTGGCCGGACTCGAGGGCCCGGCGCAGCGCCGACTCGTTGCCGTTGGTGGTGAGTTCGATCCGGCCGGGGCCGAAGTCGTGCGTGCCGTCGTCGCCGGGGAGGGTGAAGTTGATGCTCACCGATCCGCCGGCCTCGACGTAGCTGAACTCCGCCCGGCGGGGCGTGGCGCCGTCCGTGTCGTAGTCGACGCGCATGCTGGTGAGCTTGGAGCCGGTGAGCGGCCAGTCGGTGTAGCGGACGACGCGGCCCGTGGCGTCGTAGACCGGCTTGAGCGGGGCGGTGGCACCGAAGGGCGTCCCGGTGACCCGCATGGCCTGGGCGTCGAGCAGGGCGAGGGGTGCGCCGAGGTCGACGTTGGCCCAGGCGGCGTAGAGGCCGTCACCCAGCCGCGGGTCGAGCGCGGTGAGCAGCCCGGCGCCGAGGTCGGAGCCGGGGGCGTAGCTGCGCTCCGGATCGCGGGACAGGGCGCGGGCGTCCGAGGGGAGGGCGGCCGGCGGGGTGCGCAGGGCGGAGAGCAGCGGGCCCAGCCCGGAGAGGGCCGGGTCGATCACATCGCCGGGGCAGTCCCCCGGCTCGCTGCCGGGAACCCCAGGACCTGACGCCACGCCTGGCATGGCCGCCGCCGCGGCGGTGTGTGCGCCCGTCCCGGCGGCGGGCTGCGGCGGTTGCAGGCCGAGGGCCTGCGCGCGCAGCCGGGTCAGTTCGGTGTCCAGGGCCTCGAACCAGTCGGACACGTCCCGGTAGTCCTGTCCGTAGGCCTTGGCCTCGCGCAGCCGGGCGAGGGTCCGGGTCAGCCGGTCGGCGAGCTTCGGCGGGGTGTCGAGGGTGTCCAGCTCGCTGCGGAGCGGGGCCAGCACCTGGTCGTCGAAGTCGCTGACGATACGGCTGTGTTCGGGCCAGGGGTTGGGGTTGTGCTCCCCGCCGGGGGTGATCCAGCGGGTGAGCTCGCTCTTGATCCCCTGGAGGGAGGGCAGCGAGGCCTGCGGCAGGCCGATGGCCGTGGTGCCGCTCTCCCGGTCGACGCTGACGCCGGGGACCGTGAGCAGTACGCGCTGGCGGCGGTCGGCGGCGCGGTCGGCGCTGAAGATGAAGAGCAGCTGGTCGCCCTGCTTGATGTTGTTGGTCGTACCGGCGGCGAACAGCCGGCTGCGCTTGGCGAGTTGGTCCACCGACAGCTGGTAGGGGCGGCGCTGGAGCACCCTGAGCTCGTTCCAGGCCCAGCGGGCGGTGAGGTCCTCGGCGGTCTCGAAGGACTGCGGCTCCTCGCCCTGGCCCGGGACGCTCTGCGAGCGCGTGCCGCGCGGGACGACGACCGCGGTCTCCTGGCCGCTGCGCGGATCGCGGTCGACGGTGTACGCCAGATAGGTCTCGGCGGCGACGCCCGGGCGGGGCTTGTGGCCGACCAGGCCGCCGAGCAGGGCGAGCGATCCCTCCTCGGTGGCGGTGCGCAGATAGCCCTCGTTGGCGATCCGCTCCGAGTAGAAGGTGAGCACGTCGCCGACCACGGCGGCGGCGTCGACCAGCGCGATCGCCGGGTCGTCCGGGGTGCGCACGGTGAGGCCCCGCAGGGCGGGGTAGGCCGGGCCGGAGAGCCGGTCCAGCATCGCGGAGACGAAGCGCCCGTACTCCCCCACCCGGTAGCGGACCGCGTCCAGGCCGGGCGGGTTGAACACCTCGACCGGCGTCGCCGGGTCGGCTCCGCCGCCGGTGCAACCGCAGTGGCACGGGGTGCCGGTCATCGGCCGCCTCCGATCTCGATGGTGAGCCGGCCGTTCTCGGGCCGGGCGGAGTCGTTGTCGCAAGCGGCGACCTCCAGCGCGCCGACCGGGAGGATCCCGGCCGCCAACTCGCCCTGGTCGCTGCGGAAGAGGCGCCGCAGACGGGTCACCTTGGCGCTGAGGACGCCGGGTACGGCCGCCACGGCGGCGACCAGGCGGCTGACCCGGACCGGCTCGCCGAAGGTCAGGGCGTCCGGGTGGAAGAAGCCGAGCCTGCCGTCGGGCAGACGGCGGTTGCCCAGCACCCTGCGTACCTCGGCCAGCACGTGGCCGAGCTGGTGGGCCTGGTCCACGCAGACGGACAGTGCGAGGTCGACCGGGACCTGCAGCGCGGGGCGCACCACCAGCTCGTGCCCGATGCGGCGGTAGGGCAGCAGGCTGTGCTCGACGGCCTGCAGCAGAGCCTCGCCGGGCTCGGGGAAGTCGACGGCTCCGGCGGGCCCTCCCGCCACGATGGCCGTCGGGCGCTGCACCGCCTCGACGGCGATGTGCATCTCCTGGCCGCTGCCGGTCCAGCGCAGTTCGGCCGCGGCCCGGCGCACGCCCGGAACCCGTGCGGCCAGGGTCGCGTAGTCGCCGGGGGTGACGGCGCGCCTGAGCTCGCGGTGCGGGGCGAGCGGGGCGAGTCGGCGGACCTCGTCGACCGCCTCGGGCTGGGTGCCGCCGACGGCGGGGAGCGGGTTGCGGACGGCCGTGACCGCCTCGAAGGCGGCCCGGCGGGAGCGCGCGCCGCGGCCGCTGTCGTCGCTGCGGCGGCAGACGACGAGGTGGTTGATCGCCTCGGCGCCGACGTTGCCCGACGCTCCGTTGCCGACGCGGTAGGCGACCTCCAGCGTGGCACCGGGCGGGGGCGGCGCGCCGTGCCTGCCGTCGCCGAAGCGGAGGGCCAGGCGTCCGTCGTCCTCGACCTCGCCGACCATGTGGTGGCCGCGCCGGCCGTCGGCGAGCAGGTCGCGGCGGGGAGTCCACACTCCGTCACCGGCCTGGGCGCGGACGGCGGGCAGCGCGGAGCGCGGGTCCTGGCGCAGGCCGTCGGCGGCCGGTCCGGCGAGGACCGGGTCGCCCGGCTCCAGCTCGGCGGCGTAGCGCTCACCCCAGCTCTGGGCGATCTCCCAGGCCACGTAGCGGTTGAGCACCGTGCCCGCGTGGGCGCGGGCGATGAGCACCTCCAGGCGGCGGAGCTTGCCGGCGAGGAGGCGGGTCCGGCGGTCGTAGAGCTCGCGCAGGGCCCGGCCGGGGTGCTCGTCGATGCGCAGGCGCTGGATCGTACGGGCGCCGAACACCACGGTCAGCTCGTCGATCTCGCCCTCGGTGGGCGGCTCGCCCTCCTCGGCGCGGCGCCACAGCTCCTCGATCCGCTCGCGCAGGCCGGTGGGTATGGCTGCCAGACGGGCGGCCTGGCCTGCGGCGATACGAGCGGGGTCGGGGTAGGGGGTGGCCTGGGTGACGGGGGTGTGGCGCAGGACCGGGCGGAAGCGGGGGGCGATCGACGGGTAGGTGGACTGGGCGAGCAGCGTCTCCAGGGCCGTGGCCTGGGCGTCCGCGGTGGAGGGCTGGACGCGTTCCTCGACCGTGGTGCCGGGGGCGAGGACGACGGATATGCCGGCGCGGGCGACGGCGTCCGCCCCCAGGAGCGGTTCCAGTTCGCGCACCTGGTCCGGTGTCATCGGCCGTCCCCGGCGGGTCTGGTCGAGCAGGGCGTGGACCGCCTCGCCCGCGGGGCTGCCCTGGGTGCGCTCGTCGGAGCAGCCGAAGGCAGTGGGGCCGCAGGGCCTGAGTTCGGCGGGCGCGGGCGGGACGGCGAAGCGCTCGGGGGCGCCGTTGCAGAAGGTGAGCGAACGGCCGTGGTCGACCAGGACGACGTTGCCGCGGGCGACGCTGACGTCCGTGATGAGTGCGCAGTCCAGTCCGCCGCGGGCGGACAGAGACAACGGGAAGGTCAGGGCGTCCCCGGGATCCCAGGTCACGTCGAGGATCGGCTGCTCGTAGAGCTCGTCCTCACCGGGCGTGACCGAGGTGAGGCGGACGACCTGGCGGTGCGTGGGGTCGGCGCCGGCGGGCGTACCGGTGCGCGGGCCGAGGACCTCCTCCAGGACGAGCAGATCGCCGGGCCTGAGCTTCAGCCCGCGCTTCGGGGTGTCCATGAGCGTCGCCGAGGTGGCGCCCTTGGGCAGCACGCACTCCTCCTCGCCCCAGGTCCAGAAGCGGATCTCGTTGTGCTCGGGGCGGAGACCGAGGTCGGCACCCGGGTTCAGCGGCTCGAAGACCTCCAGGCCGACGGGAAGGTCGGCGAGGGCGTCCAGGTCCTCGTCGGCGATGACGGTGCCGAAGTCGGGCCGCTCCTGCGGGCCGAGACGGGACAGGTCGATGGCCGCGAAGCGGAACTCACCCTTGGACAGCGTCAGTTGGCGGTCGGTGCGAAGCGCCACGAAGGTACGGGCATTGCAGCCGTCGTGCATCGCGTAGTCGGTCAGGCGGACATGACGGCGGACCGAGACGCGGCGGCGGGCAGTGGCGAGGTACGCCTCGGTGGCCACCGCGTCCTGGTGATAGGAGAGCTGGTCGCCGGTGTAGGCCAGCAGTTCGACGAGGGCCGTGCCGACGTCCGGGGCGTGGCGCTCGACCCAGCCGGGGGCGGTCAGGCTCATCCGGTCCAGGATCAGGCGGCGCAGGCTGTCGTAGTCGCGCGCGGTGTAGTCGATGACCGGGCGGCGGGCGTACCGCGGGGCACAGTCCTCCTCGTCCTCCTCGCAGTCGTACGGGCTGGGCCCGCCCTGGGTGAAGGTGAACCCGGCGGCGGCGTACCGGACGTCGAAGCCCCGGCGCGGCCGCGTCCCCGGCCGGCCGAAGGCGTCGGTCTCGACGACGCGGAGGCGGTAGGGCGCGGTGTCCCCCACCTTGTCCAGGGTCACGAACATCCGGTCATCGAGCTCGGGGTCGTCCTCGCGGACGATCTCGACCGCCAGGGCGTGGATGTCCCGGATGCGGCGGCCGCCCTCGATGCGGATGTGGTGGTGTGTCAGGTGGCTCGGTGCCTTGCCGAGGAAGGTGACGACGAGCGTACGGCCGTCGTCGCCCGGCTCCACCTCGTCCACGCCGTGCAGGCGCGCGGCGCGGACGGCGCCCCGGCGCTGGTCGGTTCGGCAGTCTGGGCTGCTCACGCGGCTCCCCCGCTCCCCTCGAACACATCGGTACGGCGCGTTCCGGTACGCCGGACCGTATAGGCCAGGTGCACCCGCACCACGTTCTCCTCGCTGACCACGTCGAGCGCGTCCACCTCGATCACGTCGCCGAGCCAGCGCTGCAGGGCGGCCTGGACGGAGAGTTGGAGCGCCGAGGCCAGCTCGGGGCTGTTGGGCGCGAAGACCAGGTCGAGCAGCCCGCAGCCGAAGTCGGGGCGCATGACCCGCTCCCCCGGGCTGGTGAAGAGCAGCTGCTCGATCATGTCACGGACGTGCCCGTCGTAGTCGGTGTCCGCGGTGCGGCCGCGGTTGTCGACGTGGAAGGGGAAGGCGATGTCCGTACGGGGCGGGTACGGCTGCGGAGCGGGCAGCTGGATGACGCGCTCGGCGTGGGCTCCGGCCGAGGCGGCTGCCGCGGTTCGGCGGTTGCGCGGGCTCATCGTCCCACCACCCGTTGCTGCACGATGGTGACGTTCGGCGGGCCCTGCGGCGCGCCGACGGCCGTGCCGCACAGCGCCGTCGAGTCCTGGAGCAGGGCGGGCGAGCCGTTGATGCGGATGCGCGCGGAGCTCCCCGTCCAGCGGATCGTCGTGCAGGGATGGGGATTTCCGCCGGCGGCGAAGGTGCAGCCGGTCACCGTGTAGACGTCGGCCTCGGTGGCGGCCGGGCTGCCGTCGACGAGTACCCGCGACTGGGCGGGCAGGACGTTCGCCTGACCGCCGTGCGGGCACATCACCGTGGCACCGATGGTGACAAGATTTCCGGACACGTGAACTTGGCCTTCCCCCGTCGGAGTTCAGGTGACGCTGAGCGCGTCGTTGTTGATGGTCACGGTCGGCCCCACGAGCGAGATCACCGCGCCCTGGCCGTTGCTGATGTGCACCCCCGTGTCGTCGATGACGATCGACGCGCCGGAGGGGTGTTTGAGGGTGATGCCCTTGCCGCCGGGTTCGTCGGAGAGGACGATCTGGCGCCGGCCGGGCGTCTGGAGCACCACGTTCGGGTTGTTGGCGGCGGTGACCGCGTCCTCGGGCACCTCGTGCGCCGCTCCGTACCAGCACCCCGTCCAGATCGGGTAGCTGGGGTCGCCCTGCTCGAACTCCACCCACACACCGGAGCCCACCGGCGGCAGATGGAACTGCCCCATTCCGGGGCCGGCCAGCGGGAAGCACGGCATGGCCCAGGTCGAGGGCACGTCACCGAGCACGTCCGGGACCTGGACCTGCAGTCGGCCCACGACCATGGGGTCGGCATTGCTCACCACGGTGCCCCGGTACTTGCCGAGGTAGCGGGTGGGTTCAGCAGCCATTCTCTGTCTCCTAGGGGACGACCGTCGGCTCGAGCGCGATCAGCCCCTCGCGTGCAAGGGTGAAGTTCTGCGTGTACGAGCCCCGTTGCAGGTTGTGGGTCACGGACTTGACGTAGTACCGGCCGTCGTAGGTGATGCCGGCACCGCGGACGCCGACCAGCTCACGGGCGCGCAACAGGTATCCGTACCGGACGACATCCAGCTGACCGGAACCGGTGACGGCGTCGGCGGACTCCGCCGCCTTGGCGAGTGCCTCGGCGATGCCCTGCCCGCTGTCCTTCTTGGCGGTGTCCGCGATCACCGTCTTCTTCAGCGCGGGCGCCGGGCGCTGCGCCAACTGCGGCCGCAGGATACTCACTTCGGGCACCGGCAGGATGGACGAGACGCGGGTGGCCGGCAACTGAATACGCGCCTCCGGCTGCTCCCGCGCCGTCCCGTCGAAGGCGAAGGTCAGCTGGTCGACGTTGGACAGCCCGTCCATGTTGACGTTCAGCGCGTGCTGCGGTTCACCGAGGCGGACCTCGGGCCCCCAGTAGGCTCGGCTCTGCCCGGGGACCGGGCCGGGGTCGAGGTAGAAGGCGTAACCGTTCGCCTGCGCCAGCTGGTTGACGTAGGCGAGGTCCGTCCCCTTCTGGAAGTCCACACGCTGCGTCGGCATCGGCGTCTGCGGGATCAGCTCAGGGACGACCAGCGGGCTGATCCCGTACTGGGCGTACTGGGCGATGATCGCGTGCACGCGGGCGGCCGGGGACATCGCCGGGTACGGGACGGCGGCGCGCTCCTCCAGGTCCATCAGGACGGTGAGGTCCTCCCCGGTGACGGTGAGCGTCGACTGGCCGGGCTGGTTGGATATCCCGACCTCCTGACGGATGATCACACCGTCCATCAGCACGGTGGGGGTGCCCTGGACCGTGACCGTGAGGATGACGCGCGTCTTGGGATCGAAGGAGCCGCCCGGCAGCAGACTGTTGCTGATCAGACCGTCCTTCGCCAGGTCGAACGCCAGCTGGAAGCCGCTGCGCTGCCCCGAAGCCATCGTCACCTGCACGGACAGGAGCGAGTCCGCGACCTCCTGCGCGACGGGCACGGCCAGTTGCGGGCCCATCATCAGCGTCAGGTGGATCGGCCCGGTCGTGATCGGACCGTTCTCAGCCATTCGCCCCTCCGGGCACGCCCGAGGGGAGCGTGATACGGATCCGACGACCCGGCTCGCTGGTCAACTCCCGGGGATCCAGCACCGGGTTGGCGTCCGCGATCCGCCACCACTGCTCGGCGTTGCCCAGGTAGCGGGCGCCGAGGAGGTCGGGGCGGTCGCCGGTGCTGACGGTGTGGGTGGTCAGGTCCGCCATGCCCTCCGGGTCGGGAAGGAGGCGGCGACGCAGATACGTGATGTCATGACCGTCCGCTTCCGTGAACCGGGCGGTGCCCAGCCCGTAGTAGCGGCTCGACCGCGGATAGGCGGTGGTCGCCTGCGTGAGCGCGATCGCGTCCAGCGGGTTCTCCAGCGACGACATGGTGATCAGATCCCTCCCAGTCCGCTTCCGCTCAGCCCCAGCGTGCTGAGCCGCCGGGGCGCGGCGGGACCCGCCAGCCGCTCCTTCTGCGCCAGGTACGCGAGGTAGAGCTCGTACCCCCGGTTGGTCACCGGCAGGTCACTGACCGTCAGGACTCGCAGAGTGATGGCCACTTGCGCCCTGATCGGGTTGAGCTCGACGTCGAACGCCTCCTCGGTGATCGAGAACTCCGTGAGCCTGACGGGTACGACCCGCTTGTTGCCCCACGTGAAGAGCGTCAGCGGGGCTTCGACCGGGGTGATCTCCAACGTGCCGCGGGCGGCAAGCGCCTCGAGCTGGCGCAGGCTGGCGCTCGACGGGCTGACCAGCATCTCCAGCACGGCGAGCTGCGGATGAATCCCGTTCGGCGCCGCCACGTCCAACTGATCGGTCGCGTCGATCTCCGCGGTCAGCTTCCATGTCTCGACGGCCGGCCCCTTGAGCCGCAACGCCTCCGTCCGGTCCCCCGACTGGTTGTCGGCCCCGGCCGCCTGCGGCGCGATGCTCCGCTCCAGGCTGTCCGGGTTGAACTGGAGAACGATGATCTCCTTGGGGGTTCCGCGCTGGGGGTCGATGATGACGAGGCCGGAGCGGATGGGTTTGGGTATGTCTGCGTAACCAGTCATCGTCCGCTTCTCCACATGACTTGCTTCCCCTGCCTCGGATCGCACCCCATCAGCTACTCCGTTCCATGAAGACGGATCCCCTCAAGCAGGATCCTGGCGTTCTCCCGCACCCTCGGCTCGGGATCACTCCGCTGGATCTCTCGCACGATCTCCACCAAGGCTGGGCGCGGCCAGTAACCGGTTGCGATCACCACGGACTGACGAATCCCCGGATCCGGGTCGGCAGCCACATGTCGCAGTTGCTCGGCCACGGCTTCCTCACGCTGTCGCTGCTCCTCTGGATTCTCTGCGGCGGTAAGCACCGTCGCATAAACAGCGACAAGCCGCGCGTCCCGGTCGACCGCCCCGGTGAGCGCATCGACAACCTCGTCGAACGACCAGCAGGCAAGCGACTCCCTGATTCGCTGTTCATAGGCTTGGGCAGCTGCACCGCGAAGGGTCATGTAGGCCAGACCGATAGGACGATCCTCCACATAGTGGACCTCCGTCGACTCGTCGTCGGACCGCCAGATGTCCACGTAAACGTCCGCCTCTTCGTCGCCCATCTCGAAGAGGTTCAAATCCATTTCCCAAACAGCGAGTTCAACGTCGTCCCGACTGACCTCCGGCTTGAGCACGCATCGCCTGTCGAATCCCGTCATCAACACGCCACCTCTCCCTAGTGCAGCCCGTAGGACCTTAGCAGAAAGTCGGATATCAGCTTGCGCCCGGCTTGTTCTGCACCAGCTTCGGTAGCGCCCACGATGCCCTCGTTCTCGGTGACGGCGAGCACCCACTGTTCCGCCATTTGTTCCTCACGGCGCCTCAATTCGGCTCGCTCCTCCGGAGTTCCGCCGTACGCCTGCGTCCCTGGACTCTGGCCTGCGTCTTCCGCTTCGTTGCCCCGAGTGGCTCGCATCGCCTTGAGCATGGACATCGGAAATCTGCCGCGTTGGCCGGTCACTTCCGTGCCCTCGTACTCGGCGAAGGCCTGATGCAGCGTCATACCACCGCGCCCCGGACCGCGTTGCACGAGGTCCATTGTCATCGCCGCGTAGCCCAGGTTCGCCGGGTTGCGTGTGGACTCGCGGATGTATATCAGGAAGTGGGCATTGCGGAACAGCGCCTGTTGCCCCTCAGTGAGGGATCCGGGGAATCGACCGGTCTTGTGGTAGGCCCGCAGGATGCTCGCGATCCGCGCGTCGCTGAGCTGCGTGGCGCGCAGGGCCTCCGCAATTTTCGGATAGCTATCCACCCCTCGGGTGAACGCATTCAGTTGGCCGGGCGTATTCCATTCCTTGGCAATGGACCGTTCGCTGCCCACCCGATAGAACTCGTCCTTCCACAGCGGCGGCCGATACGGCGATATCGTTCGCTCGTCACCCTTCGGCGTTGAGATGTTCAATTCGTTTCCACGCTCGCGCAGGTACTGCACGGCGGCAGGAACGTCGCTCGGCCCCGTCAGCTCCAGCGGTTGCGCTCCGCTGCCCGCCTTGGACACCCGCATCCGCTGGGCTCCGGCTCGTACGTCGGCACGGCTCAGAAGTTCACCGGCGATTTCCTGAACCAGCTTCCGCAAATCTGCGCCGGTCAGCCGGAATCCCCCGCCAGCGAGCGCCTCGGGGTTGAGTACCGCCGTGATCGAGAAGTTCCGACCCGCGTTGGCGAACAGATTCGTCAGGCGATACCACAGGCGCATGCCCTGCAGAACCCCACGCAGCACGAACCCGGGGAGCCCACGACCGAGCAGTCGCTCGAGAATCGGCCTGATGCGCGCCACGACTTGGGCCAGCCGCTCAGCCTTCGCCTGCGGCGAGTTCTCCTTCTTGTGGCGCTCCTCGTGCTTGCGCCGGCGATCTTCCTTGCGCTTGTTCCACCAGTCGCGCAACTGGTCGCGCTTGCGCTTGTAAGCGTCGTAGACCTTGTGCGCACCGTTGCGGATGGCGCGGCCCAGCTTGCTGTTCTTGAGTTTGCGGCCCAGGGCGCGGGCCGCGTTGCGGGCCTTGGCCAGGGCACCCTTGACAGCGCTCTTGGCGCGATTGAGGACGCGGCCTGCGCGGGAGACCGGGCGCTTGGGGCGGGCGGGTTCCTTCGGCTTTTCGGGCTCGCGAGCCTTCTTGGGCTGCTCCGGCTCGTGCGGCTTGGTGGACCTGGCGTCGTGCTCCGGCTCGTGAGGCTTCGTGGACGTGGGCTCCTCGTGCTCGGCGGGTCGCCTGGTGTCGGTCGGCCGCTCGTCGGGGTGGTGCGTCTGAGGACGCTCCTCCTCGGGATGACGGGGCGTCGCATGGGGCTCGCCCGGACGCTCGTGGGGATGCTCGCCGAGGGTGGACTCGGCGGGGCGGCGGCGGGACGGGAAGCGTTCGCGGACGGACGAGAGGGCGTTGCGCAGGCCCGTGCGGGCGCGGTTGACGGCGGTGCCGACGGCCTTCCTGGCGCCCTTGCCGGCCTTCGCGAGCGCCTTCATGATCTTCTGGGCGAGGGCCTTGAGCTTGGAACCGACCGCCTTTCCGGCGCCCTTGAGCTTGGAGAGGAGGTACTGAGAGACGAACTCGAGGAGGGCGACGACACCGGCAGCGACCGCCTCGGCGAAGAGGCAGGCGGCCGGGCCCGCCTTCACCGCCTTCAGGAAGGCGAAGAACTTGCCGAAGGCGGCGATGATCTTGCTGATGGTGCCCCAGGCGGCCATGAGGCCCTGGATGATCGTCAGGATGGCCCCGGCGGCGGGCACGATCATCGAGATGACCTTCTCGATGATGATCTGCGCGAGCATCATCGGGAGGGCGGAGATGATCGCCTTCCAGGCCATCTGGCCGATCTTCTTGAGGGAGATGCAGCCCTTGATGAGGATGTTGAGGAGCGTGGAGGTCAGCCCGACGATGGATTCGACCTTCTGGTCGAACCAGGCCTTCACCGCCGTCTTGATCGCGCCCCAGAGGTGGTGCTGGATGCCGTCCATCGCGGCGGCGCCCATCTTGTGCAGCCAGCCGCCCGGGTCCGGGGCGATGTCCGCGATCAGCGCCGCGAGTTGGCCGAGCGCGGCGATGGCCGCCTTGACGAAGTTGATCGCGGCCTCGACCGCCGCCCGCACCTGGTTGATGATGGCCTTGAGGGTGGCCTCGGCCAGTTTCAGCAGCGCGTTGAGCGCGGCGCCCAACGCGTCGAGGAGCGCGTTGACCGCTGCCTTGAGGGCGTCGGCCAGGGCGTTGACCGCCGCGATGGCGGCGTCGCGCAGGGCCTCGATGGCCTTGCGGAACTTGTCACGCAACGCCGGGAACGCGGCGAGCAGGACGTCGCAGATCTTGATCAGCGCGTCGGCGACGGCCTTGATCAGTGCCACGGCAAGCTTGCGGCAGGTGTCGATGACCGAGTCCGCGAACTTCTTGAAGCCGTCGATGATGTCGTTGACCAGCTTGCGGAAGAAGTCGAAGATCTTCGTCACCGCGGACAGCAGGGCGTTGAAGGCATCCTTGATCTTGGACGTGATCCAGCCGAACCAGCCCGAGGACTCGTGCTTCTTCTTCTCCTTCTCGTCCTGGGCCTTCTTCTGCGCCTGCTCACGGTTGTCCTGGATCTTCTTGTTGTCGCTGGTCTGCCGGTCCTTGACCTGCTTGTTGCTGTCGTCGCGCTTGGAGAGGATCTTCTGGTTGTTCTCCGTGTGCGACTGATCCGCCTGCTTGTCGGAGTCGGCGATCTGCTTGTCCTGCTCGGAGCGCCACTGGTCCCGCGCCTGCTTGGCCTGGACGCCCACCTCACCGCGCTTGTCGGTCTGCCTCCTGGCGTTGTCCGCGGTCTCCTTGTCGATGTCCGACTGGTTCTTCCTGCGCGCCTCGACCTGCTGCTGCCGGTTCTTGGCCTGGGCGCTGCCCACCTGGCCCTGGCCCTGACCGATCGCCTGCTTGATCTGCGGGCCGCGCTGCTGCTGGACGACGGTCGCCTCGCCGGGCTTCAGCTGCGCACCGGCCCTGCCCTGGCCACCGCCGCCCTGGCCGCCGGCTCCCCCGGGGACGTTGCCCTTCAGGGTCTCCTGGGGAACGTCCGGGTAGATCTGGTCCTCTCCCAGCGGCTTGGCCGCGTCCTGGCGGCCGGTGTCCTGGATCGCGGACGTCTTGTCGTTGTACTTGCCGGCCTGCTGGTCCGTCAGCTTCGGGTCGGCGTCGCCGGTCAGCTGCACCTGGGGGGCCGGGCCGACGGTGACGTTCAGCCCGGGGTCGGTGGACGGGACGTCGTTGACCGCGTCCTGCATGTTCTGGACGTCGTGCGCGTCGGCGTGGCCCGCGTCGGTGTCCGGGACGTTGGGGGTCTGGACCTCCTGGGCCGGGTTCTGGCCCTGTACCTGCCCGCCGTCGGCCTTCTGCTGCTGGCCCTGCCCCGGCGGGGCCACCCGGTCCAGCTGACCCGACACCTGGGGGGCCGGGGCCTCTTCCGTCGGCCTGCCCTGCAGGGTCTGCGGCGCGCCGGAGGGGCGCTGCGCGGTCGGCGGGGCGGCCTGGAGCTGGGCCTGCTGCCGGCCGATCGAGTGGTCGACCGCGCCGTCGGCGCCGTTGAGGACGGTGACCGTCTGGTCCGGCGGCACGCTCGCGGCCGTACCCAGAGCGGCCTGCGGGTCCTGGTCGGAGACGTTGGGCGGGGCCGGGCTCTTCTGCTCCTGGGCACCGCCGCCCCCGCCTCCGCAACCGCCACCGCTGCCTTCCGGCTTGTCGGCCTCGGTGCTGGGCTGCGGGGAGCCCGCGCAGGCGCCGCCCCCCGGTTCGAGCGAGGCGCCGGGAGCGGGCTGGGCGCCGAGGGCGCCCGGGGTGTCGGCCTGCTGGTCGGCGGGACCGAGGGCGGGGGACTTCGCGGCGGCGCGGGCAGGAGCGGCGGCGCCGGGCGCGGCACCCGGTCCCGCGGCCGTGCCCGTCGGCTCGGGCGCGCCGACCGGGCCGGCGGCGGCAGCCGCGGGGGCAGGTGCGCGGCCCGGGGTCGGCCCCGCCTCGTGGATCGACCCCTGTGGGGTGCCCGCCGGTCGGGGCGAGTACGGCGCCGCGGCGGGCCGCGCGGAGGCGCGGGCGGAGGCCGGCGCCGCGGGGGCCGGGGCGTGCTCGGCCTCCTGGCGCTCGTTGTGCTCGGCGGCGCTCTCCTGCTGGGCGGGGGCGGGGGCCGTGCCTTCTTCGGTCCGCGGACCGCGTGCCGACGTACTGTCAGCCGGTTCGCCGGACTCGGCCTCCGGCTTCGCGGCCGGGGAGGCGTCGTCGGCGGGTTGGGTGTGCTCGGGGTCCGGACCGACCTCCTGCTCGGCCGGCTTCTCGGTCTGGAGGTCGCGCTCGGTGCGGTCCCCGGCCTCGTTCTCGGCGACGGGGCCCGGCTGCGGGGCCGACTGCGGAGTACGGCGACCCGGAGCGGGCGGGGCCGTCGCGGCGGGAGGCTCGGCGGGCTCGTCGTCCTCGCGCTCGCTCTCGCGCGCCGCCTGGACCTGCTCCGCCTTGGTCGGGGGCGGCGCCGGGAAGCCGGGGACCTCGGCGGGGGCCGGGGCGGAACCGTCGTCGGGCAGGTGGATCCGGTCGGCTGTCGGGACGGCCGAGACGTCGAGGTCGGCGGAGGGGACGAAGTCCTCCGGCTTGAGCGCGGTCTCCGCCTCGCCGGTGCCGGCGGACATCTCTGCGCCGTGCGGCCCGTCGACCTCGCTGTCGGCGCCCGGCTCCAGGCCCTCGGGCTGCTCCTGCTCGGGATGCTCGCCGTGCTCCTCGTCGTCCTCGAGGACGCCGTGGCGGACCAGCGAGCCGCCACGGTCCTCGGCGGTCTTGTCGACCTCCTCCGGGCGCACGGGACCGGGCTGCGGGGTGGGCAGGTGGTCCGGGTTGTGCGGCTTGCTGCCGGCGGCGGGCTGCTGGGTCGCGGACTTCCGCTCGTGCTCCGGCGAGCCCTCGGCCTTCGCGGCGGCGGGCTTGTCCTTGGGGTCCTTGCTCTGGTCGGTCTTCTGCTGCTGGGCCTGCTGGTCCTTCCTGTCCTGCTGGTCCTGCTGGTCCTTGCGATTCCTGTCCTGGGCGTCCTTGCCGTCGGTCTGCTGCTGGGCGGCGGTTGCGCCCTGGGCCTGGTCCTGCCCCGGCTGGGCCGCCTGCGCCTGGACCCCGGTGGCGGCCTCGGGCTGGGCGGATGCGGACTGGCCGGCGGTGGTGCCATCGGGCACCGGAGACTCGGAGGACGCAAAGGTGCCGCCCCCGGTGCCGCTCGAGGACGAAGTCCCGCTCCGCTGCCGGGAGTCCTGCTTTGCGGGCCCACGCTGCCCGGAGGGCTTGCGCTTCTTCAGCTCGTCCTGGTGGTCGCGTTGCTGCCGGTGCTCTTCCTCGTGCCGCTGCTCGTGCTCGGGTCGCTGCCGGACCCGGCCCTCCTCCGGCTCCCGGGAGGAACCGTCCGGGCGCCGGCGCTCGCGTCGGCGGCCCTCGGCCGCGTCGTCGCGGTGCTCCTGCTCGGTCTCGCGGTGGTCCCGTTCGCGCACCTCGTCCTGGTCGTGCTCGGCCTCGGTCCGGTCGACCGTGTCCGTGACCGGGACCGGGGCGAGCGGGGTGTCCAGCCCCTCTGGCAGGTGCGAGGTCTGCTCGGCGAGGGCGAGGACGCGCTGGTAGTCGGAGGACGGCAGGCGGAGTTCGAGCTTGGCGAGCACCGCCTGCTCCAACTCGGGTGCGAACCGGACCAGTTGCCTGCGCACACGGCCGGAGGAGTCGGTGGGGTCGCCGCGCAGGGAGCGGAGGATGCCGGCGGTGAGCCGGTCCACCAGAGTCGCGGGGTCGAGGCGTTCGCTGCGCAGCCGGTCGGCGTCGACGCGGGCGTAACGGAGCCAGCCCGGGGTGGCGGAGGCATCGCGGGTCACCTCGGGCGTTTTCGCGTCCGCGCCGCGCGCGCCCTGTTCGGCCTGCTGCTCGACGGCGTCGGTCGGCAGGCTGACGCCGCCGAAGTCGCGGCCTGCGCGCAGCCGCCCGGGCTGGTCCGGGGCCTGGACGGTGTGCAGCAGCTCGTGGGAGAGCAGGCGGCGGCCGTCGTCGGTGCCGGGGCGGAAGGCGCCCTTGCGGAAGAAGATCTCCTGGCCGACGGTGACCGCGTCGGCGCCGACCAGGTCGGCCAGCGCGGCGGAGTCCTCGTCGGTGTGCACGCGCACGCGGCTGAAGTCGTGGCCGAGCCGTGCCTCCAGCTCCCGGCGGACGCCGGGGTCCAGGGGGTGTCCGGCTCCGCTGATGATCTCCTTGGGCTCGGGCGTACGGGCGGAGCGCTGCGGCTTGCGGGCCTTCTGCTTGGTGCCGCCGCTGCTGCTCTGCCGGCTCTGCGCGGGCGCGTGGGTGCTGCTCAACGGCGCCCCCTGCGGTCGTTCGCGGCACCGGCACCGGACAGGCCGGCGTGGACCGCGCGGGCGAGGGCCTCGCCCAGGCGGCGCGGGTTGCCGGTGGCGGGCAGCTCGGGCAGGCCGGAGAGGAGGTCGAGTGCGCGGTCGCCGTCGGCGAGCAGGGCGGCCGGGACACCGCGCTCGCGGACCAGCCGGTCCAGCTCGCCGTGGAACGCCTCGCGGACGCGGTCGGCATCGCGCGCCGTCAAGTCCACGCCGTCGAAGGCGAGTTCGCCGATGTCGATGCGGATCGCCGTCGGCGCGGCGGGGGTGGGCACCTGCCGCCTGCCGGCGGTCGGGTGGTGCCCCTCGCGCGTGATGTGCACGTTGTTCAGATCCACCCGTCCACCTCCGAAGGCGTCAGGGAGCGTTCGAGCTTGAGGTACTCGGTGCGCGCCGCCGCGAGCATGTGCTGCATGCGCACCGGACTGCCCTCCTCGGCGGCGAGGAAGGCGCCGGCCAGTGCGATGTTGCGGATGGAGCCGCCCGCGACGGTGAGCTGGGCGAGCCGCTCGGGGTCCAGGCCCTCCGTGGGTGTCCGGTCCGGGATGACACGGCGCCAGATCTCGGCGCGCTCCGGCACGGACGGGAAGGGGAAGTCGACGACGAAGCGGATCCGCCGCATGAAGGCGTTGTCGAGGGCCTTCTTCATGTTGGTGGTGAGGACGGCCAGCCCGCGGTAGGCCTCCATGCGCATCAGGAGGTAGCTGACCTCGAGGTTGGCGTACCGGTCGTGGCTGTCCTTGACCTCGCTGCGCTTGCCGAAGAGCGAGTCGGCCTCGTCGAAGAGCAGCAGGGCGCCGCCGCGCTCGGCCGCGTCGAAGACCCGGCGGAGGTTCTTCTCCGTCTCGCCGATGTACTTGCTGACCACCTGCGAGAGGTCGATGACGAAGAGGTCCACGCCCAGCTCGCCCGCCATCACCTCGGCGGCCAGCGTCTTTCCGGTGCCGGATCCGCCCGCGAAGAGCGCGGTGACGCCGAGTCCGCGGCGCAGCACGCTCTCGAAGCCCCACTCCTGGTGGACGGTGCCCCGGCGCCGTACGTGGGCGACGATCTCGCGGAGGATCGCGCGCTGGCGTTCGGCGACGACCAGATCGTTCCAGCCGGCGCGCGGCTCCACCCGGCGGCCGAGCTCGTCGAGGGCCATGCGGGCCTCCACCAGGCCGGCACGCCACGCCAGTCGGGTCGAGTCGCTGCCGCCTTCGCCGTCGTCCGATGAACGCCGTACCGACGTCGCCGCCGAGCGGATGACGTGTGCGGGCAGCGAGAACTGGGCGACCAGCCCGCGCAGTCCGCTCTCCGTGATGTTCGGGAGATCACCCAACGCACCGGCCCAGACGTCGAGTTGCTCTTCGGCGCTGAGCGCCGGAACGGTCACTCGCTCGGCGCGGGCGCGAGCGGTCGCCGGACGCGGGTCGTCGGCGGAGAGCACCAGCGGTACGGCGAGACCGGCGGTCAGGGCGTCGACGGCGGCCGAGGCGTCCCGGGCGGACAGCCCGGACGGCGCCTCGCCCAGCGAGACCGACGTACCGTCGTGCGACTCCACCAGCAGGGCCGCGGGCAGCAGCACCGCCTCCCGCTGCCACAGCCGGGCGAGTTGGTCGCGCTCGCCGGGATCGGTCGGGAGGTCCTCGGCGGAGACGACGTACAGGGTGAGCCCGGACTCCCGGGCCGCGGCGGCGGCGATCTCCCAGCGGGTCTGCCGGTCGCCCCCGACCAGCTCGACGTGCGGCAGGGTGTCCAGCTCGGCCGCGGCCCAACTCGCGGACACCTCACCTGCGGTGCGCAAGTGCGCCGGCGGCAGGGCCTGCGTCGGCGTGGCGATCCGGGTCAGCAGCCCGTGCAGGCGGACGTCCAGATAGTCGACACCGACGAGGAAGTGCAGGATCCGCTCGTCGATCCGGATGCGGGAGGCGGTGAGGGCGACGGTCCCGTCGCGGTCGTCGAGTTCGAGCAACCGCCAGCGGCGCAGCGGGCCGACCGGGGCGAGCGCGCTCCAGTGGGCGTCGTCCAGGGCGGCCAGGGCGAGTGAGAAGGTCGGGTACGGCCGCGCCGGGTCGCCACCGGCCGCGGCGCAGCGGCTCGCGGTGGTGGAGTCCAGCTCCGCTGCGGCGGCCAGGACGAGGATGTCGCGCTCGAAGGGGCTCAGGCCGAAGCAGGAGCAGAGGGTGTCCAGGGCGCTGCCGGGCTCCGGTTCCGGGCAGGCGGGCAGCTCGGTCCGGGCGGTGCCGCCGCCCTCGCGCCCGGACGCGTGCGCGTCCAGGCGGGCCAGCACCGCCTCCACCGCTACGGACAGCGCCTTGTGGTGCAGATCGCCGTCGCCCGGCACCTTCGCCGTCTCCCCTCCCATGTCCGTGACTCCGCTCCCGCTCAGCCCATGTCCGGCACGGCGTGCACGGTGCGGGTCTTGACGGGCTTGGGCTCGACCGGTGTCGCACGGCCGTCGATCATCACGGCGATGCCCTGGTAGATGAGGGAGAGGGCGTAGGGGGTGTTGTTCTGGTAGAGCATCCCCCAGAGCTTGGACGTGTCGTCGATGTCCAGCGCGGTGGGTGTGAAGCGCACCCGCTGCGGGGAGTCGGCCAGGTCGGTGCCCTGGAGGTAGGGCTGCTCGGCGGCGGCCTCGATCATCGCCCTGGACAGCACCGGGCTCTCGTGCAGGGTGCGCACCACGCAGCCCAGCAGGCGCTGCGGGACCAGCTCGGCCTCGTCGCCGTAGAAGCTGATCAGGTAGTGCAGGTCGAGGGCGGCCGAGGGCCGGGTGAGCACGGTGCCGTCGGTCGCTCGGGTGGGCGCGTCCGTGTTGCGCAGCGAGGCGTTGGGCGTCACCTGGTACAGGAAGACGGTGATCGTCGGCTCGGCCGGCGGGTCTGTGGGCGGCTTGCGCGCGGCGACGTCGACGGCGAACGGGATGTCGGGCGCCAGCGACTGCGCGATCTGCTGGCGCAGCGCCTCGGTGACCGTGGCCACGGCGAGCGTGTTGCTCATCGCTGGGCCTCCCCGCGGGACAGGTACTTCTCCAGGCTCAGCACGGGCGACGGACGACCGGACCGCTGCGGACGCTCGGACGGGCGCGCGGCCGCGGCAGCGCGTGCGGCGGCGCGGACCTCCAGCCGGCCGATGCTGATGTGCACGGTCCGCTCGGGCGTGCGCCGCCCGGCGTCGTCGCGGGCGGACCGGCGTCCGGCGAGGGGGGCGGCCGGGCGGGCCGCGGGGCGCGCGGTCTGCGCGGGAACGGCGGCGACGGGGCGTGGGGCGGTGTCCTGCCGGGCCCCGGAGGACTCGGAGGGGACTGTCCTCTCCGAACTCCGCCGCCCGAAGTCCGCCGCTCGCCGCGACGGATCACCGCGCCCGTCCTCCGCGGCGGGCCGCCGGGCGGGCCGGGCGGACGGTTCGGGGGTGGGCTGCGGTACGGCGGCGGGAGTCAGTACGGAGCGCTGCTGGGCGGTCTGCTCGCGAAGCGCCAAGGGCAGCTGCTGGACCGCAGGCTGGACGGGCGTCAGGTCGCGACGCGGCGCGTCCTCAACCAGCTGGCGGAGCAAGGTCGTTGACTCCGTCCGCCGCGCGGTCTCCGTCGGCTCCCGCTCCTCGAAGTCCGGTCCGAGTGGGTCGACACGCGTCCCGAAGGCGTCCATCCGCTCGAACGGACCCGGCAGGCGCGGGCGCACTCGCACCACACCGGTGTCCGCCGCGCCGTCCGCGCCGCCGGAGGGCGCGGCCGCGGGAGCCGTCCGCCCCACCAGGCGGTCGAAGTGGTCAGGCATCCGCACACAGCTCCAGGTAGTAGCGGCGCCGCAGCGGGCTGAGCGCCAGGATCTCGGACTCGCTCCAGCCGTAGTGGCCGGCGAGCAGATGGACGTCCTGCAGGGTGCCCCGCGCCCAGGCGTCCAGTTCGGCCCACAGGTACGAGGCGATGTCCAGTTCGGCGGTGGCCGCGTGACCGCAGGCCGGGCAGGCCAGGTTGAGCCGGACGTCGGCCCCCGGGTCGGCCTCGGCCGCGGCCTGGGCGACGCGCTGCCGCACGTGCTCGGGCAGCGAGTCGGCCGCCACCTCGGTTCCGGAACGTTCGGCGTGCAGCACGCAGCGGGCGACCAGATCGGCACCGGCGGCATCCGCGGAAGGCGATGCCTCGACGACGGCCAGGTCCCCGGCCGTCGGCAGCCGGAACCGCACCGTCCAGTCGTCGACCTCGACGGCAAGCGGTCCGTCCGCGATCTCGGCGGCACCGGCGCCGATGACGTCCTGCACCCCGAGCGCGAACTCCATCTCCTCGCCGCACTGACGACACGTCACCCGCAACTCGAGCCGTTCTCCGAAGAGTTCGCGCCGGAGCGCGAACAGATCGGCGTCGCGGTGCCCAACCGGGACCGACAGCAGTTCCTCGCTGTCCGCCGCCGGCCGGGCGGCGGAGTGCAGCAGCAGGGCGCGCTTGGCGTACCCCGCGGCCAGCCCCGCCTCCCAGATGGCCAGCAGGGCGGCCGCACCGAGGGATGCGCCCGCCGGTCGTTCCGAACTCACAGTCGACTACGCCGGGTTGGTGTACGAGGGTTCCTGCGGCTCCGGGACCGACCAGTCCCGGTCCCAGCCCTCGCACTCCAGCTTGAGACTCTGGATGGCGACCGCGTTGGCGTTGGCGTCCATCTCGCCGAGCACCTGGTACTCGCTCGGCCAGGCCCGGAACACCTTGTGCGCGACGGCGACCTGGCCGGCCTCGTTGAGCACCTGGATGATCAGGTCCTTGCGGAAGTCGGCGAGCGAGACCTCGGAGCCCGGACCGGCGCCGACCTGCCAGACCTTGTTGGCCCAGCGGTCGAACTCCGGGTCGTGGGTGACCCCGCGCTCCAGGGTGATCGCCTCGAACTCGGTGCGGCCCGGGGACTTCCGCGGCGAGCTGGGGTCGCCGCCGTTGCGGTGCTTGACCACCTCGGTGGTCCGCTTCATCGGGCTGATCTTGCTGATGCCGGCGACCACCCGGCCGTCCCATACCACCAGGAACTTGAAGTTCTTGTAGGGGTCGAATCGCTGCGGGTTGACGGTGAACTCGGCCATGAATGCTGCTTCCTAACCCCTGAACCTATGCCTCGGACTGCCCGGCCATCTGCTCGATCTGGACGACCACGAACTCCGCGGGCTTCACCGGAGCGAAGCCGACCAGCACATTGACCACTCCGCGGTCGATGTCCGCCTGCGTGGTCGTCGAGCTGTCGCACTTGACGAAGTACGAGGTGCGCGGAGTCGTCCCCTGGAACGCCCCCTGCTGGAAGAGTTTCTGCAGGAAGGACTCGACGTTGAGCCGGATCTGCGACCACAGCCGCTCGTCGTTCGGCTCGAAGACCACCCACCGCAGCCCGCGGTAGAGGCTCTCCTCGAGGAACAGCGCCAGCCGCCGTACCGGGACGTATTTCCACTCGGACTGCAGTGCGTCCGCACCCGCCAGCGTCCGCGCGCCCCACACCACCGGGCCGACGACCGGGAAGCTCCGGGCGCAGTTGAGACCCAGCGGGTTGAGCAGCCCGTTCTCCTTGTCGGTGAGCTTGACGCCCAGCGCTCGCACCCCGGAGAGCGGGGTCTCCGTCCCGGCGGGCGCCTTCCACACCCCGCGCGCGGCGTCGGTCCGGGCGTAGACCCCGGCGACGCTGCCGGACGGCGGGAAGGAGCGCAGCCGGCCGGTGAGCGGGTCGATCAGCTCCAACTGCGGGAAATAGAGCGCCGCATGGTCGCTGCGCACCGGGTCGAACGCGGACAGACCGGCCCGCGCCGCGTCCACGGTCGACCAGGTCTGCGGGGCGTCGGCGATGACGAAGAGCCGCTTCTCCTCGGCCAGCGCCTGCGCCGCCGACAGCACGGTGAGCTGGTCCTGGATGTCCGGGTAGGCCGAAATCTCGGGCAGCACCAGGAGGTTGACGTCCTCGACGTCACGCAGCGCCTGCATGCCGCTCTTGCCCGGCTCGCTGCCGATCAGGTCGGTCGGGCCGGGCGCTCCGCCGTCCTCGCCGCCCGCCAGCGCGAAGACCGGCGGGTTGACGCCGCCCTCCAGGCCCAGGTTGTTGGCGGCCTCACCGACGAAACGCACCGTGTCGGCGGGGTCGGTGGAACCGGCCACGATCTGCAGGCGCTTGCCGAAGGCGGTGACGGTGGTCCCCGCGAAGACGCGCCGGCCGGGGGCGTCCGGCAGCGCGCGCAGCTTGCGCTCGAGCAGCAGGGCGAGGTCGGTGACGGTGACCGGGGCCTTGCCGTCCTGCTCAGCGTCGTAGATGCGGAAGGTGCGCTGAACGTTCCCGATCTTGACCTCGATCTGCTGCGTGAGGTCGGGCAGGGTGGCGGCGAAGGGCTTGGAGACGGTGCCCACCGGGTCCGGGCGCTGCTCGGCGAGCACCTTCACCCTGATGGCGTCGGAGCCGCCGTTGACCACGGTCTCGGCGAAGTTGGCGTCGCCGGCCTTGACGGACAGCCCGGAGAAGAACTCGCCGACGCCGCCGGTGATGTCGAAGACCCGCAGGTTGAAGGTGCTGTCCGGGGCGGTGGTGTCGTAGTCCACCGAGAGCCGCAGGCCCGCGCCCCAGGCACCGGGCTGCTCGGCGGTGACCTCCAGGACCGGGGTCTCGGTACTGCTCTCGGTCGAGTGCAGCGTCACGGTGGCCGACTTGCCCGTGCCGGCCGCCACCGCCCGGACGATGACGGCGACCGTGCCGCCGTTGACGAAGAAGTGCTGCACGGCGTAGCTGACCGGGCTCTGCGGGTCGAGGCCGCCGAACTGCCGCTCGTAGTCGGCGAAGCCGGTGATGGTGACGGGCCGGTCCACGGGTCCCCGCCGGGTGCGGCCCACAAAGGCGGTGACCGAGGTGGTCACGGTGCCGATCGTGCGGACGCTGCTGGGCAGTTCCTCGATGTAGACCCCGGGATAGGTCGGTGTCGTCGTCAATTCCCCCTCCATTCCCTTGTCGCACCCGGGGACACGAAGAAGGAGGAAGACGCACACGAACCGCCCGGCGGTGCGCAGTGCGCTGTCGCCGCCGCCGAACGTGCGCGGAGTCACGACATGTACGCGAGCACCGGAAGAGGCCCGGTGCGGCCGTTACCTGATTCCCCCGTCGCAGCCCCCACGGCACCTGTACCGCGGAGGCGTTGCGCTGGTAGTGCATGAAGTCCCTGGTGCCTGAGTGCAGGATGAGTCTCACGGTCCGATTACGCACCGGTCAAGGCATCCATCCGGCCAGTCGCGCTCATTTCCGATCAGGAGCTGATATCTGCACGCCTTGACCCAATCTCCTTCACAACTGGACCTGAGACTCGGCCAGTTGAGGGATCGTCAGCCGCCTTCCGGGAGCTTGGTGTAGTCGATCGCGTGGCTGCCCGCGGCGGGAGCACCCGCAGGTGCGTAGGTCGGCGGCTTGGCCGCTCCGAGGAACCAGCCCCAGCGCGCGCCGTAGCGTTGTTCCAGCACACGGAAGACCGCGTAGTAGACCGTGCCGAAGCCGGTGGTGAGCGCGGAGTTCACGGTGGCGTTGTCCAGATGGACGCCCAGCCGGGCAGCCTGCAGCACGACGAAGGCCACCAGATAGGGCACGAAGGTACGCCAGAGGGACAGGGCTATCTGATACATGACGGTTTCCTGAGTCTTTCGCGGCAGAGGTCACTCGACGGCGAAGCCGTGCGCATGGCCGAGCCTGGTCAGCGAGTCCTTGCCGGGGATGCCGTCGGCCATCATCCCGGTGTAGCCGTAGCGCTTCTGGAGCTCCGAGTAGGCGGCGACGGTCTTGGTGCCGAAGGAGCCGTCGACCCACTTGCGGTCGAGCAACCCCTCGTCGGACAGGGCGAGTTCGACGGTGAGCACATGGTCCGGGTTGCTGGTCGCGCCCTGCGGGGCGCCCGGGTCGCGCCGCGCCGAGTCGACCACCTTGGCGTGCGCGACCGTGGCGAGCGGGATGGCCCCGTGCAGCAGGGCACGCAGCGAACGCTCGCCGGGGACGCCGTCGGCGTCTGCGCCCGAGTAGCCCTGACTGCGCTGGTAGTCCGCGTAGTTGAGGGTGTCGGCGTCGGTCCACTCGGGGCCGGGGCCCTGGTGGTAGTGCTTGCCGAACCCGGCGCCGACCAGTGCCCGGCCGACCGCGGTGACGTGCATGCCCTTGGCGCCGAAGCCGTATTGCAGGCCACCGAGGGTCACTTGACGGCGTGTGGGCTGATCGGGCTGTGGCTTCGGCTGCGGCTTGGGCTGTGGCTTCGGCTGCGGCTGCGGCTGCGGCTGCGGCTCGGGGCTGGTGCCCGAACCCGACGGCCGTGGCGCTCCCTCGCGCACCCACGCGTAGAGCACAGGCCCGGGGCAGGCGGTGGCATACCCGTCCCGGTGGCCCTTGATCTCCGGGCCGGCCGGGCCGTGCTTCTGGCAGTACTCGATCGCGTCCCGCAGGCCGTTGAGCTGGTCCCAGGTGGGTGTGGTGGACCCGGAGGAACCGACCAGCGCGCAGACCGCGTAGTGCGCCTCGTTGAGCGGTACGTTCCCGTTGGCGCTGTTGCGCCGCTCCAGTCCCCGGCCTTCGAAGACCACGCCGTGCTCACAGACCACGAAGCTGTAGCCGATGTCGGACCACTTGTCGAAGTCCATGTGCCCGCTCTGGATGCGTCGCACATAGGCCGCGCAGGTGGAGTGCGGGCCGAAGGTGTAGGACGTGCCCAGGTAGTGGATCTTCACACCCTTGCGCGGCTCGTGGTAGGGGATCGACCCGTTCGGCTCCCGCCAGGGGCGGGCACCCCAATCGGCGCGCGAGACCAACTGCAGCCCGTGCCAGGGCGGTTGGGGTTTCGGATGCGGTGCGGGCTTCGGCTGCGGCGTGGGGCCCGGCTCCGCCGCCGCGCCCGCCCACTCCCTCAGCTGCTGCATCGTGCCGTGGTACACATCGATGTCCATCGGCCGGTCGGTGTACTGATGGAACTTCCACGGAGACCGGATCCTGGGCGCGCCCGGTGTGACGTAGTCCGCTATCCAGAGGAATTCACCCGCGTTGTCATCCGTCCGGAACCAGTAGTCGCGGTCGACGTAGAGGCCGACCCGGTTGTCCGGGTAGTGCCGCTTCACCGCCGCCAGCCACTGGTTCTTCACCTGGGTCGCGTGCGCGTCACTCACGTTCTGGCCGTACGGCTCGAAGTCCAGCGCCAGCAGCTCGCCCTGCGGCACATGGCCGACCACCCGGCAGAAGTGGTCCACCTCGTCCGCCACCGCGTTCTCCGCGTGCAGGAAGTGGTAGTGCCCGACCACCAGACCGCGGCGTCTGGCCTCGGCCAATTTGCGCTTGTAGCTGCTCTGTTCGGTGTGCGCTCCCTCGGTCGCCTTGATGAAGACGAAGCCCGCGTCCCCCGGAATGCCCGACTGGAAGTCGGACACGTCGTACCCCTTGGCGTAAGCCATCGACAGTCCTCCCGTTACCCGGATCCCCGCCAGGCCTCTGCCTGGCGACGGCCCATGGGTAACTCCCAGTAAAGCCGCACCCCAGCCCCAACGTCACGCAGCCCTCAGGACTTTCATCGGTT
The DNA here is from genome assembly GCF_053598315.1 of Streptomyces sp. NPDC001153. Lineage (NCBI taxonomy): Bacteria > Bacillati > Actinomycetota > Actinomycetes > Kitasatosporales > Streptomycetaceae > Streptomyces > Streptomyces sp. NPDC001153. The sequence goes on from NZ_JBSFJZ010000040.1 coordinate 54,300, forward strand.
TTCATCCGTAGACATGGGCGGTCTTCACACGTCTTCCACATGGGCGTGCGGGCGGTCAGGGGGCGGTGGGCCGCCGGGACCGGCACATGGAACAACTCCCCGCTCCGGCAAGGAAGTTCGCCACCAGGTGCCGGGGCTCCCAGTACCCAGGTCGCCCGACGGCGGTTGCGGGCAGCCGGCACTCCCCTACATCCGGCGGAGTAGTCACGATGGCTCCCCCCGCAGGATGACCGCGGCTGTGCCATGGGCGATGCTGTGGTCCGTGACAGCTGATCTTCGCCAGGCCGGAGCCGGAGCCGGAGATGGGAATGGAGACGGAGACGGAGACGCGGGCACCCGTCCGGCGTCCGCTCCGCCGTCCCTCCCTGCCGAGCACGCGCAGCGGCCACTCCGCTCCCGGCCGCGGCGATGGCTGCGGCGCGCCGCGCTGGGCTGTGCCCTCCTGCTGGTGGTCGTCACGGCGGCCTCGTTCGTCTACAACGCCGTCACCGCCGGGCGCGCCACGCCGCCGCGCGGGCTCAGGTACGTGCAGGCCGCCGACATCCGCACGCGCTACCAGACCTGGGGTACGGCGGGCCCGCCGGTCGTCCTGGTGCACGGCGCCTTCGAGTCCGTCGACACCTGGTCACGCCTGGCCCCGCTGCTCGCCCGGGACCACCGGGTGTACGCGCTCGACCTGACGGGAGACGGGTACAGCGAGCGCCACGGCCCGTACACCGTGGACCATTTCACCCGGCAGCTCCTGGGCTTCCTGGACGCCATGCACCTGGGCGGTCCGGGCGAGCGCCCGCTGCTGGTGGGGCACTCCAGCGGAGCCGCCGTGGTCACCGAGGCGGCGCTGTGGGCCCCCGGCCGGCTGGGGGGTGTGATGCTCCTCGACGGCGACGCCCTCGACACGGGTGCCGGGCCGCCGCCGGCCCTCAAGTACGTGCTGATCGACCCGTACCGCACCAGCCTGCTGCGGCTGGGACTCGGCATCGACGCGGTGATCCGCAGCGTGTACGACGCCCAGTGCGGGCCTGCCTGTCCGCACCTGGACGCCGCCGGGCTGGATCAGTGGCGACGCCCGCTCCGGGTGCCGGGCGCGGAGAGCGCGCTGTGGAGCATGCTGGCCGCGGGTGTGCCGGGTCTGCCCGCGGACCGGGTGGCCCGGCTCGCCGGGGTGCGCCTGCCCAAGTCGGTGGTGTTCGGTGCCCAGGACGACGTGTTCACCCGGCGGACGCCGCAGGAGACCGCCCGGCGCATCGGCGCACCGCCTGCCACGCTCATCACGGGCGCCCGGCACCTGTCGATGGTCTCCAGCCCCGAGGCGGTCGCGGCGGCCGTGGACAGACTCACGGCGGCATCGATCGCGGCATCCCGGTGACTCCGCCGCCGCCCCGGTCCGCCCTCCGCATCGGGACTCCAGGTGGTCGCCCCAGCTGAACACCGCCGCAACGCCGTATCCCCGGCCCGCACCGACCAGTACCCTGTTCGCCACTGTGCGTGAGGATGTGCAGACGCTACGCGGGGGAACAGGGCGGATGAGTGTCCGGGAAATGAGGCCTCAGGGCCGACAGCCAGTGCGGCGGGCCGAGGACGAGGACGAGCAGCGGCGGCTGTCGGTGTTCCACCTCGTCGGCCTGGCGGCTGGGGGCATGATCGGTTCCGGCTGGCTGCTGGGGGCGGACGACGCGTTCCGGCGGGCCGGTTCGGACGCCTACCTGGCCTGGGTGTTCGGCGGCCTGCTCATGCTGCTGATCGCCGCGGTCATGGTCGAGTTGGGCACCGTCGCCCCCAAGACGGGCGGGTTGATATTCCTGCCGCTGCAGAGCAGCGGCGCGCTGGTGGCGACGGTGGTCGCGGCCGGCCTGTGGATCTTCTACGCGATCAACCTCTCCAGTGAGGCCGTCGCGATGACGAGGGGCCTGTCCTGGAAGGTCCACGGGCTCCTGGACCCTTCCCAGGCGCTCACCCTCAAAGGCTGGGGCTATGCGCTGGTGTTCATGGCGGCGATCTCCGCGGTGAATCTGGTGGCCCCGCGGATCTTCTTCAGGATCAACTCCTGGCTGACGGTGGTGAAGGTCGTCATCCCCGTCCTGACCGTCGCGCTGCTGATCGTGGCCGGCTTCGACCACCGCAGTCCCCACGCGGGTGGCGGCGGCACCGGAAAAGGCGCGGGGGCCGCCTTGGCAGCGGTCGTCGGCAGCGGCGTTATCTTCGCCTACGTCGGCTTCCAGGGACCGCTGGACTTCGCCGGGAACATCAAGCGGTGGGGTCGGGGAATCGGCGAGGCGGCCCGGCTCCGCAGGGCGGTCTTCGGCACGATCGCCGGGGCGATGGTCCTGTACATCTCGCTTCAGGTCGTCTTCACGAAGTACGAGGCGTCCTACTGGAGTCCGCCCGGCGTCGAGCCGTCGCCCTACGCCCAGTTCGCCTTCGCCCTCTCCCTGTGGTGGCTCGGGTGGCTGCTCAGGATCGGCGCCGTGATCTCGCCCATGGGTGCGGGACTCGTCTTCGCCCATGCGCTCACCCGCGAGGTGGCAGCGCTCAGCCGGGCCCATCTCACGCACCGCGGCCTGCAGACCGCCCGCAAGGCGTCCCTGAAGCGGCGGTACGACGTGTACTGGCTGGTCCTGGTCGTCGACTTCTTCGTCGCGAGCATCGCGTTGCTGGCGGTCGGCGGCAGCTGGAGCTCCCTCGTCGCGATCACCGGAGTCCTGACACTGGTCGTCTACGCCGTCCCGGGCGTCGTCCTCGTGTCGCTCCGCGACCACCTGACCGGCTGGTCCCGCCTGCGGCGCGGCGTCCGCGAGGTCCTGGCGCGGGCCGGTTTCGCCTTGATCGCGCTCATCCTCTACGGGGCGGGCTGGGCCCCCCTGTGGCGGGGCATGGCGACCCTCGCGGTGGGCTGCGCCCTGCTGCTGTGTCTGCCGGTCCTGGCCCGCCGGCTGCCCGCCTTCGGCCGGATGTACGACGCCAAGGTGCACGTGACGGTGTTACGGCACTGGCGCACCAGCCCCGCGGCCCAGGCTGCGCTCTGGCTGGTCGGTCACCTCGCGGTGCTGACGCTGCTGACGCTGCTGGGCGATTCCTCGGTCGGTGTCCTCCCCAAGCTCCTCGGGGGTCTCCTGGCCGTCGCTGCGGCACTCGCGGCCTTCGAGGGCCTGGTCGACGCGTCCAGACGCCACATGGCCGAAGTGGCGCCCATGCTGCCGACTCCGGGCTCCGGCCCCGCCACGGCCGCTAACGCAGCGAACGAATGACCTCCGTGGCCTCCGCCTCGTATCCCCTGCCGCGCAGCTCCTCGACCGCCTCCTCCCGACGGTGCGTGTCGGACCAGCGGCCCACCGTGGCGCGGAGCAGGAAATGCCTGTCCTCTTCCGCCATCGTGCTGGTGCGCAACCGGTCGACGACGAGCGCCACGCCTCGAGGGGTGACACGCTGCTCGTTCTCCAGGCATCGTTCGAGCAGGTCCCAGCCGTCGCGGGGCAGCGCCGCGCCGTACAGGCGGGCGGCGATCTCGGCGATGACCGCACCCGAACCCCGGGGCACCCCGACCGGGTCGGAGGGGTCCGCCAGTTCCTTGCAGGCCAGATCGACAGCCTCGGCGCGGCCGTGGCCCCGCAGCCCTTGGACGTACTCGACGAAGAGCCCGGCGTCGGCGCCCTGTTCGAGGACGCGCGCGGCCAGTCGCTGGGCGATCGTCTGCGCCGCACGGTTGCGGTCCCTCGGCCGCTCGATCCTGACCAGCAGACCGGCCAGATCGGTTCCGGAGCGGCCGTCCGTGTGCACCGCGGCGGCGATGCGCAGCAGCCTCCTGCATTCCGGCTGGGCGTTGAAGTTGCCCAGTACCGTGTCCAGGTAGTCGAGTTCCACCGGCGAGCGGGGCCCGGCCGCTCGCGCCGTCCCCCTGGCCACGATGTCGGCGAGCAGGTCCTTGGTCGTCCTGGTGAGAGCCTCCGAGCGGTGCCAGGCGATGACGATCTCCGCCAGGTGCTCCACGTTGTCGCGCGACGCGGCGTACTCGCGGATCAGCACGCACTTCTCGGCGGCCCCCTGCCTGGCCAGCTGGCCGCAGATTTCAGCGATGTCATGCTGGGACAGCCGTGTGCCGACATGCTCCACGAGAGTGTCGGGGCTGTCGGTCCGGGTGGCGATCAGATGGGCGACGATCCGTCTGGTCTCGGGTACGCGATCCGGAATCCGCAGCTGTGCGTCGACCCACTCCTCCAGGATCCGCTCGGAGGGACTGAGCTGGTGCAGTGCGCCGGCGAGATCCTGGAACTCCCTGGGAATCGGGTACGAGGCCTGCGACGGCACGTGCACGTGCTCGGTGATCGCGACGAGGGTCTGCCGGAGGAGCTCGGCGGCCTCTTCCCCGCACTTCTCGTCGCGCAGCGCGATGTAGAGCAGGGCCTTGTCGAGATTGGTCCGCCCCGAACTCGGTGTGGTGAACACGCGCAGCGTCCTGTCCACCAGCTCGCTCTTTCCGGCGCGACGGCACTCCCTGACGAAGACGGCGACGTCGAGCACCGTCCGCTGGCAGGCGATGTCGTGGATGACGCCGTCCGTCAGCGGCGGGTGCCTGCCCTCGCTCGCGCGCTCGGCGTCCCATTGCCGGATGGCGAGTTCCGCGGCATGGATGATGTTCCGGCTCAGCGCCGCCGTGGCCACCATGTTGACGGCGTCCCGGTAGTCGAAACTCACCGCGCATTCGATGAGCCGGTCGATGGTGCTGAGCATGGCGAACGCGTGCAGGGCCCTGATCGCGTTGGCGGGCCGGGGCCTCTCGCTGCTCCCGGTGACGGGCTGCTCGCCCTCCCGCATGGCCTGCATGCGCTCCTTGAAGGCGGCGACCGAGCACTTGGTCACCCATTCATAGCCGAAGCCCCACGGCTCCGTCGCACCGTCGCCCTCGGAACTCCTGGCCACGCCGGAGCCCGCGGCCTTCTGGCCCTCCGTCATACGCGCAGTGCCTTCTCCACCTGGTTCCAGTAGCGGGCAAAGGCATGGGGCGAGCTGAACGCCTGGTTGGCCCTGACGTCGATGTGCCGCGCGAGATGCCGGCTGGCCTCATCCGGCCTGGAGCTGAGCAGGGCGACCACGTCGCCGGTCTTCCGCTCGTCCTTCAGCAGTTCGTCGAGGCGGGAGTCCCGGTCCATCAGCAACGTCCTGACCCAGTCCGAGGGCTCGACCGGGAGCTGCGGGACCGGGTCGCGCTTCTTGAGTTCCATCTGGTTGGTGAAGAGCGGGGTGCCGTCACGGGCGTCGTTCAGCGACATCCTCGGTACCTGGTGCTGGGCACCTGTGCAGTTCTCCATCTCCTTCTTCACCGCCTCCCGCAGGAGGCCGATGGTGAGCTGGTGATTGTGGTCCTTCGTGCCATCCTGCAGTACGTGCAGCAGATGCCCGCTGAACGGTGTGCACTTCGAGAGGTTCCCCGGCAGGGCTGAACAACCGTCGGCGGGTGCGAAGTTGGCGTTCTTGACGGCCGTGAACACACAGGTGCCCTCGTCCAGCGCGCCCAGCACTCCGGGAAGGACGGGCTCCTCCCCCAGCTGGGGCAGCAGGTTCGAGTAACAGCAGTCGGCGATCAGGACCTTCAGCCTCGCCCTGGCCTTGCGCATGACGCGGTAGACATACCAACTGGAAAGCCAGGTCCACGGCTTGTCCCGGTAGGACGAGCCCACGGAGAAATGGACCTGCGCGCCGGGAACGTCACTCCAGTACTGACCGTGGCCGACGTACACCACCAGGAGTATGTCGTCGGGCCCCGTCTCGTCGGCGGCCTCCTGCAACGCCCTCATCACGCCGTCGGCCGTCTGGACCTCGTCCTCGGTCAGGACCCGGCAGCAGTCGGCACCCCACATCTCGTCGCCCGCGAGAACCTCGCCGTACATACGCGCGCTCTCGCCGATCGGCGGATGGCTGTCCATCCCCGAATCGACGGCGTACCCGGCCGGTCCTATCACCACCGCACGGGACGCCATCTCAGCTGTCCAGCCCTTCCGCCGTCGGCTCCGCCGCGGAGTCGGGTACGGACTCGGTGCCGACCGAGGTCTCGGGCGGATCCAGCCGCTCATCGCGCCAGCGCTCGACCACCCGCTTCACGGCGTCCACCGCGGCCGACACGGTCATCTCGGTCGCCTTGCCGACCGCGGCCACGAGGACGACCTCGACGATGCCGCCGGTCAGCACCCTGCCCTGGTCGACGGGCGACGAACGCCACGACAGACCGGTCGCCGCCGCCAGCTCGTCAAGCATCCGGTCCCGGTCGTCCAGACCGGTCAGCCCCTTGACGGTCACCGAGATCCTCGTAGCCATGCCAACGCCCCCGCCTCGAGCTCAGGTCCACAACCAGGACGCCGAAACCGGTTCCGCGGTTCCCCGCGTCAACGCCCATACCAGCGTACTCACCGGGGCAAGCCGCCCCGGGGTGATGAGCACGACCATGCGGTGGCGCTGGTTGAGCCCGGCGGGCGTCGGCATCGAGGATCTTCGCTTACTACGGCGTACTTCCAGAGCCCGGCTGGAGCGCGCTGACGCTGAGGATGCCGACCGTCCCGGCGCAGGCCTTGGAGTTGTAGGCGACGTAGATCGGGGTCGTCTGGCCCGGCGGGTAGACCTGGAGGTACTGGGTGGCGGTCGGGTGGCACTGCGTCGTGGGGTAGTTGCCGGCGTCCGTGATCCTCAGCAGGGCGTTGCCGGTCGCCCCCGGTGCCAGCGTCACCAGCGCGCGGGGTGCGGTGGTGTTCCGTGTGGCGGCGGGGCCGATCTGATGAACGGGGCTGCCGCCGGCCAGCGACACGCCAGGGTAGCCGTACAGGGTGCAGGTGATCTGCGAGATGTTGGTGAAGTCGATCACCTGGTAGACGCTCCCGGCGGTGCCCTGGCTGACACCCGGTCTGGCGTTCAGGGACCGGGTCGGGCAGGCAGCGACGGTGCGCCCACGCGTTGTTCCGGCCGGTTGCGCCTGGGCGCCGGTACGCGTACTGCCGGCCCGAGCCGTGGTGGCCACGGCCGGCGTTGTCGCGGTCGGCGTTGCCGCACCCGGCGCCGACGTGGCCGGCGCGCCAGAAGCCGTGTCCGCGGCTGTGCCACCGGAGGAGGAGGCCGAGCCCGCGCTGCAGCCGGTGGCGAGCACCGCGACGCAGGTGAGCGCGGCGGCGGGGAGCACTCGCCGGAGCGTGAGGGGAGAGGACATCGCGGTTGCCTTTCTGCTGCGCGAAGCGGCTCCTTGGCCGTTCGACACTCATGACGCTCCAGTTGCCGCGCCGGTTGTACCGGACGCGTACCAGTGGTTTCACCGTTACGTCACGCCGCTCGGCACCGCGGACGGCTCGGCCCTATGTCCTGCCTGTCACGTTCGTCCACGCGTTCCCGCTCCCGTTCGTCCGTGCTCCGAACGCGGCGAACCAGTCCAGCATGTGGCCGTCGGTGACGGCGCCCGGGCCGGTGACGTCGGCCGTGTTCGCGCCCTGCAGCAGCCGTTTGACCGGCACCTCGAGCCTCTTCCCGGTCAGCGTGCGGGGCAGTGCGGGCACCCGCACGATCACGTCGGGCACATGGCGTGGGGACAACTGGTGTCTGATGGCCGCGGTGATCCGCTCCCGGAGGCCGTCGTCGGATTCCCCGCCGTCCTCGGTCACGACGAACAGCGGCATGAAGTAGCCGCCGTCGGCCTGCTCGACACCGACGACGAAGCTGTCCGCGATGCCGGACAGCTGCTCCACCACCGCGTAGGTGTCGGCCGAACCCATGCGCACCCCCATGCGGTTGAGCGTGGAGTCGGAACGGCCGGAGACGACGACCGACAGGTCCGCTTCCACGGTCACCGAGTCACCGTGCCGCCACATGCCCGGGTAGGTGGCGAAGTAGCCGGCCCGGTAGCGTGCGTCACCGGGGTCGTCGACGGGCACCGTTCGGCGAAGTTCAGCCGTGCGCCGGTGAACCAGCGGGCTCCCGGTATGGTGGCCTCGCCCAGCACCTCGTCGTACCCGGTGACGGCGTCCAGCCCGTAGTACTCCCACACCGCCGACCAGAAGCCCGCGAGATCGGTGGAGCTCCACCGCCACAGCTCGGCGTAGTCGGCGAAGCGCAGGCCGCGGGTCTCCTCCAGCCATTCCATGAACACCGCGACGTTGGAGTCCTCCAGTTCGCGGCGTCCCGGTGTCCACAGCAGCTCGGTGTCCGGCGTCATGGGTGCCCTCCGGTGGGGGTCGCCCCGAGCGGCTTGCCGGCGGTGTCGGTCTCCAGCATGCGGATCAGTTCCTCGGCCAGGGGCCACTCGCCGTAACCCGAGGCGGGGTTGAGGTGGCCGACCGCGCCCAGCTCCACGAGGCGGCTGCCCCAGCTGCGGGCCAGCCCGGCGACGCGCTCCGGGGTGCCGAGAGGGTCGTCGGCGCTGGCGGCGACGAGGCTGGGGAAGGGCAGCGGTGCGCGGGGCACGGGGGTCCAGCCGTGGTCCGCCAGGTCGGCGGGGGTGGGGTAGCCGTCCGGCAGCGGTGTGTCGAAGTCCGGTGGCGTGGCGAGCAGCGCGCCGCGCACGTCGGCGTGGTGGCGCCCGGCCCAGTGCACGGTGGTGACCGCTCCGGCGCTGTGGGCGACCAGCAGGACCGGTCCGTCCAGGGGCGCCAGCGTGGCGGCCAGGTTGCCGACCTGGACGTCCAGACCGAGTCGGTTCCCCTCCACCGGGGGAACGGTGCGGACGGCGCGGCCGGCCTGGGCCAGCCGTTCCGCCAGCAGGGTCTGCCAGTGGTCGGCGACGTGGTCGCGCAGACCGGGGACGATGACCACGGTGGGTTCCGCGGTGGGGCTCATGAGGGGATCTCCGACGGGTGCTTGGGCTCCGCCTTCACGGCGAGGTCGTCGAGGCGGAGGAGGTCGCGTTCGTACCAGTGCCGGCCGACCAGGAAGGCCACCGTGGCCGCGACCGCGACGAGGGGCACGATGCGCAGGGCACCCAGCAGGCCGAAGCGGTCCGCGAGCGCACCCGTGACAGCGGGGCCCGGGGCCAGCCCGAGCAGGCTGTTGGCCAGGGTGAGGGTGGCGAACGCGGTCGCCGCGATGGAGGAGGGGGTCAGGTTGGCCACCATGGCCGCCGCCGGTCCGGCGGAACCGGCCGACAGCAGGGCGCCTGCCGCCAGGGTCAGCAACTGGGCCGGTCCTGTGGGCAGTTGGAAGGCGAGGGTCAGCAGGAGGAGTGAGCCGAGGCTGCAGCCCACGGCGACGGCCCACTTGCGGATCGGGGTGGTGGAGCTGACGCGGTCGGAGGCGATGCCTCCGAAGATCATCCCGAGGCCGATGATCATCGCGTAGCCGCCGGCGACCGCGCCCGCTCTGGCCGTGGTCATGTGGTAGGAGCGGTTGAAGAAGCTGGGCAGCCAGGACAGGAGCGCGCCCGCGATGAACAGTTGCAGTCCGCTGCCGACGTAGGCGCTGACGACGGAGACGGAGGAGAACAGGCGGGGCAGGTGGGCGCGCAGCCGCCGCTCCTGCGCGCCGCCCTCGCCGCCGGTGGACTGTCCGCGCGGCGCCAGTCTGCTCTCCTTGACCACGATGCCGTACACCGCGGCGAGGACCAGGCCGAAGATCCCCATCGCGGCGAACGCCCAGCGCCAGCCCGCCGCCTGGGCCACGGCGCCGCCGACGGCGACGCCGAGCACCGAGCCGAAGGCGCCGCCCGCGATGAAGGCACCGGAGAGGGTGGCCCGAAGGGCGACCGGAAAGACGCTGAGGACCACGGCGATTCCCACACTGCCGTAGGCCGCCTCACCGATGCCGACGAAGAGCCGGCCGACGAACATCTCGCCGTAGCCCGCCGATACGGCACACCCGAGGGTGGCCAGGCTCCACAGCGTGGCGGCGAGCAGCAGGCTGCGCACCCGCCCCCAGCGGTCGGCCATGAGGGACATGGGGAAGGTGAGCACGCCGACCGCCAGGGCCACGATGCCGCTGAGCGACCCCAGGGCGGCGTCGGACAGCAGCCATTGGGCCTTCAGCATCGGGAAGACGGCGTTGAGGACCTGGCGGGACATGTAGTCGGACAGCAGCAGGCCGAAGCCGAGTGCGAAGACCGTCCAGGCATAACCTCTGGACACGGGCCAGGCCGGCGCGGACGCGGCCGGGGCCGTGGACTGCGCAGTGGTGTGAAACTCCATTGTCATCACCTCGACTGCTCGGGAAGTGGCAGGTCAGAACGGTCTGTCGCCCACGATTCCGGCGCGCTCCATCTTGCGGACGGCGGGCCAGTAGTCCTGTACGGCGTAGTGCTGGGTGGAGCGGTTGTCCCAGATGGCCACGCTGTTCGGACTCCAGCGCCAGCGCACCTGGTACTCCGGGATGGCGGCCTGGCTGATCAGATAGGCGAGCAGGTGGCTCGCGCCCGGCGCGTAGTCCTGGCCGAAACGCACGTTCTCGGGCGTGTGGTAGTTGACGAAGTGCGTCGCGAAGGCGTTGACGAACAGGATCTTCTCGCCCGTCTCGGGGTGGGTGCGCACGACCGGGTGCTCGGCGTCCGGGAACCGCTCCTTCAGCGCGTGGCGCTGTTCCTCGGGCATGACGGCGCCGAAGGTGGCCTCGATGCTGTGGCGGGCGCGCAGCCCCTCGATCCGCGTCTTGATGTGGTCGGGAAGCCGGCGGTACGCCTCGGCCATGTCGACCCAGATCGTGTCACCGCCGACCGGGGGCGATTCGACGCAGCGCAGCACGGCCCCCATCGAGGGGTTCACCCGCCAGGTGCCGTCCGTGTGCAGGGCGTTCTCGTAGTGCTCCGGGGGGCTGTCCAGGTCCTTGTAGATCCGGACCAGTCCGGGGTGGTCGGGGTCGCTGCCGGCGACGGGGTGGTCCTCCAGCGGGCCGAAGCGCGAGGCGAACGCGACGTGGTCGGCACGCGAGATGTCCTGGTCCCGCAGGAAGAGGACCTTGTACCGCAGCAGCAGGCTCTTGATCTCGGCGAACAGGTCGTCGTCACGGGCCGCGTCGGCGAGGTTCACACCGGTGATCTCTGCTCCGATGGTGCAGGTGAGCGGCTCGGCCTCGATCGAGGTACGGCACGCACCGGGGCGTACCGGCGCCGGGGCGTGCCGCGGCGACGACGAGAGGGTGTCTGGCATGGGTGCTCACTCCCTGGGTGGATACGGGGTGCGCCCTCTCACAGGACGAAGACCGAGGACCCGGTGGTCCGGCCGGCTTCCAGGTCGCGGTGCGCCTGCTCCGCGTCCTCGAGGGCGTAGCGCTGATTTATTTCGATCTTGATGCGCCCGGAGGCGACGTGCTCGAACAGCTCGCCGGCCAGCGCGGCGCGCTCGGCGGGGTCGGCGATGTAGTCGGCCAGGGCGGGCCGGGTGACGAACAGCGAGCCCTGGACGGCGAGTTGCATCGCGTCGATGGGTGGTACGGGACCGGAAGCGGTGCCGAAGCAGACCAGCAGGCCGCGGCGGGACAGCGAGGCCAGGGAGCCGGCGAAGGTGTCCTTGCCGACGCTGTCGAGAACCAGCGGCACTCCGGCGCCGTCGGTCAGTTCCCGCACCCTGTCGGCGACGTTCTCCTGCCGGTAGCGGATGACGTGCCGGCATCCGTGTGCGCGGGCGATCTCCGCCTTCTCCTCGCTGGAGACCGTTCCGATGACACGGATGCCGAGCAGTGCGGCCCACTGGGACACGATCAGGCCCACACCGCCGGCCGCCGCGTGCAGCAGTATCGTGTCCCCCTCCCGCAGCGGGTGGATCCTGCGCAGCAGATAGGCCGCCGTCAGGCCGCGCATGGTCATCGCGGCCGCCGTCTCGCAGCTGATGCCGGCGGGCAGCCTGATCAGGTGCGAGGCGTCCATGACCCGTTCGGTGCTGTAGGCCCCCAGCGGGCTCCCGGTGTACGTCACCCGGTCCCCCGGGGCGACGTGGGTGACGCCCTCGCCGACGGCTTCCACCACTCCGGCGGCCTCGACGCCGATGCCGTCGGGCAGCCGTACCGGGTAGAGCCCGGTACGGAAGTAGGTGTCGGCGAAGTTCAGGCCGACGGCCTCGTGCCGGATGCGCACCTGGCCCGGTCCGGGGTCGCCGACGGACACCTCCTCCCAGGTGAGGACGTCAGGGCCACCGGTTTCGTAGAAGCGGACGGCGTGTGCCACGGAGAGCTCCCGGAGGGGGTCGCAGGGGTGGGGTAGGGGGGCCGTGGATCAGGCCTGGACGTCGCGCAGCATGAAGCCGCGCTGTCCCGGTCGGCGGTTGGGCACCATGCCGAGCCGGGCGAGGGTCTCGTCGGCATCCGCGTAGTACTCGCCGAGCTTGTAGATCCGCTTGGCGTCCGCTCCCGTGGCGATCTCCCGGCCGAGCGCCTCGGAGATCCTCACCATCTGCTCGACCTGGGCCACGGAGGACATCCGCTCGCCCTTGGCGCGCCACAGGTTGTCCTCGTTGCCGACGCGCACGTGCTGGCCGAGGGCGATGGCGACGGCGTTCATCGGGGCCACGGCGCGCATGGAGCTCTCGATCGTCAGGACGGCGCCGTCCGGCACGCGGCGGATGAACTCGACCAGGTCGGCGGGGTGCCGGCCGGCGAAACCGCCGCCGATGGCCACGTAGTTGAGGATCAGCGGCCCGGTGTGGACGCCCGCGCGGATCAGCCGCTCCACGGTCTCCAGCTGGGCCAGGTGGGCCAGCTGGAAGTGGGGCTGGATGCCGTTCGCGTGCAGGCGCCTGAGGTGCTCGAGGTAGAACTCCGGACCGGCCTCGACGACCATGTCGCGGTAGGCGCGGTAGTAGTCCGGCTTCGCGATCGACGTGCCCTCCAGGTCGTCGTCGTTCATGATCTCGACGATGTTCATCTGGCTGGTGTTGATCGCGATCGTCACCTGGTCCGGCGCCGGGGTGAGTTCGGCCAGCAGGTGGCGGGTGTCGTAGGCGAGCCACTTGGCGTCACCGCCCTCCCCCTCGGGGGCGAAGGAGATCGAGCCGCCGATCTGGAGCACCATGTCCGGCACTGCCTCGCGCAGCCGCCCGAGCAGCTCGTTGAACATGGACATCCGCTTGGAGCCCTTGCCGTCGAGCTCACGGACGTGGATGTGGAGCACCGTCGCGCCGGCGTTGTAGCAGTCGACGGCCGCCTGTACGTGCTCGTCCATGGTCAGTGGCAGGTCGTCCGCGTCTCCGGGAAGCCACTCGGGGCCGTACGGCGCGGCCTGGATCACCAGCTTTTCCTGGTTCTCGGGAAAGAGAGAGTCGTCGTGGAAGTGCACGGTGCTTCTCCTTGTCGCAGGGGTGAGCGCGTCACGGGGCAGGCGGCGGACGCGACAACGGGGCACGCGGCAGCGGACGTCCGGGCTGGTGGTGACACCTGGCCCGGACGGCTTCGGGCCGGTCCGGAGGGAGTGCCCTCAGGGGAGCAGCAGAGCACTCCCTCCGGAGGCCGGCCGCCTGCGCGGTGGTGCAACCGTAGGGCGGGCGCCGCACGCCTGCTTTGCCTGTGGTGACAGGTGACTTGCCCATCGGGGACACACCAGCGGATCCATGGCCCTACCGCCCCCGCGTATCCCGCAGGCTCAGCTCCCGCCGAGCCCCGCCGGGCCGCTCCGGCTCTTGCGCCACTCCCGCGGACCGGTGCCGAAGTGCTCGTGGAACCAGCGGGAGAACGCACTCAGCGAGGAAAACCCCAGCAGCGTCGAGACCTCGGTCAAGGAGCGGCTGGGATTGGCGACGAACTGCTCCGCGAGCCCCATCCGGGTCGAATTGAGCAGGGAGGAGAACGTCTCGCCGGAACGGGCCAGATGACGGTGCACGGTGCGCCGGTCGACGCCGAGGCTGCGTGCGATCTGCTCGATGGAGCAGCGCCCGGTCGGCAGCAGCGCCTCGATGAGGTCGCGCACCCGGTCGGCCTCGGACGCCTCCCTGGGAGCCGCGACGGGCTCGAAGTACTGGCGGGTGTAGCTGCGCAACTGCGCGTCGGCCATGGCGTTGGGGGCGTCCAGGTCCCCGGCGTAGCAGACGATGCCGTTGAAGTCGCGGTCGAACTCCACCAACGGCCCGAACAGGCGGCGGTGGCCGGCGGTGTCCCGCGGCGCCCGGTGGGCGAAGCAGACCGACGACGGGCGCCAGCGCGGGCCGAGGAAGCCGCACAGCACGCGGTGGAACGCGCCCACGGCGAGCTCCGTGCCCTGCCGGGCCGGCTGCGGCTCCCCGAGCCTGAGGTCCACCTTGAGCGTGGCCACCCCGTTGCCCTCCGAGAGCCGGGCGTGCAGGACCTCGTTGTACGTGTGCTGATGGCGGATCAGCAGTGCCAACGCGCTGCGCACGTCCGGCTCTTCACGGACGAGCAGGCTGATGGGGCCGAGGTTGGAGAAACGCCGCAGCTCCGCAAGGAGCAGACCGAAGTCCTCGCGCCCTGAGGCTGCGGCCGACAGCTCCAGCAGTCCGACCACCGCGGTGCCGGAGATCCACCGGTCCTGCACGGCCAGGTCCGCGGTGTCCAGGCCGACGCTCTTCATCAGTGCACGGGGATCGAGACCGAGGGAACGGCTCAGCTCGACGTAGCCGTTCAGCGCGGCGGTGCGGACAAGGGGCCTCATGGGCACGCTCCAGGGGCGGCGGGTCCCCAGAAGTTAAGTTTCCCGTCCCCGGACGTCAAGCATGGGGCACGGGTGATGCGTAGCATCCCCGTCAACGCGGCCGTGGGGCGTCCGGCAGCCGCACGGCCTGCCCGCCGCACCACCGGACGAAGCCCCTCGGCTCACCAGACCTCGGAGGCGACCATGGCCGAAACCCCGGATACGACGGCGCCGACCGGACCGTTCACGGGCCCCGCCCTGTGGTACGGCCCCGATGCGGCGGCCCGTGACGACTGGGTTCTGCGGCTGTCCGCCGAGCACCGTGAGGAACTGCGTACGGCCGTGCACACCGCCCGCGGGCGAGGCGCCACCCTGCTGCGGATGACCGTCACCGACTTCCCGCTGCCCACGCTCGCCGCCGAGCTCCAGCGCGCCGCGGCGTCGCCGGCCGAGGGACCGGGCTTCGTCCTGCTCCGGAGCGTGCCGGCAGATCTGCTCGGCGAGGCGGAGGCGAGCACCGTGCTGCGCGGCATCGGTCAGTACCTCGGCAGGCCCGTCCCGCAGACCGCCGACGGCCGCGTCCTCTGCCACATCCGGGACACCCGCCCGGTGCCGGGCCTGCCCCGGGCGGCGCTGCCGTTCCGCACCGCCGAGTCGGACCTGCTCGGCCTGCTGTGTCTGCGGCCGGCCCGCTCGGGCGGCCGGACGCTGCTGGCGAGTGCGGCCGCCGTGCACAACGCCGTGCTCGACACCCGGCCGGACCTCGCCGGGCGCCTGTACCGCAGGCACCTCTTCGACGGTCCGTCCGGTGAGGGCGCGTACCTGGCCTCCCCGCTTGTCACCCGGTACGGCGACAGGCCCAGCATGCGCTACGACCGGGCCCGCCTGGACAACGGCGCCGGCACTTCCGGCGACGGTGGTGCGGACGGTGCCCGGGCCGCCGACAGGGAGCTGTACGACCTCATCGAGACGACGGCCGCCTCGCCCGCCGTCCGGCTCGAACTGGATCTCCACCCCGGTGACCTGCTGCTGCTCGACAACCATGTCGTACTGCACGCCCGCTCGGCGTACGAGGACTTCGACGCCGCGGAGCACAGACGTCACTTGCTGCGCATGTGGCTGGCCCGCCACGAGGACACCGGCCATGCCGGGCGGCCGACCGGACCGCACGCCCGTCCCGTGACACGCGCCGGGGTCACCCCACGCGACGTGATCCTCCCCCGGAGCCTGCGCACGACGCGCCCCGGCTGCATGGAGCGCACGCCGCTCGTACGCCACGACGACACCGCCCTGACGTACGAGCGGCGAGATCAGGCGAGTGCCCGCCTCGCCACGGTCCTGCGCGACGGGGGGTGTCCAGCCAGGCGACTCTCACTGCACAAGGTCAGTTTCCGGCCGACTGCCCAGGACTCGCGTCGTCATGTCCCAGGCGGCCTGCCACATCGAGTCGCCGGAGGCGAGGAAGGTCTCGATGGTTTCACGATCCGGATATGCGAATCTGACCTCTTCGGGAGTAGTACCCCGCTGGAATTCCCCGGACGTCTCATACAGGTTCGCCAGCAGTGAGTAGAACACTGTCTCGCGCCGGCACCTCTTGTCCCAGTCGTCCAGCATCGCCGGTTCGTAGTGGAGAGAGGAGACCGGAACCGCGTTGTAACCGGTCGCCACCTTGCCGAAGAACCCTCCCAGAGCAGCAAAATTGAGCACGTTCAGGGACCCGACACAATGGACGAATCCAGCCTTTTCCATACTCAGCCAATCGCGCATTTCCGCAGGATAGGCTTCGGCCATTTTGGTGCTGGCAACAGTGAACATGTCACGGCGAACAATGGGGTGCGAGTAGATGCCACCCTCATAGGCCCCCATTCGTTTGCGATGGGCGTCGTACAGTGCGTACAGCATCGTAACCGCGTAGGACAACCGGAAGTACCCCACCGGCATGCTGACGTCCAGTCCGCGTTCCAACCCGGCCTTGACTCCGATCCGCTGGGCGTCGATCACCCAATACGTTGCCATGATGTCGGCGTCCGTCTCAGCGAATCGCTTGAACACCCGTTCCCCCAGCGGGTCACTGATCACTCCAGCGCGTTTGAAGTGCCGGAATGCCGCACCGTGCCGGCGGTGTACGTGTGCGCCCTCGTGTCCGGCGATGAACATGACGGCCAGGGAAGTCAGCGACTTGGCGTCGTAATCGGCATCATCCGTGCATCTCACCCTGGCGTACAGTGCCGCGATGTCCCGCCACCAGTTGTCGTCAGCTCTGGCAGCACCGAAAAGGGACTCCAGCTCGGCCGGGAGCCGCCATCGGTCCTCCCACGTCGCGTCCATGCCCGCGCACGTCAAAAGCGGCGCCTTGACATGCAGGTACCCGCACAGGAGGTGCGCCAGAACGTAGACGCGACATACCAGCCCGAGGGGGATTGCTATGGCGTAGTGGTGCGGCCCGACTTCCTTGGTTCGACAGGTGAAGAAAGGGGATCTCACCAGTTCTATCTCTGTGGAAACCCCGACGAGGCGATCATAGTCGGACAACTGTGCCCGCACATGCAGGAATGCATTCAGGCACGCCTCGACCGCTTCATCATCCATGAAACTCGGAAAGTCGCTTCGCTCTGCCGTTCCCCCCAGAGCGTCCATGAAAGTGGCGACTTCCACATCGCCCCCTAACTCGCAGTGTGACCTCGGCAGAGCTTGTGCACGCCGACCTGGACAACTTTCATCGCCAGGACGGCTGCGGGAACTTCGACGTGCAGATTCGCCTGCATAATGGCATCGGCGATCGCCGCGACAAGCAAGTAGTTGTTGTCACCCGGGTTCTCCATGGCCTGCATGACCGCGGTGCGACCGCAAACCGCATCTCGCACCCTGTTCTGGATGGAGGAAAACCACCTCCGCGCGATGAAGACGTGTTCTTCCTCATCGTCCTCGCGATTGCCGAAGTCATCACCGACCAGATGCTGCGCGATGAGGAGATCGATATCACGCTCGGAGGCATTCAGTAGTTCATCGATATGATTCTGCATTTCTCCCACCCCGTAAAGTTCGAAACCTGAGTGTAGCCCTGTACGTCACTCGTCCGCCGCGGAATGGGACGATCCGGAGTTTGCCCTGGGCCCTGGCCACAGGCGGGATGCCGTCGACGAGGGCGGGGGTCTGGGTGACGTCGTCGACGTAGTAGCCGATCGCGGGCGTGGCCCCCTCCATCAGCTCCGGATACGGCTACGACACTCGTCGACGGCGTCCCCGCCATCCTCTTCGTGCTCGGCGAGCGGGTCGGCGGCGCCGTGACGTTCGACCTCACAGGCGGCAGGATCGCCACGTGCGCGGCATCGCCGCCCCCACCCGCCTCGTCCGCCTCTCCGAAGCGCGGCGAGCGTTCTCCACCGATCGCGTTTCATGGGGTGTTGCACGGACAGGCCAGACCCCCCGGCTTCACCAGTCGTGCACGGTCCCGTCGTGCAGCCTGTTGACCGGCAAGTACGCCTGCTGATAGGGGAAGTGGCGTGCCGCTTCGAGGTCGAGTTCCACGCCGAGCCCCGGGGTGTCGGTCGGGTGCAGCAGTCCCTCCTCGAACCGGTAGGAGGTGCGGAACACCTCCAGGGTCCGCTCGGAGTGCCGCATGTACTCCTGGATACCGAAGTTGTGGACGGCGAGGTCGAGATGGAGCGCGGCGGCCATGCCCACCGGGGAGATGTCGGTGGGGCCGTGCATCCCGGACTTGATCTGGTAGAGGGCCGCGCGGTCGAGCAGCTTCTTCATCGCGGTGACGCCTCCGATGTGGGTCACCGCGGAGCGCACGTAGTCGATCAGCCGCTCGCTCAGCAACGTGGTGTAGTCGTAGACGGAGTTGAAGACCTCGCCGATCGCCAGCGGTGTCGTCGTGTGCCGGCGGATCAGGCGCAGCGCCGTCTGGTCCTCCGCGGGTGTGGCGTCCTCCAGCCAGAACAGGTCGTACGGTTCAAGGGCCTTGCCCAGCTGAGCGGCCTGGATCGGCGTCATCCGGTGGTGTCCGTCGTGCAGCAGCGGCAGCTCGGGGCCGAACTCCGCCCGGACGGCCTCGAAGACGGCGGGCAGGTGCCGTAGGTACGCGCGCGTGTCCCAGGTCTCGACGGCGGGCCGGGCCCGGTCGCCGGTCGTGCGGCGCGCGGGCTCGTAGTCGTAGCGCTCTCCGTCGCCTGCGGTCGAGGCGGCCACGCCGTACACCGAGCCGAAGCCGGGGATCCCGGTCTGGATGCGGATGGCCCGGTAGCCCTGTGCGAGGTGCGCGCGGACGGAATCGAGCAGTTCGGCCACGTCGCGGCCGGACGCGTGTCCGTAGGCGAGGGCGCCGGTGCGGGACGCGCCGCCGAGGAGCTGGTAGAGGGGCATGCCCGCGTACTTGGCCTTGATGTCCCACAGCGCCGTGTCCACGGCCGCGACGGCCGCCATGGTCACGGGGCCGCCCCGCCAGTACACACCCCGGTAGAGGTACTGCCAGGTGTCCTCGATGCGGGAGGCGTCCCTGCCGATGAGCAGGGGTACGACATGGTCGGCGAGGTAGGAGCGGACGGCCAGTTCGAGGCCGTTGAGGGTGGCGTCACCGAGGCCGACGACGCCGTCCTCGGTGGTGATGCGCAAGGTGACGAAATTCCGTCCCGGGCTGGTGACGATCACCTCGGCGGACACGATCTGCATGGTGAATCCCCCTCTTTCCGTCGGTCCGGTCGGTCTGCACGCTGAGCACGACGACGCGCGGCGCAGCGCACCGTGATGAGTCCGGGTGTCAGCGGCCCCAGGTGCGCCGGGCCAGTTCGGTCTGAACCTCGGCGACGATGCGTTCCACCGGCAGGGTGGCGCTGATGGTCATCCCGGCTTCGTCGTCCTCGAGTGGTTCCAGGCCCTCGAACTGCGACGACACCAGCGAGGCGGGCATGAAGTGCGAGGTCCGGTTCGCCACGCGGGACGTGGCCTCGTCCTCTTCGAGCGTCAGGTGCACGAAGAACGCGTCGGGCCTGGCCACCCGCAGCAACTCGCGGTAGATGCGTCTGAGGGCCGAGCAGGTGATCACCAGCCCTTCCTCCGCGCCCGCCATCCGCATCCGGCCCGCGATGGCGGCCAGCCACGGACTGCGGGTGCGGTCGTCGAGCGCGGTACGGTTCTCCATCGACTCCACGTTGCGCCTGGGATGGAAGCGATCGCCCTCTTCGAACGGCACCCGGAGCGAGTCCGCGAGGTACTGGCCCACGGTGGTCTTGCCGCATCCGCTGACCCCCATGACGACGACGGGGCCACGACGGGCGTGGAACAAGGCGGCCATGGCGTCCTGGAAGCCGGCTCGATGAGCGGATGGCAGGCCGTTGGCGTTGAACTGCTCCAGGCCGGTCCGCAGTCGGTCGCGTACACCGGGATCGCGCAGCCGCCCGCTTCGGATCTCGGCGAGCAGGGCCTCCGCGAAGGCCTCGGCGGCCGTGGGCAGCCCCTGGTCGACGGCGTAGGCCAGCCCCATGTGCAGCCACATGGCGATCGGCTCGGGCCGGGTGGGATACCGCTGGACGTTGTCGGCTCCGACGACGGCCCGCGTCGGCGTGACCACGGCCTCCTGGTGAGCGCCTGCCCAGTCTCTGTCGATCCGGTGATTCAGCGCCATGACGACCGGATGGGACAGGCGCCGGAACAGCTCGTTGCGCGAGCCGGCGAGAAGAGACCGATGGAAGGCCGCGTCCACGTCCCGGAAGCGCTGCCGGATGGCCGCGCCCTCCCGCGGTTGCGCGAAGTCCGGGTCCTGGCTCAGGGCGAGCAGGGTGCGGGCGTTGCCGGTCAGATCGTGGCAGATCTCCGCGGACCGGCTCAGCGCGGCCAGCCTGGCCGCACGCGGCTCGATCACCTCCCGCAACTCGGTCAGTGACCGCATCTGGCTGTCGGGGGCCACCTCCAGACGCCAGGCGATCACGTCGGGGTCCAACAGGTCCCACCGTTCCAGCGGCTGAACGGTGGCCCCGATCCGTGGCTGCAGATTGACCAGGCCCTTCTGGTGCAGCGTCTGCAGGACCTCGCGGGCCATGGGCCGGGTGATGTCGAACTCATGCGTGACGGCGTCCACGGTGAGGTGATGATCGCGCGGCTTGTCGCCTTCCACGATCTGGCAGCCCAGTTGTTCCACCACCTTGGCGGTGGAGCCCCGTGACGCGTCCTCGGGACCTTCGAGCGGGTCGGCTTCGGGACCAGTCATGGCAGAGACGCTAAATCACAGCGGCGAGTTGGTCAGCCATCCGAGCGCCGACAAAAGGAGCACAAAGGGCCGTAGGGGCGTACACCGGAGCACACCGCGGGCAACGACCGCCCCCGCGCGCACCCTATGGCGACCGATGAGACATCAGAGGACTTTCCTGATCTATCCCATATGCGTACCGTGGTCGCTCATTCGAAGTGTTTCGGTGATATCGACGATCAGCCACGGCACGTGGGCAAGTGCCGTCGCCAGACCGTATCGATGCGCGGCAGCTGACGCAGGGCTGCCTCAACCCGCTCTGACGCAGCCGCAGGAGAGCCGTATGCCCGAACAGACCTCGCCCACGCCACCGCCGGAGCGGTTGTCACTGCGCTGGGCGCTCATCCTCTTGGCCGCAGTGGTGGCGGGACTACTGACGGGACTGCTGACGTACGCCCAGTCCCGCAACTGGCCGGCCTCACTCCTGGCAGCACTCGGAGCGAGCGGCGCGACCCTTGTAAGCCTTCCGCTGCTGCTGTGAAACACCGGCCAGGGGCGCCCGGCCGCCCTGGCCGTCAGGATTGGCGGGCACGGGTCGCGAGGCGGTCGGCGAACGCTCTGACGAGGTCACGCAGTTCGTCGGGGCGTTCGATGACGAACGGCCGGTCGAGCGAGGCCAGCACCCCAGGCAGCCAGTCGAGTCGCTCCACCCGCATGTCGACGTGCAGCCAGCGCTCGGCCGCAGGATCCTCACCCGCCGCGGACTCCGGCTCCTCCACGCTCGCGATGCCGGCGGGAAGCCGAGCACGGATCTGCTCCACCGTCCCGTGGATCCGCAAGGTCACCTCATGCCGGTACGCCGCCGTGGCGAACCCGGACAGGACACGCTGCGCCGGGTCGTGTCCGGACGGTGCCTCGAACGACCCGGCCAGGGTCCGCACGTCTGTGATGCGGTCGAGTCGGAAGGTCCGTTCCTCCCCGATCCCGGGATCCGTGCCGGTGACATACCAGCGGCCCGAGTGAGCCACCACCCCGAACGGGTGCAGCATGCGCTCGCTGCGCCGACCCTCGCGGTCGGCGTACCTGATCGAGACGGGTCGGCGGTGACGTACGGCATCTGCCACGGCGAGCAGGACGCCGGCGTCAGGGGTGGCGAACTCCCCGGGCGGTTCCGTGAAGGCGAGGGAGTCCAGGACGGTGTCGAGCCGGCGGGCGAGGCGCTCGGGCAGCACTCGCCGGATCTTGGCCGCCGCCGTCTCACCCGCGGTGGCTGTCGTCGCCGTCAACCCCGTCCGGCGTCCGGCGATCAGGCCGAGCAGCACGGCGAGCGCCTCCTCGTCGCTGAGCATCAGCGGAGGCAAGCGGTAGCCGGGGCCGAGACGGTAGCCGCCGTAGCGGCCGCGCACTGCCTCGACGGGCACTTCGAGGTCGATCAGGTGGTCCACGTACCGGCGCACGGTGCGTGGGTCGACGTCGAGCCGGTCGGCCAGTTCGGCCAGCGTCCGGGTGCCGCCCGACTGCAGCAGTTCCAGGAGGGTGAGCACGCGGCTCGTTGGTCTCGACACGATCCGAGCCTACTGCGCATACTGGACCGATTCTGTCCTCTATACGGCCTGGCGACCGACTTGGTCGACGAACCCACCACCCTGCCCTGGGGGAAACCGGTCGCTGCTGTTCCGCGACCCCGCGCACCGCCGCTCAACTGGTCCAGCGGTAGCCCTCTTTGGTCATTGTTGACAGAACACGTCTATCGGCCCGGCAACCGCGAGAGTACCCTCGCCCCGTCCGCAACCCCTGTGCCATCACCCCCCACCTGAGGGGCGGACGCGCAAGTCCCCTTTCCACCTGAAGAGAGGACTCTGATGGCACGCACCATCAGACGGTGGCTGTTCGCGGGGGTGGGCACCCTCAGCCTCGCAGCGGCGGGCGCCGTGCCCGCGACGAGCGCTGCCCACCAGGCAACCTATCCGCACGTACGGCCGACTGTCGCCGAGTACACGCAGCTGACGACCAGCCAGTCTCCGCCGACGCAAGCTCAGTGCGCGTCAGTGGGACGCCGCTGTTTCACCCCGCAGGCGGTCCAGGCGGCCTACAACGTAGGCCCGCTGTACTCGGCCGGAGAGGACGGCCGCGGTCAGACGATCGCCGTCGTCGACTCCTACGGCAGCGACACCATGGCTCACGACCTGCACGTCTTCGACCGGGCCTTCGGCCTCGCGTCCATGTGCGGGGAAGAGAACGTCAGCTGTGCCCCCGGCATGCCCACCTTCAGCGAGCTTCATCTGCAGGGCTCGCCCGCCACCAAGGCGCCACCGTCCACGAGCAGTTCCCCCGGACAGGAGGACAAGAGCGCGTGGGCGCTGGAGGTGGCCCTCGACGTCGAGACCGCTCACGCGATGGCACCCGGCGCCAACATCCTGCTGGTCACCACCCCCACCGCCGAGACCCTCGGGGTGCAGGGCTTCCCTCAGATGATGGCTGCCGAGCAGTACGTCGTCGAACACCACCTCGCGACCGTCATCTCGCAGTCCTTCGCCTCCGCGGAGGGCGCCTTCGGCAGCGCCCATTCGCTGGAGAACCTGCGCTACGCCTACAAGGCGGCGGCACAGAACGGCGTCACCGTGCTCGGCTCGTCGGGTGACGACGGAAGCGCCGGTTCGGCCAAGGCGCCTGTGGGCAAGGGCGGTTCGACGCTCGCCGGTCCCGCCGTCGAGTGGCCCGCGTCCGACCCGCTGGTCACCGGAGTCGGCGGCACGGACCTGTGCACCGACCCGGGTGCCACCCAGGGCAGGGTCGTCGACAGCGTCTCCCCGCCAGGGGCCTGCCAGAAGGCCCCCGGCCAGTCGGAGATCGGCTGGATCGGCTCCGGTGGCGGATACAGCAGCGTCTTCGCCAAGCCGGACTACCAGTCGGGCGCGATGCCGGTCGGCAGCACCTCCATCGGCGCGACGCGCGGCGTTCCGGACGTCTCCCTGCAGGCGAGCCCGTCCACGGGAGCGCTGGTGTACCTGTCTCTCCCGCCCGACGGCCAGAGCGGGCTGAAGTGCGGCAGCGCACCGTGCAGCACGGGCTGGTACGACATCGGCGGCACCTCGTTGGCATGTCCCGAGTGGGCGGGCCTGGTCTCCCTCGCCGACCAGATCAACGGCGGTGGACTCGGGCAGATCAACCCGGCTCTGTACAAGCTCGCGTCGGACCCGGCCACGTACGCGGCCGACTTCAACGACGTCACCGTGGGCAACAACACCGCCGAAACCTCGGTGCCGGGCTACTCGGCCACCACTGGATGGGACCCGGTCACCGGACTGGGCACGCCGAACGCGGCGAAGCTCCTGCCCGACCTCGTCAGCGCCGTGCACAGCGGCTGACCTCCGGGACGGCAACCGTGCATCCCGGCGCCGGTCGGCGCCGGGATGCACGGCAGCCGGACTTCGGTCAGTCCCGGGGGCGGAGACTGGCTTCTTCGAGGTCGAGTTCGTGCTGGATCCGGCGCCGGGTGGCGTTGCTGATCTTGTTCGCTTCGTAGAGGCGCTGGAGCTCGGCCGCCTCGATGGCGATGAGTGTCCGGCGTATCTCGCGGTAGGCGTCGGCGGGTCGGGCGTCCGGGTCGCTGTAGTGGGCGTCTTCCACCTGGTGGATGCGCGCTTCCAGATGGTGACGGGCCTGTTTCAGGGCGGCCTGCGCGGCGGCACCCAGATCGGCGAGCTGGTCCAGATCGCCCAGCAGTTTGAGCTCATCGAGAGCGGTGCGGGCGATGTGCCTGCGGGTCCGGGCCTCCTCGCGGGCGGTGTGCTCCGGTTCCAGGGCGATGCCGGAGCGGCGGACGACGGGGGCCAGGGTGAAACCCTGGAAGACGAGAGTGAGCGCGACGGTGCCGGTGGTGAGCGTGAGAATGAGCGCCCGGTGCGGCAGCGGCGCCCCTGTGTGGGTGACCAGGGGGATGGAGAGCGCGGCCGCCAGCGGCATGACGCCCCGGGTGCCCGCCCAGGACAGGACGGCCGGAACGCGCCAGGAGAGGCGGTGGTCGCCCTCCCTGTGCCGGTGGTGGATCAGGGCGGACAGCGGGAAGATCCACAGCAGGCGGATCGCCAGCAGAGTGAAGGCGATCACCGGCACCCACAGCGGCCAGCCGTGCTCGTCGTGCGCGAGATGGCGGACGGCCGAGGGGAGCTCGAGCCCGATCAGGGCGAAGACGACACTCTCCAGCAGGAAGGTCACGGTGTCGTAGACGGCGTGCACCTGGAGGCGGACGGGGGCGTCGCCGAGTTTGTGGCGGGTGCTGCCGAGGACGACCCCGGACACGATGACGGCGGTCACGCCGGAGGTGTGCGACTGCTCCGCGATGACATAGGAGGCGTAGGGAGTGACCAGCGCGATGACGGTCTCCAGCATGGCGTCGTCGGTCCGTCTGCGGATCAGGGTCACCACTGCGGCGAGCGCCGCCCCGATGAGGGCTCCGCCACCGGCGAGGATCAGGAACTGCCGGGCGGTCCCGGACACGCTGATGGCACTGCCGGACACCACGGTGGCCACGGCGACCTTGTACAGGACCAGTGAGGTGGCGTCGTTGAACAGGCTTTCCGCCTGCACCATGGCCTGCACGCGCGGTGGGAGTGACAGGCGCCGGCCGAGCGCGGTCACGGCGACGGGGTCGGTGCTGGCCAGGACGGAGCCGAGGATGAACGCGGTCGCGGTGGTGAGCGGCGTGATCGCATGGGCCACGTACCCGACGGCGAGGGCCGAGGCGAGGACCAGGCCGAAGACCAGGCCCGTCACGGGCCGCCACACGGCGCGCAGGTCGCGGACGGAGATTTCCCCGGCCGAGGCGTAGAGCAGCGGTGGCAGCACCAGCACGTTGATCACGTGAGGCGGCAGGCGGACCTCGGGAACCCAGGGCATCAGCCCCACGAGCAGACCCACGACCACGAGGAGCGAGGGGGCGGGCAGGCTCCAGCGCCGGGCACCGGTCGCCACGGCGGTGGCCAGGACCACCAACAGCAGGACGACGATCAGGCCGGTCATGGAGCGTCCCCGGTGGGTTACGGCTTGTGACCCCCCTGGCCAGGTGCTTTACCAACGTAACCGACGTACGGCGGTGACGCAGCCGACGGGGAGCAACGACCACCCGGTGTCCGGCGCCTCCGGCCGAGCCCGGAGGTGTCCGGCAGTCCCGGCCGGCGGTCCGGTGCGGGGTCAGCGCGGCGCCGAAGGGCTGGGGGCTGGGTGCGCTGTCCGCGACACCCGCAACGTGGTGGTCGAGCAGCGGTGCCCGCCGTCGCCGCCCTGTCTGCCAGGCCGAGCCTGCCGCGCCCGTGACGCCGCGCTCGCCCGCGGCGACATCTCGTGTGACCGGGCGGACGCCGCCTTGGAGCGGTCACCGGTTCGCCTTCGGCGGACACGATCGACCGTTGTGCGGCCACTAAGCGACATACCGCCGCAGAGCCGTTCGTTTTCCGCTGGGATGACCGGTCTCATCGTGAGCCCGGGCGAGGACGAAAATGAGTGGCTTGGCCGAAACAGTTCCACCCGATCCCGCCGGCGTGGTGGGACAGCAGATGTGTCGGTGCGGCGCCGAGAGCCGGACAGGTACGCCGGGAGCCGCGGAGGAGAAGTTCCGCGGCCTGCTGGAAGCGGCGCCGGACGCGATGGTCATCGTCGACGACGCCGGAGCGATCCGCCTGGTCAACGCCCAGACCGAAGCACTCTTCGGCTACCGCCGCGAAGAACTCCTCGGCCGCCCCGTCGAACTCCTCGTCCCCGGCCGCTTCCGCACCCACCACACCGAACACCGCAACGCCTACGCCCACAACCAACAGGTCCGCCCCATGGGCGCCGGACTCGAGCTGTACGGACTGCGCAAAGACGGCACCGAATTCCCCGTCGAGATCAGCCTCAGCCCCCTCGAGACCGCCGACGGCCTCCTCGTCTCCGCCGCCGTACGCGACGTCAGCGAACGCAAAGCCGCCGAGGAAAGGTTCCGCGGCCTGCTGGAGGCGGCGCCGGACGCGATGGTCATCGTCGACGACGCCGGAGCGATCCGCCTGGTCAACGCCCAGACCGAAGCACTCTTCGGCTACCGCCGCGAAGAACTCCTCGGCCGCCCCGTCGAACTCCTCGTCCCCGGCCGCTTCCGCACCCACCACACCGAACACCGCAACGCCTACGCCCACAACCAACAGGTCCGCCCCATGGGCGCCGGACTCGAGCTGTACGGACTGCGCAAAGACGGCACCGAATTCCCCGTCGAGATCAGCCTCAGCCCCCTCGAGACCGCCGACGGCCTCCTCGTCTCCGCAGCCGTACGCGACGTCAGCGAACGCAAAGCCGCCGAAGAGCGCATCAACGAACTCGCCGCGCTCGTGGAGTCCTCGCAGGACGCCATCCTCGCCAAGACCCTCGACGGCCGCATCACCTACTGGAACGCCGCGGCCCAGCGGCTGTACGGGTTCACGGCGTCCGAGGTGCTGGGGCGGCACGTGTCGATACTGGCACCGTCCGAGCGGGACCACGAGGTCATCGCGCTCCTGGAACGGTTGCGCGAGGGCGAGAAGGTCGAGCACTTCGAGACACTGCGCGTCACCAAATCCGGCACCCTGCTGGACGTCGACGTCACCTTGTGGCCGACCCGGGCTCGCAACGGGGCGGTCGTCGGAGCCTGCGCGATCGTCCGGGACATCAGCGACCGAAAACGTGCCGAGGCGGAGTTGACGGAGCTGTACGAGCAGCAGCGGCACATCGCCCTCACGCTGCAGCGCAGTCTGATGGGCACGCCGCCCGCCATCCCGGGCCTCACCACCGCCAGCCGCTACCGCCCGGCGACACAGGGCGCCGGTGTCGGTGGTGACTGGTTCGACCTGATCCCGCTGGGCGCCGGCCGGGTCGGTGTGCTGATCGGCGATGTGATGGGCCGGGGGCTCGAGGCCGCGGCCGTCATGGGCCAACTCCGGTCCGCCGCACACGCATTGGCGAAGACCGGGTTGCAGCCCCGACAGCTGATGCAGGCCATGGAAGCCATGGTCGCCGACCTCGACGTCCCCGACCAACTGGTCACCTGCTGCTATCTGACCATCGCCGCCGACGCGGGCGAGGTGACCATATGCTCGGCCGGGCACCTGCCGGTTCTTGTCACCGTGCCCGGTGAAAGTACCCATACGCTTCCCGCGCCGGTGAACGCGCCCCTCGGCGTCGGCGGCGTGATCTACGAACAGTGCTGCACGACGATCGCCCGCGGCGCCACCCTCGTGCTCTACACGGACGGCCTGATCGAGACCCCGGGCACCGACATCGAGGACCAGCTCATCCACCTGGTGACCACCCTGGACAAACTCGCGATCACAGCTCCCGACCTGGAAGCCGCCGCCGACCACGTCCTGTCGACCATGCTCCCGGACGCCGACGGCCACGACGACGTCACGCTCCTGCTGACTCGGTTGCCCGAGGCTCCGCTGGCCACGGCCGCGACGGACCTGCCCTCGGTGCCGGAGTCCGTTCCGGCGGGCCGCGAGTTCCTCGACAAGACGCTCAGTGCCTGGGGCTGCACGAACCGCGTGGACAACGCACGCCTCCTGCTCTCCGAGATCCTCACCAACTCCGTCCAGCACGCGGAGGGCCCGATCACCCTGCACGTGTGCCGCACGGACACCGACCTCACCGTGGAGATCAGCGACCACAGCCCCCACCTGCCCCAGCCGCGGGTCGCGGCCGAGGACGACGAGTGCGGCCGCGGCCTGCTCCTCGTCCGCGCCCTTGCCGACGCCTGGGGCGTCCGCCCCACGGACGAGGGGAAGACGACATGGTTCGGCCTCAAGCTCTGAGCACGCGGCCGGGCTGACGCAGACCGGCCGATCTGGAGCCCCCTGGAGGCCTTCCCTTAGTCGATGAGTATCGCCGGCCGCCTCGAACGGGGCATCCGCCATGTGCCCGTCCTCGGCTCGGCTGCACCGAGGCACTCAGCCTGCTGGGCGCGCTCCCTGGCCGTGCCGCCTCCAGCTGTCAGCCACGGTCCACCGGCGAGCCCCGGCCAAGCCCACCCGCGTCCACCCGTCGTGGCCGACCCGCCGAGCGGCACAGATCACCGATGCCGCCCGTCCTCGGCGCCGCCGCCGCCCACAGCACCCGCGATGCGCACGCCCGGCGGCCGACAACCCTGCCGAGGGGCCTCACGTCCTACGCCCCTTGGTTCGCCCCGTCGGCCGGCGGGGTCGTCCGCCATCACGTCAGCGCCGCTGAGTCGGCCGACCCGACCACGCCGAGACATCCGGGAGCCAGATGCGCGGCAGCCCGGCAGCCGTCAGGCCGGCTGTTGATTCCCTCGGCCGCGCTCTCGCGGCACGTGGAATTCGCCACAATTCACTCCCTTCACGACGCATGAAGGCATAAGGGTGGACTCTTCAGGCCGGTTGCACTCCTCCGGTAACCAGCTCCAGGGATTCACGACCAGTGGCATGGGAGAAGCGCTTGATCACGGTACGTAAGCGACGCACCGGGCTGATGGCTACGGCCGGCGTATTCGGTGGCGTACTCGCCCTCACGGCCCTCGGCGGTACCAGCAACGCTGCCACCGGCGGCAACGGCTCCGGGAGTCACCCGAAATCCCAGGTGCGGGTGAATCGGGCGGCCGCCCAGGATGCTTCCGACGCCCGCATAGACATCACGCCCGGGCAGGGTGCCCATGGCGTGGGGATCAACGGCCCCGTCGAGGTCACCGTCAGCAACGGCAAGCTCACCAAGGTGACCATGACCGCCGTCGCGACCGGTGCCGGGATTCCGGGCACCCTGGCCGCTGACGGCACGTCCTGGAAGCCGAACGGCCGGCTGGAGCGCGCCACCAGATATCAGGTCGCCGCAGAGGCCGAGGACGCCAAGGGCCGCTCCGTCACCGGGAACGCCACGATCACCACGGTCTCCCCGGCCAACGACTTCATCGGGCACCTCTCCCCCGAGGACGGCTCGACCGTCGGCGTGGGCATGCCGGTGACGGTCGGCTTCGACAAGGCGATCAGCGACAAGGCCGCCGTGCAGTCGGAGATCAAGGTCAGCTCCAGCAGCGGCCAGCGAGTCGTCGGTCACTGGCTCGGCGACGACCGCCTGGACTTCCGCCCCGAGAACTACTGGAAGCCCGGCTCCACCGTCACCGTCAAGCTCAGCCACCACGGCATCCGGAAGACGGTCACGTTCACGATCGGCCGGAGCCAGATCAGCACCGTCGACGCCGGGACCAAGCAGATGACCGTCGTACGGGACGGCAAGACGATCAGGACCATCCCGATCTCGTCCGGCAGCCCCGAGCACCCGACGTACAACGGTCAGATGGTCATCTCCGAGAAGTTCGGGCACATCCATATGAACGGTGCGAGCGTCGGCCTCACGAAGAAGGACGGCAAGCCCGCGTACGACATCAAGGACGTACCGCACGCCATGCGCCTGACCGACTCGGGCACGTTCATCCACGGCAACTTCTGGGGTGCCGACTCGGTCTTCGGCAAGGTCAACACCAGCCACGGCTGCGTGGGCCTGAAGGACGTCCAGGGTGGCGGCGACGGCAGGCAGCCCGCCGCGTGGTTCTTCGACAACTCGATGATCGGTGACGTCGTGATCGTCAAGAACTCCGCGGACAGGACCACGTTGGCCCCGGACAACGGCCTCGGCGACTGGAACATGCCGTGGACCGAGTGGGTCTCGGGCAGCGCGACCGGCTGACGCCTCGTCACTCCACGCACGGGAACCCGAATCCCTCCCAGCGCGCGGCGGCCGACACCAGGTCGGCCGCCGCCCGCGTCGTCAGGGCGCCCCACCAGCTGATCAGCACCGGCTCACCGGCCGGCCACCGTGGCCTGACGCGCGGCCGGGGCCGCCCCATGGCCGCCGTCGGTGCTGAGCGCGCGCAGGATCTCCTCGACGCTCTGCTTGGCGTCGCCGAAGAGCATGCCGCTGTTCTCGCGGAAGAAGAGCGGGTTCTGCACGCCCGCGTAGCCGGAGGCCATGGAGCGCTTGAAGACGATGACCTGCTCGGCCTCCCAGACCCGCAGCACCGGCATGCCGGCGATCGGGCTGCCCGGGTCCTCGGTCGCGGCCGGGTTGACGGTGTCGTTCGCGCCGATGACCAGCACGACGGAGGTGTCGGCGAAGTCGTCGTTGATCTCGTCCATCTCCAGGACGATGTCGTACGGCACCTTCGCCTCGGCCAGCAGCACGTTCATGTGCCCGGGCAGGCGACCGGCGACGGGGTGGACGCCGAAGCGGACCTCGACGCCCCGCTCGCGCAGCTGTCGCGTCAGCTCCGCGACCGGGTGCTGGGCCTGGGCGACGGCCATGCCGTAGCCGGGGGTGATGATCACCGAGCGGGCCTGCGCGAGCAGCTCTGCCACCTCCGCGGCCCGCACCTCACGGTGCTCGCCCTGCTCCTCGCCCCCGCCCGTGGGGGCTTCGATGCCGAAACCGCCCGCGATGACGGAGAGGAAGGACCGGTTCATCGCCTTGCACATGATGTAGGACAGGTAGGCGCCGGAGGAGCCCACCAGCGCGCCCGTGACGATGAGCAGGTTGTTGTCGAGCAGGAAGCCGGCCGCGGCCGCCGCCCAGCCCGAGTAGCTGTTCAGCATGGACACGACGACGGGCATGTCACCGCCGCCGATCGAGGCGACCAGGTGCCAGCCGAGGGCCAGCGCCAGCGCGGTGACCGCGATCATCAGCGGCAGGTCCGGGCTGATCGTGAACCAGACGGTCAGTACGGCGAAGGCGCCGAGCGCGCCGAGGTTCAGCGCGTTCTTGCCCGGCAGCATCAGCGGACGGGACTTGATGCGCGCCGAGAGCTTCAGGAACGCGACGATCGAGCCGGTGAAGGTGACTGCGCCGATGAAGATGCCGATGAACACCTCGGCATGGTGGATGCCCAGCAGGTCGGCGCCGATCCGGGTCTGCGCCGTGCCGTGCGACTCCACCTCCAGGTAGCTGTTCCAGCCCACCAGCACCGCGGCGAGGCCGACGAAGCTGTGCAGCACCGCGATCAGTTCCGGCATCTGCGTCATCTCGACGCGGCGGGCCCGCCACAGGCCGATCGCCGCGCCGAGCGCCATGGCGAGCACGATGAGGGTCACCGCCCCGGCGGTGATGCTCTGCGCGGCCACCACGACCGTGGCGACCAGGGCGAGGACCATCCCGGCGATGCCGTAGACGACGCCGGCGCGGGAGGTGCGGTGCTGGGACAGGCCGGCCAGGCTGAGGATGAACAACAGGGCGGCGACCAGGTCGGCAGCGTGGGAGGCCGTCAGTGAGGTCATCTCGGCTCAGCCTTTCGAGAACATGGACAGCATGCGGCGGGTGACGGCGAAACCTCCGAAGATGTTCACGCTCGTCAGCAGGATCGCCACGAAGGACAACGCGGTGACGATCCGGTTCTCGTGCCCGATCTGCAGCAGGGCGCCGATCACGACGATCCCGGAGATCGCGTTGGTCACCGACATCAGTGGCGTGTGCAGCGCGTGGTGCACCTTGCCGATGACGTAGTAGCCGATCACCACCGCCAGGGCGAACACCGTGAAGTTCCCCGCGAGTTGGGCGGGGGCGAAGGCCGTCAGCAGGAACATGGCGAGCATGCCGAGCCCGATCAGGCCGAAGCGTCCCGCGGGCGTCAGCCTCGGCCGCTTCGGTTCGGGCTCGGGCTCGGCAAGCGTGGTCTCTGGCTGTGCGGCGGGCGCGGCCGAGACCGCCACGGGCGGGGGCGGCCAGGTGATGTCGCCGTCGCGCACCACGGTCACGGCCCGCTGGACGACGTCGTCGAAGTCGATCGCCAGCCGCCCGTCCTTGCCGGGGGTGAGCAGCTTCAGCAGGTTCACCAGGTTGGTGCCGAACAGCTGCGAGGCCTGGGCGGGCAGCCGGGAGGCCAGGTCGGTGTAGCCGATGACGGTGACGCCGTTGTCGGTGACGACCGCGCGCCCGGGCACAGTGCCCTCGACGTTGCCGCCCTGGGCGGCGGCCATGTCGACGACGACGCTGCCGGGCTTCATGGCCGCCACGTCCCGGGCCGTCAGCAGGCGCGGCGCCGGCCGGCCCGGGATCAGCGCGGTGGTGATCACGATGTCCACGTCCGCTGCCTGCTCGTGGTAGAGCTCGGCGGCGGCACGGTCGTAGTCGGCGGAGGTCGCCTTGGCGTAGCCGTCGGTGCTCGTCTCCTGGGCGGCCCGCACCGGGAGGTACTCGCCGCCCAGCGACTTCACCTGGTCCGCGACCTCGGGCCGCGGGTCGGTCGCCCGCACGATCGCGCCGAGGCTGGACGCCGCGCCGATCGCCGCCAGACCGGCCACGCCCGCGCCGGCGACCAGCACCTTCGCCGGTGGCACCTTGCCCGCCGCGGTGACCTGGCCGGTGAAGAACCGGCCGAAGACGTGCGCGGCCTCGATCACCGCACGGTACCCGGCGATGTTCGCCATCGACGACAGCACGTCCATCGACTGGGCGCGCGAGATGCGCGGCACCGCGTCCAGCGCCAGAGCGGTCACCCCGGCAGCGGCGAGGGTCTGAAGCAGTTCGGGCCTTTGTGCCGGCGCCAGCAGGGCGACCACGGTCGTGCCGGGCCGAAGCCGGGTGATCTCCGCGTCGGAGGGTGAGTTCACCTTCAGGACGACATCCGCGTCCCAGGCCTCGCCGATCTCCGCGCCGGTATCGAGGTAGGCCTGGTCACTGAAGCCGGACGCTGCGCCGGCTTCGGACTCCACCACGACCTCGTAGCCGAGACCCAGCAGCTGACGTACGGTCGCCGGGGTCGCCGCGACACGCGTCTCACCGGAGACGGACTCGGCCACCACGCCGACGCGCTGGGGTGGGCGGTGCGCAGGTTCTTGTGCAGACATTTCTCGTGTTCTCTCCTGGGAGGAGGGCTGGACGGGCTATCCGCGGTCAGAGGGCGTCCACAGGGCTCGTTCTCGTGGACGCCGGCCGTGGGAACCTACCCGTCGGGGTCGCCCGTGCCTACGGTCATGGCCGTGGTGTGTTTCACTCGGCGGTCGCTGTGCCGCCGTTCGCCCGCCCTCTGCAGGAGGTGACGCTCTACCTCTACTGAGGTGCGCCGGGAGACAGGGTGACCCGCAGGATGGCGTGACGCGGCACGTGGCTGCCGGGCGAGGGTGTCTGCTCGCATACCCGGCCGGCGGGCGTGCCGGGGTGAGGGCACGCTCGGTGCCGGAGGGGCTGGACGCGTACGCCGAGTGCCTGGGCGCTCGATCGGGCTTCGGTCATCGTCTCGCCGATGAGCGAGGGTGCCGCGACCCGGGGGCGAGCAGCGGCGCGGGGTCCGGTGATCACGCAGGTGCCCACGGCGGCCGCCAGCAGCACCGCCGCCGCCTGCAGTGACCGGCGGATGCGCCGTCGGCGCACGGGCGGCTCCTTCCGGGCATCCCGGGGCGGCGGCAGCTGGGTGTGCCGAACCGTCGCAGGTGGGGCCGGCAGCGGCGAGGTGACCGTCGGGGCACGGCCTGCCAGCACCGTCCCGATGGCGTCGCGCATCTCCTCGGCGGTCTGGTACCGGTCCGCGCGGTCCTTGGCCAGCGCGCGCAGCACCAGGGTGTCGTAGGCGGCGGGCAGCTGCGGGGCGTGGGCGGAGGGCGGCACCGGTGGTTCCGAGAGGTGCTTCATGGCCACGGCCAGC
The DNA here is from genome assembly GCF_053598315.1 of Streptomyces sp. NPDC001153. Lineage (NCBI taxonomy): Bacteria > Bacillati > Actinomycetota > Actinomycetes > Kitasatosporales > Streptomycetaceae > Streptomyces > Streptomyces sp. NPDC001153. The sequence continues at coordinate 88,650 of NZ_JBSFJZ010000040.1, forward strand.
GGGGTGTCACCGGTGAACGGGGGGCGGCGGGTGAGCAGCTCGTACAGCAGGCAGCCGGTCGAGTACAGGTCGGTGCGGACGTCCACCTGCTCGCCCCGGGCCTGCTCCGGCGAGAGGTACTCGGCCGTGCCCACCACCACCGAGGTGCGGGTGAGGGTCGTACCCGCCCGATCCACCGAGCGGGCGATGCCGAAGTCCGTCACCTTCACTGCGCCCTCGTGGGAGAGCATGACGTTCGCCGGTTTGATGTCCCGGTGGACGATGCCGTGGCGGTGGGCGTGATCGAGCGCCTCCAGTACGCCGGCGGTGAGTTCCAGGGCGTGCTCGGGTCCGGTGATCCGTGCCTCGCGCACGAATTGGAGCAGCGTGGCGCCCTTGACGTACTCCATCACGAGGTACGGCACGAGGTGGCCGTCGATCGTGTCCTCGCCCGCGTCGTAGACGGCGACGACGGACGGGTGGCCCAACAGGGCAGCCGAGACGACCTCACGGCGGAAACGCGCCCAGTGTTCGGCATCGGCCGCCAGTTCCGGCCGGAGCGTCTTCACGGCGACCTGGCGGAACAGCAGCACGTCGTACGCCAGCCATACCTCGGCCATCCCCCCTTGGCCCAGGACCTGTTCCAGACGGTAGCGTCCGCCCAGACGACGTGAACGATCCACGGTGCTCCCCCTCGTTGCCGACTTCCGCCGAGGCACCGTAGGGGCGGTTCTTGTGGGATCTCTGTGAGCCGGGAACCTCCTCATCGGCAGGCGTGCCCCGCACCGTGCCGCACCCGGTGCCGGAGGCCCATCAGCCCAGTCCTACATAATGTAGGAGTCATCGGGTGCCGCCCACCGGGTCCTCCGCTCCGTCAACGGAGCAGGGTGCCTGTCACGACCGCACGATCAGGAGCAGAGTTGTCCAGCGCGAACGACGGGACGGTGACGGTGGTGGTCATCGCCTACAACGACGTGGAGCACGTCGCGGAGGCGGTGGCCTCGGCTCTGGCACAGGGCGACGCGGTCGGCGAGGTCGTCGTCGTGGACGACGCTTCCACCGACGACACCCCTCGCGTACTGGGACAGATCGCGGCCACCGAGCCGCGCGTGCGCGTCGTACGCCGTGCGGTCAACAGCGGCGGCTGCGGCACACCGCGCAACGACGGTATCGACGCGGCCCGCCACCCGTGGCTCGTCTTCCTCGACAGCGACGACGTGCTTCCGCCGAAGGCCGTGGACACGCTCCTCGCCGTCGCACTCCGGCACGACGCCGATGTGGCGGCAGGACTGTGCGTCCGGCGCGAGCTGCCCGGCGGACGTGAGATCCCCTGGCAGGAACAGCTGTTCACGACGGAGTCGGTGCACGACGGGGTGGCCGCGCGCCCGCGGACGCTGTGGGACACGCTGTCGGTGAACAAGATCTACCGCCGTGACTTCCTGCTGTCCCACCGGATCCGTTTCCCCGACGGCGCGGCGCACTACGAGGACTTCGTGTTCACCGCGCGTGTCTACGCGGCCGGGCCGCGCTTCGCCGTCACTCCCGAAACCGTCTACATCTGGCATGTGCGCTATGGCACCGGCCAGGCTTCGATCTCGCTGCGCCGGGACCGGATCCAGAACTGGCAGGACCGGGTCACCGCCCATCAGCAGGTGATGGAGATCATGCGGGACAGCGGCGACCAGGATCTGCTGATCGCCGCGCAGACGAAATTCCTCGAGTTCGATCTCGCCGTTTACCTGCGCGAACTGCCGCAGCGCACGCCGGAGTACCAGGACCACTGGTGGCGGATCGCCCGCGAGCACGTGGGCGCCTTCGAGGCGGAGGCCGTGCGCCGGGCCACTCCCGCCGCCCGTTGGCGCACCGAGGTGCTGCTCGGGCGCGAGCGTGCTGCCGTGGACATCCGGCGGCTGTCCGAGCTGGCGGCCGACCCGCCGCGGCTGACGCCGCCGTACGCCGGTGACGCGGGGCGACCGCTGTGGGACGAGGCGGATTCCGCCCCCGAGGGAACGGGCGAGATCGTGCTCGACGGTCTCGACGACGCTCCTGTCTCGCTGCTGCCCTTCCACGTCGTCGGGAACGTGGGTGCGGGTCGCCGGCTCGTGCTCGAACTGCGGCTGGCCGACCTCTACGGCAGGACCGCGCAGGCCGGCCCGGAGCGGGCGACCGTCGAGTTGCGGCACCGGGTCACGGGCGCGGCACACCGGTACGAGGCCGAGTGGGCAGCCGAGCCGGGCGGGCATGGCTGGCGTGCCGTCGTCACGGCGGACGTGGCGGCGCTCTGTGAAGGCGGCACGATCACCACCTGGGATGCCTGGGTGACTCTGACCTTCCGGGACGGCGAGTCGGCCACGCGGCCGCTTCGTGCGGGATCCGGCCTCAGGCGGCTGGTACGGATGGGCCGTCGGGGACGGGTGCTGCTGCTCCAGCCGTACGCCACCAACAGTGGCTGCCTCGCCGTGCGCGTCGCGGACGGCCTTTCCGGGATCCGCCGCGTGGTCGCGGGACGGTTCGCCCGCCGCGTGCGCAGCTGAGCGGCGACGAGGTCAACTGCCCGCCTGTGCCGGCCCGTTCTCGTTGGCCGGCTCTCCCAGGAAGACACGGCGCACCACGCGTTCGGCCGCGTGCCCGTCGTCGTAGGGGCAGAAGCGTGCCCGGAACCCGGAGCGCCGCTCGGCCATGTGCGGCCCCGCGTACTCGCCGCCGAGGAAGACCTTGGCGAGTTGCTCCTGCGTGGTGGCGACCGCTCCGGGCGCCTCGGCGAGGAGGTCGAAGTAGACGCCTCGTGCGCGGCGGTACGTCTCCCAGTCGGGCGCGTAGATCACGATCGGCCGGTCCAGGGCGGCGTAGTCGAACATCACCGAGGAGTAGTCGGTGATCAGCACGTCGGCGGCGATGCACAGGTCTTCGATCGACGGGTGGGAGGAGACGTCCACGACGCCCCGGGACGGGACGGTCCCGGGGGTGTCGAAGTAGTGCGCACGCACCAGCAGGACATGGTCGTCACCGAGCTGGTCGGCGAACCGCCGCACGTCGAGCAGGGGCGCCGCCTGGTCCTGGTGGTCGCGGTGGGTGGGCGCGTAGAGGACCGCGGTCTGTCCAGGGGCGATGCCCAGTGCGTCCCGCACCCGGTTCACCTCGTCGAGCGAGGCGTTGACCAGCCGGTCGACGCGCGGATAGCCCGTCTCCAGCACCTCGTAGCCGCCGGGGTAGACCCTGGTGAACACCTCGGTGGTGTGCGGGTTGGGCGAGACCAGGAAGTCCCATCGCCCGCACTGCTCCACCAGCCGGTCGAAGTTCATGCCGCGTGCGGCTGCGGGGTGGTCCCGCAGGTCGGTGCCCATCTTCTTCAGGGGGGTGCCGTGCTGTGTCTGCACCAGCACCGCGCCGCGCCGCTTGGGCAGGTCATAAGGGAAGTTGACGTTGTTGACCAGATACTTGGCCCGGGCCATGGTGCGCAGGCATCGTGCCGATCCGTCCACCACGTACTCGACCCCCGGCGGGATGGATCCCGTCCTGTCCTTGGCGACCACCCACACCCCGCGGATGCCGGGCGCGAGCTCGCGGGCCTTCTCGTAGACGGCCGCGGGGTTGCAGGCGTAACCGCGGTTCCAGTAGGCGGCGTAGACGGCAAGGCGGTCGTCGACGGGAAGCTGCAGGCAGGCGCGGTAGTAGGCCCGCCGTAGCGCCGTTGCCCCGAGCCGGGGTGCCCGCCGTGCCGTACGGCGGGCCCGGCCGAGGGTGGTACGAAGGGTGAGACGAAGCCGGTTCACCGGTTCCAGGGCCGCGTACGCGGAGTAGGCGCCCCGCTCCACCAGCCGGTACTGCAGGCCCCGCAGCCCGGACGGGTGGGAGTAGTCGCGTGGCCGGAACCTCCGGAAGTGTTCCGACGTCTGCCGGAAGAACTCGCGCCGCATCGTCTCCGGCACGAGTCCGGGGGTGGCGAGCACCGTCGTCGCATGTCGTACGGTCCGGTCGAACACCGCCCTGCGGAAGGGCTCGGCGGTCTCGGCCTCGCGGTCGACGAAGTCGAAGATCCGCTCGTACTGGCCGAAGAGATCGAAGTGTTTCGGGCTGGAGGTGTTGGTGATCGCTCCCTGACGCCCACGCCGGTAGTGGTAGCAGACACGGTCGAGCATGCTGAGCCGGCGCGCGGCGAGCAGGGTGGGGTAGGTGACGGAGATGTCCTCGTAGTACCCGTGCCCGAACTCCACGTCCAGGCCCAGCAGGAAGTCACGGCGCAGCACCCTGCTCCACGCGGTCATGACGAGGTCCATGGTGCCCGGGCGCTCCGCGAGCGTGAACGTCTCGGGGGCGTCCCGGAACAGATGCGCACGGACATTGCGCTCCAGGCCTCCCTCCGGGTCGAGGAGGGCGTGGTCCACGAGAAGCACGTCCGGCTCGGTCCGCTTCAGCCGCTCTGCGACCGCTGCGAGTGCCCCGTCGGCCAGCCGGTCGTCGCTGTCGACGAACCACACGTAGTCGCCACGGGCCCGCGCCAGTCCCTCGCCGCGCGCTCGGCCGAGGCCGACGTTCTGCGGCAGGTGGACCACGCGCAGCCGCTGGTCCCGGGCCGCGTACTCGTCGAGAAGGGCACCGCTGGCGTCAGGGGAACAGTCGTCCACGGCCACGACCTCAACACCCTGGAAGGACTGAGACGCCCCGAGGACCGAGTCGAGGCACTCCGGCAGATACTCCTGCACCTGGTAGACGGGCAGGACGATACTGATGAGTACCTCTTCGGACGGTTGCATGGCCGGGGTGTCGGTCGTTGCCACATGGTCTCCAGACAAGTGCACTTGTGCGCTGCGGCTCGCTGTGCCGAAGACGTATATGCGGCACCGATCCGATGACCATCCTGCCTGGCGACACACCGAGGCGCCCCTTCACAGGGGAACGCGGCAGCTCCTCGAGCACACAGTAGCCCTACGTGATGTAGGACTACCAGTGCGGTCGTCCAGGGCGAGGTAAGCAGGCGAATCGGACATACCGGAAAGCGATACGCGCCTCAGCGCCGGACCGGGCGGACCAGGCGGACCGGGAGCGCTTCGACGCTGTTGCCGATGAAGCTGCGCTGGCGGGGCAGTTCTGCCTCGGGGACGGCGAGGTCGAGGTCCGGGAAGCGGGTGAAGAGCCGTTCCAGGGCGATCGTGGCCTCGAGGCGGGCGAGCGGAGCGCCCACGCAGTAGTGCACGCCCTGGCCGAAGGAGAGATGCCGGGCCGCGCCGGGCCGGGTGACGTCGAAGCGGTCGGCGTCCGGGCCGTGGAAGGCCTCGTCGCGCCCGGCGGCGGTGTAGCCGGCGAGGACCGGGGTGCCCTGCGGGATCACGGTGCCGCCGAGGACCAGGTCGCGGGTGGGGTAGCGGAAGGGGAACCAGCTGACCGGGCCGTCCCAGCGCAGCGTCTCGTCCACCACGTCCGACCAGGTGGCCTTGCCGTCCAGGACCAGCGCCAGCTGGTCACGGTGGGTGCACAGTGCCCGTACGGCATTGCTGATCAGGTTGAGGGTGGTCTCGTGGCCGGCGACCAGCATCAGGCGCATCGTGCCGATGAGTTCGGCCTCGCTGAGCCGGTCGCCGCCGTCCTCGCGGGCGGCTATCAGGGCGCTGGTCAGGTCGTCGCCGGGGGCGGCCCGGCGGGCGGCCGCGATCGTGCCGAGCAGTTCGACGAGTTCGCGTACGGCGGCCATCACCTCCGCCGGGGTGGTGTCGGTGGCGATGACCACCGTGTAGGTGAGGTCGTGCAGCCGGCCGCGGTGCTCGGGGTCCACGCCGAGCAGCTCGCAGATGACGCTCATCGGGAGCGGGAGCGCGAAGTGGGTGCGCAGATCCGCGATGCCGTCCGGGTCCTCGTCGGCGGCCCGGCCCAGGTCGCCGAGGAGGCCGGCGGTCAGCTCTTCGATGCGCGGCCGCAGCCGCTCCACCTGGCGGGCGGTGAAGGCGTTGCCGACGAGGGAACGCAGCCGGCGGTGGTCGGCGCCGTCGGCGGTGTGCATGCCCTGGGCGTTGGCGAAGACCCGCAGCGGCCAGTCCGCGGGGATCGTGCCGTCGTTCAGGGCCGGGCAGTGGCGGGCGTCCTTGGCCACGTCGGGGTGGGAGAGGAACTCCTTGAGCGCGTCGTGCCCCAGGACGACCGCTGCGGGTACGCCGCCGGGCAGGACGATGTCCGCAACGGGCCCCCGGGACCGCAGGTCGGCGTTCAGGGCGTGCGGGCAGCCGCCGACGGGGTCGACGACGTGGGCGGGCGAGGGGGTGCGGGAGGACAAACCGGGACTCCTGACCGTGTGATCGAATACCGGCCAACAGTGCGGTGTCGAAGGCCGGTTGTACAAGTCCGTCCCCCGGGACGCTTCGGCCGGGGGCCCGGCCCGTCCGGCCCGGCTGACTTCCGAAGCCGGGGCGCGGCAGCTCCAGCCTCGCGTTCCGCTTTCGGTACGCCGACGCCTCTCGAGCCTGCGGGACACCGGCCGCGCAGCACGGTGTACTGCCTGATGTGCGTATGTGGAGGAGATCGCCGGATGAAGGCCGCTGCACGGCCTCATGCTGGACTCGGCTGTACCGCGCGTGGCAGGCGGCGGGCGGGCGCCTGGAGGCAAGTGCGGCGGGACGTTTGTGGGGACGCCTCAGCGCGGCGGACTTCTTCGGCCATTCGTTTCAGCTGGCGTCGCTTGCGTTCCTCTGCTTCTTCCCGTTTCTGATCCTTGTCACGGCCGCGTTCGGCCAGGACGCAGCGTTGGTCATGGCGGGATGGCTCGGACTGAACGAGCAGGCGGCCCAGGCCGTGGCCGGTCTCTTCAAACCCAATCCTGGGTCGGGCACCCTCAACCTGGTGAGCTCCCTGTTGTTGATCGCGGGGGCAGTCGCCGTGGCCGGCACTCTGCAGGGCTGGTACCAGTTCCTCTTCGGCGTGCCACCACGTTGGTGGCGGGATCTGGGGGCTCAGCTCGTGTGGCTGGCCGCGCTGGTCACCTACAGCGCGGCCCGGGCCGGGATCGGCGCAGCACTCGGACCGCGACTGAGCACCCTGTCCGGGTTCGTCCTGGCGCTGTTCTTCTGGTGGGGGACCATGAGGCTGCTGCTCACCGGAGCGGTCACCTGGCGCTTCGTCCTGCCTGCGGCCGTGGCCACCGGGGTCGCCTGGACCGGCCTCGGGTGGTTCTCCTCCCGCTTCTTCTCCGAAACGATCGTGGCCAACAATGAGAAATACGGCCCGGTGGGCGTCGTCATGGTCATCCTGTCCTGGCTGGTGGCGGTGGGCGTGGTCATCCACCTCGGCGCCGTCGTCGGACATGAGTTCGCCGAGCACCGCGCTCTTCGCTCACAGCACTGACATCGAGCTCCCGAGTCCTCTCGATGCGCTCCGCGCGGTGTGGAGGAGCAACCCGGGCATGCCGCAACCGCCCGGACGGCTCATACTTGTGGTGACCCGGCTGCACGGCGGCAGTGGTCCCTCGTGTCCGGTGGAGCCGCCCGGCATCCCGGGACCGGTCGGCGGCGCGACGGCGGAAACCATGCTCCCGTCCGCACTCCACAGGCGGCAGCACCCTCCTTCCGAGACCAGCATCCACCGTGCCGCGCAGAACACAACGGGGTCCCCGTCCACCGCCAGAGAGAGGTGGGGTTCGGACATGTGCCGCTGGATCGTCTACTCGGGCACCCCGGTCCTGCTCAGCCAGGTCCTGTTCCAGCCGGAACACAGCCTGATCGATCAGAGCCTGCACTCCCGCCTGGGGGTGGAGACCACCAACGGTGACGGCTTCGGGGTCGGCTGGTACAGCCAGGACCTGGCTACGCCCGCGGTTCTGCGCGACGTCGGCCCGGCGTGGAACAACCGCAATCTCCAGGAGGTCGCCCACCACGTCCGCTCGGGTCTGTTCTTCGCCCATATCCGGGCCACGACCGGAACAGCCGTTCAGCAGACCAACTGCCATCCCTTCCGCAAGGACCGCTGGCTGTGGATGCACAACGGCATGATCAACGAGTTCCACCGGCTCAGGCGTGACCTCGCGTTGGCCGTCGACCCCGCCCTCTTCGCCGACATCGAAGGGTCCACGGACTCCGAGCTCATGTTCCACCTGGCCCTGACGTTCGGCCTGGCGGACGATCCGCCGGATGCCGTCGCACACATGGCCGGTCTGATCGAGGGCACGGGTCACCGGTACGGCGTGGAACACCCTCTGCAGATGACGGTCGCCGTGGCCGACGGTGAGAAATTGTGGGCCTTCCGCTATTCCAGCGAGAGCGTCTCACGGTCGTTGTACTTCAGTACCAGGGTGGACGCTTTGCGATCGCTGCACCCGGACACCGCGTTCCTGCAGGAGATCTCGGACGAGACACGCCTCGTCGCCTCCGAGCCGCTGGGCGACCTTTCAGGGGCCTGGAACGCAGTTCCGGAGAGCAGCTACGCCATCGTCCAGCCAGGCCGGGACGCGCTCCACGCCTTCAAGCCGCGCTCCTGAACCGCGTGCTACGCACGACCTGCCGCCGGTCACAGGCCATGGCACGTGCACCACGTGGTCCGTCCTCTCCCCGGATCATGTCGCCGCCGCCTTCGTATGTGGATCCGGCCAGGGGACCGTCCACGGCCCGGGCTGCGGAGCTGCTCCGCACGGACGGGCCGAACTCGCTGCCGGAGGAGAACCCCGTACCGGGCCGGCAGCGCTGTCCGGCCCAGTGCCGCAGTCACCTGCAAACCGGCTTCGACAGCAAACAGATGAACGGGGGCCAGAGGTGACGCCATCCGGCGAGCCGACCGGTCAGAGGGGAACAACGGCCATGAAGAGCGGTCCTGCCCGTACGCACGGAGCGGCGCTTTGGCTGCGGGCCGTTCCCGGACTCCGTGCGCTGTCCTCGTATCGGCGCGAGTGGCTGCCGAAAGACGTGATCGCCGGAGTCGTCCTGACGACACTGCTGGTCCCGCAGGGCATGGCGTACGCGGAACTCGCGGGCCTGCCGCCGATCACCGGCCTTTACACCTCGATTCTGTGTCTGCTCGGTTATGCGGTGTTCGGCCCTTCGAGGATCCTCGTCCTGGGCCCCGACTCCTCGCTCGGCCCCATGATCGCGGCCACCGTGCTGCCGCTGGTCGCGTCGGGCGGAGATCCGAGCCGGGCTGTCGGCCTGGCCTCCATGCTCGCGATCATGGTGGCCGCCGTGATGCTGCTGGCCTCGGTGGCACGGCTCGGCTTCGTCGCCCATCTGCTCTCCAAGCCCACGATGATCGGCTACATGAACGGCCTGGCACTGACCATCCTGATCGGTCAGCTGCCCAAACTGCTCGGCTTCAAGGTCGAGGCGGACACTGTGGTGGGGCAGTGCGTCGGGCTGGTCGAGAAGCTGTCCGAAGGTGCCGTGGTACCGGCCGCGGCCACCGTCGGAGTCGCGGGCATCGCGGTCATCCTGGTACTGCAGCGTCTGCTGCCGAAGGTGCCGGCGGTCCTGGTCATGGTGGTGCTGGCCATCGGTGCCGCCACCGCCTTCGACCTCGGCACGCGCGGAGTGAGCCTCGTGGGTGTACTGCCGGAAGGTTTCCCGCCGCTCACCGTCCCGCACGTCCGGCTCGAAGATCTGGCGCCGCTGGCCGGCGGAGCCCTGGGTATCGCCCTCGTGTCCCTGGCCGACACGATCTCCAACGCGTCGGTCTTCGCCGCCCGGACCGGACAGGAGGTGCGCGGCAATCAGGAGATGGAGGGAATCGGTGTCGCCAACCTCGCGGCGGGGCTCTTCCAGGGCTTCCCCGTCAGCACGAGCGGCTCCCGCACCCGGTTGCCGAGCGAGCCGGCGCGAAAAGCCAGCTCACCGGGCTGATCGGCGCCGCACTCATCACCTTGATGCTGGTACTGCTCCCGGGCCTGTTCCGTAACCTGCCCCAGCCCGCTCTTGCCGCCGTGGTCATCACCGCGTCCCTGTCCCTGGCCGATGTGCCCGGGAGCGTACGGCTGTGGCGGCAGCGCCGCACCGAGTTCCTGCTGTCCATGACGGCCTTCCTCGGCGTGGCGCTGCTCGGCGTCCTGCCGGGCATCGCGATCGCCGTCGCGCTGTCGGTGCTGTAAATCTGCCGGCTCAGCCTTCCCAGGTTCGAATCCTGGCGCCGCCACACGGGAACAAGGGCCCGGTGACCTGCGAGAACAGCAGGTCACCGGGCCCTTGTCGTATCCCCGGGTGATCAGCGGACTGTCTCACGCTGTCTCGCGTTCGAACGCCCCATCTCGATGTGTGTGGACGGAGCGTGGACGGGATTTCTGGCCCGTCACCCGGCCTGCCGCAGGCGAGCGGAGATCTTGGCGTTCGCTGCCTCGTCGCCGTCCTTGAGGAAATTGGCGTATACCCGGAAGAGCACCGCCACGCTGTGGCCGGCGCGCTCCGCCACGAGTTGGGGTTCCACCCCGGAGCTGAGCCAGGTGGACACCGCAGCGTGGCGAAGGTCATACGGGCGCTTGGCCAAGACCGATTCGAACTCGCCACGAGTCAGAGCCCGCGAGCGGGCTTCGGCCCAGACCTCCCCGTAGCCCGTGTCCTGGACCAACCCGCCCCGCATGGTCTGGAACACGCGGCCGTCCGGGGCGGTGCCGTACGCGGTGAGGTGCCACCGCAGCAGAGCGACCAGTTCGGGCGGAATCGGTACGTGGCGGACGGCTCGCCGGGGCCGGTGCTTCAACCCCCGCTTATCGTGCGCCTCACCGCTGTCCGTCCAGGCAGCGCCGGAGCGGGGGCGAGTTTCCCTCAGTCGGAGCAGCCCCCACCCGCGCCGGGGCAGGTCGCAATCACGGCGCCGCAGACCGATGACTTCTGCCGACCGCGCAGCCGCGTAGTAGATGCAGCCGAAGAACGCCACCAGCCGACGGCCCCGCGGGCTCTGGTCCCGTACGGCGGCCAGCAGCTTGGCCGCCTGTTCGGGGTTCGGCACGCACTCGGGGTCGATTTCCTCTACAACCTGCTCCGGCGCCTTCCACTTGATGCGGATGAGCGGGTTGTCGGCGAGGAGTTCGGCCTCTACGGCGTACTCCAGCGAGTTGTAGAAGATCGCGCGCTTTCGGCTGATGGTTCCTGCCGCTGCGGTTGTCCCGTCCAGTTTCAGGGACACGGCGTTGAGAGCGGCCCGCGCCAGCAGGAGATCCGACAGGGCTGACGTGGGCAGCGACTTGCGCTTGAACCACTCCAACACTCTGGCCACGTCAGCGGGGGTCTCCTCGGCCCAGCGGTTCTTGTTGAACGCCCAACTATATAGGGCCTGTCGCACGTCTCTGACGTCGGGCATGCCTTTGGTGTCCTTCACGGCAGTGCAGTCGCAGTGCGGTCGCAGTGCAGGCCAGTGACAACAAGGGGTGAGGATGGACGTTGTTGGCGCCTGGACCGGCCAGAACGCAAGCGCGCTGAAGAGGGCGTTTCGCGAGACCAACGAAGGGTTCGCCGGCCGCCTCGGGACGTCGGCCAGGACTGTCGCCGCGTGGAGCGCAGACCCAGCATTGGTCCCAACAGCAGAGATCCAACGCGCCTTGGACACACTGCTCTTCCAAGCTGCGAGCGACGTGAAGGCACGGTTCGCCCTCCTTATCGGAGGGTCGAAGCAAGTCGAGAACGGGCACGCTGCCCCGCGTCAACTGACGCCTGCGCAGCAACGCTTAGCAAAAGATCCTCACATGGGTCTGCCGCACGATCGGGTGACATCTGAACTGGCTTGCCCTATGGGGCTGGTGGGAAGGATGTCGCTGTGCCCAAGCCTTATCCCGAAGAGT
>NZ_JBSFJZ010000041.1:0-97034 GCF_053598315.1 Streptomyces sp. NPDC001153
TCAGGGAGCACGCAACGCCAGCGGATGCACGCCCCGAGCAGACACCCGCGCGTTCCGGAACCCTGCCCGGCTACACCACTTCATGGGACGCGATCTGCCTCGGCCCATGTGGTGAAGCCCCAGTCAACGACTCCGTACCCACCAGGTGAGCCAGGCTGTCAGCGTGGCGCCCAATGCGGTCGCCGCACCGCGGAGCACGAACCGGCCGAATAGCAGCCAGGCCCGGCGGATCATCCGACGTGCACGTCGGGAATTCCGGGGGGAGATCTTCGTCTTCCTTGGACGCTTTCGCATCGTTCGCCTTCCTCACGTGCGTGACGCGCACATCGGGTCAGGGCCACGGGCATGGCCGAGCCCCGACCGTTTCGCACGGGACTCTGGTGCACCCGTGGCAACGCGTTGCCGGATCACAGCGCAACAGGCCAGGTCTGTTGCCAAATCTCTGGCAACAGCCACGAGTCAGCCCAACAACCGGTAGGACTGTCTGGTGCCGTCAGAACACTGGGCAGGCGGAAACCTGCGCGAGTTGAACAAGGAGCTGCCTGAACTCCATCAAGCCCTGGCCAAAGCCCTACGTGGTGCGTTCGAGGTCATGCAGATCACCCTGAGGGAATACGCCAGGCGACATCACCTGAGTGTGTCGGTGGTGAGCCGATATCTGAGCGGGAACCGCATTCCGTCCAAAGAGTTCATCGAGAAGACCATCGAGCTGGCCGGCACTCGTCTTACCGCGGAAGACGCCACCACTTTGCGGAACCTCCACAGCCAGCGGGCTGAGGAGAAGGCGGAGCACGGAGAGAGCAGCATCCGGACATTGACGGCGCGCATGCTCAATCAGAAAGTGCAGTACGAGACGGCGGCCCGCCAGCACTTGGCCACGATGGGCGCCTTGGATCGGGCCCAAACAGAGATCCACAGACTGAAGACTCAGCTGCGCCTTTCCACCGGACCGCTGGCCGACACCTCCGATGACCTCCTCGGCGAACTGGAGCGGTATGCCGCGCTACGCGCGGCAGGTGCACGCGATGCCGTCACCTCCATCTCACACGACACCCATCGCCGCTGGCGCACTGCGCTGAACCAATACGATCGCGCCCCGGCCTTGACTTGGACGGACACCGGACCGTGCACCCCCGAGCGCCGCGTGGCCAGCTATCGGCGTCTGGGGCTGGATCAACTGCACCGCGACGCGCTCGACGAACTCGTACCGTTACAGGTCGGCGGCGACGCCGCTGTCGATGACGTTGCGCTCGAGGTGCATTCCCTGGCGCTGGGAGCCATGCACGCCAACGGCCCCCGTCCGCTCGCACGCGCCCTCGAATACTGGTCCGAGGACCATCCGTCTGTATCGGGTGCCGGTGCTCTGGACGCGAGCCAGTCCACTTTCCGCAGTCACCTGGCGTCAGGCGAAACCGCTGCTCCGCTCCTGGCTCTGTGGCGACGAAGCCTCACCGAATGGGACCACGCGGAACGGCCTGCTTGGACATCCACCCCACCCCGTACTGCCGAGCGCCGCATCGCGGTGTATGAGCGCCTCGCACTGGAGCCCGCGACCCGCAGAGTGCTCACAGAGCTGATCCCGATCTCCTTCGCTGAAGGACCGATCATCATCAGTAGCGAGTTCACCCCGTGGTACGCGCCTACTCACCCGCCCGGCCGCCCCTGGTACTGGCCCGCCTACCAGCGCTATCTGGCGCAAATCAAGGGATGGACCGCCGAGGCCGTGGCCACCGTGGGAGAGAGCGCTGCCCAAGTGGTCGCGCGTCTCGCCGACCCTACTGATGCTGCCGCCTACCAGTCCAAGGGTTTGGTCATCGGTTACGTCCAGTCCGGGAAGACCGCCAGCATTACTGGGGTCGTCGCCAAGGCCGTCGATGCCGGCTACCGATTGGTCATCATCCTCAGCGGCTCTCTCAACATCCTCCGCGCCCAGACACAACGGCGGATCGATAAGGAGTTGGTCGGTCGCGAGAACATTCTGCGCGGAGCCCCCGAAGAGGACTGCGAGTACACCTTGGACCCGGAGTGGAGGGCGGGAGAGTTCTTGACTCACGGCGGGCTTCCATCCCTCCGCGGAGCGTTCGACGTTCTCCGACTCACGACCCTGAACAGCGACTATCAGTCCCTGCAACAAGGGATCATCGCGCTCGAGTTCGAGAAGCATGACCCCACGCTGCCGCTGTACCACCCGGCCAACCTGCATCGCACGGCTGCCCGGCTCATGGTGGTCAAGAAGAACAAGGCCGTGCTCGGCTCGGTTATCAGGGACTTGCGCAGACTCGGTGCCCAGTTGCAGGAGATTCCGGCACTGATCGTGGACGACGAATCCGACCACGGATCGGTCAATACGCTGCACCCTGGGCATCAACGCGAAGGCCGTGAGCGCAGCGCCATCAACGGACTCCTCTCCGAACTGCTTGGCCTGCTTCCCCGAGCCCAGTACGTTGCGTATACGGCTACGCCGTTCGCCAATGTCCTCATTGATCCGCACGATGCGGAGGACGTCTTCCCAAAGGACTTCGTGCTCTCGTTGCCCCGCCCGGCTGGGTACATGGGGGCGCGTGACTTCCACGACGTGGACTCTGCCGTTCCTCCTGAGGAGCGAACGGTCGCCAACTCCCAGGAGATGGCCCATGTCCGCGCCATCCACGAAGCTGAACCGGGCGACGACTCCTCTCTGCAACAGGCCCTCGATGCCTTTGTCCTGTCGGGCGCCATCAAGCTGTACCGCGAAGCCCTCGACCCGAGAAGTATCACTTATCGTCACCACACTATGCTGGTGCACGAGTCCGTGCGCATCGCCGACCACCGCGAGCTCATGGATCGTCTCCTTAAGCTCTGGTACGTCCCTGGCCCACTCGAGGCCGAGGCTCTTCATCGGCTGAGGGCGCTCTACGACCTGGACTTTGCCCCCGTATCCGCCCACCGGGCCGAAGACCTCGCACGCCCTGTCTCGTTCGACGAGCTGATCCCGCATATCGATGCCGCGCGTGCCCGCATCGCCGACGGCTCAGAGAAGCCTGTGATCATTGTCAACGGTGACAGGGATATCGAGCGCGCCAGCGTGGACTTCGACCAGCGCCCCGTATGGAAGATCCTAGTCGGGGGCGCCAAGCTCGCCCGAGGCTTCACCGTCGAGGGCCTCACCATCAGCTACTACCGCCGTGCCGCCTCACAGGCGGACACCCTGATGCAGATGGGCCGCTGGTTCGGCTTCCGCGAAGGCTATGCCGACCTGGTCCGGCTCTACATCAGTCGCGGTGAAGCTACTGGGAACAAGGAGATCGATCTCTACGAGGCGTTCGCAGCGATGTGCCGCGATGAGGAGGAGTTTCGGTCTCAACTCGCCGACTACGCACACCTGGTGGACGGCAAGCCGATGATCACTCCGGCTCAACTCCCGCCACTGGTGGCCCAGTACCTGCCCTGGCTCAAGCCGACGAGTCCCACCAAGATGTACAACGCCGAACTCGTGGAGGTCCGGTCACCGGGGAGGTGGATCGAACCGTCGGGCTACCCTCTGGAGATCGGCGCGAAGCGCCGAAACACGGAGCGGTGGCGTGCGATCCTTGACGCGTTCCAGAGCCCCCTGATCCCCGTCTCCGTGCCGGCCGACGGCAGTCGGCAGGAGACCTCCTTCTCCGCGTACACGACTGTCATCGGACACACGCAGCTCCTTGAGGTGCTCAGCAGGCTGGAGTGGCTGACCCCTGACAATTTTGCACCGCACCTCGCCTATCTGCAGAAAGCAAGCACGACGGGGG
Source organism: Streptomyces sp. NPDC001153 (assembly GCF_053598315.1). NCBI lineage: Bacteria > Bacillati > Actinomycetota > Actinomycetes > Kitasatosporales > Streptomycetaceae > Streptomyces > Streptomyces sp. NPDC001153. The sequence goes on from NZ_JBSFJZ010000041.1 coordinate 3,765, forward strand.
CAAGCATCGAGGATTGGCTGATCCTCGCCCCTCAGCTAGCCCCGCCGCAGCGCCGGGCCGGATCTGTGCTGGGATCCCCAGAGCTCTCCCTCTTCGTCCGCAGTCGGCGTAGGGGGCCGCTCTTCGGCGCCATCAGCGGCCCCGCACATCGCCTGGCCGCCCGGGCTCTTCGTGCGAGCCTTCCGGATCGCAGGGGGATCGCATTGCTCTACCCGGTCCTGGAGGCGGGTGACGCCTACCAACACACCGCGTACCTGCCCGGCGCACCGGTCGACCCGTCCCAGGTCTCCCTTGCCTTCGCCCTGCTCCCGCCTGGCGACTCGAACGACGAAGCGGCTCCGCAATCTCCTCTGGTCCGATTCCGCGCCAAGAACTCCTCGTTGCCCGATCGTCCCATTATCGACAGGTAGGCGAAAGGGTCTTGTGCGGTTCAGGCCGTCCCGACGGTGCGCGGTCAGTGGGGACTGCTACCAGTGGGACACCAAGCAAACTGACTGGGCCGAGCCACCCCGCAGGTGCAGGGATGGTGGTTTCAGGGATCGGGGGATGGGTCGAGCCACCTCTATGGTTGCGCAGGACTCCTAAACCTGTGTTATCGCGCGCCTATCGCTGTTTCTTCGGCTTGCTCAGCTATTGCGCCACCACGGCGGACAGGCCGCTCGGGAGCCCATGCTGGGGGATACCCTACAAGGAGTCCAGGGCCCCATCGTGCCTATGAGCCGGGCGCATACCCGGCTCCGAGAACGCGGCCGATTCCGCACCGTTCCGAGTGTCCAGGAGCGGACCGTGACCAGCCCTATTCCTCCAGCGCACGGCAGTTGCATGCCAGAGCACGGTCGGGGTGCCTAGTCTGCGGACGGGAGACCGGATGGCTGGCGAAATTCGGCTGTAGAGAACTCCAGGTCAACGTCGCTTGTTACTAGGTCCCGCTCGGCCTCGAAGACCAGCACGGCGTCCCGCTCGACGCTGACCCACACAGTATCTTCGCCCCAGGCGTCGTCCACGACCTCCACGTTCGAGTCAGCCAAGGGCAAAGCCGTCCGCTCTAGAGCTCCTTCGAGGACGAGACGGGCGGCGACGAACACCTTGCCGCCCGCCAGGCCGGTCTCATAAGCACCGCTGGGTCGCCAGTCGATCTGGTCGAGAGCGGGAGCAGCCAGCGCGATGGTCAGTTGCTCGACTTCTGTTCCGAAGGCGGCCCTTTGCCCCTCGCCGAGTGGTACGTCACGGAGGTTCTCGCAGGCGACCTCGACTGCACGCGGGAGGGTATCCCTATGGAATTCTGCCTCCAGATCGGACGTCGTCATCAACGGCTCAGCACCGGTTTGCGGGGGGAACGAGGACTCCGCTGGCGCGCCTGGCACCGTAAGAATTACCTCGCAGCCCGCATCGGCTCCCGGGCCGCCGTCTGCCTCCCGCACGGACGCCCGACGGGACAGTGGCACGCCTCTCAGCTCTCGCTCCGGCTCGAGGATCAGACAGAAAGCGACGGGCGAGTCGAACAGCCTCTGGGGTCGCCCTGGTGCCCGCTGACGGCGACTCCTTCGAGAGACCGTCACGTTGAGGTAGGCGTCGCCGATATCCCAGACCAGGTTTCTGACCCGGCCGCCCACCGCACGTTCGTGTTGGATCTCGATGCCCTGCCCTTGCAGTGACTCATGTACGTTCTTGGCCAGTTCCGAGAGCGTTCGCACAACCAGGTTCTTGTGCGCCCATTCCGCGGCAAAGAAAAGCAATGCTCGCAGCAGCGACTCGACCGCGTTTTCGTGTGACTTATTGCCGTGCTGCGGAAGGTGATCGCGGAGTCTCTCCCACAGCTCGGCGTACACGGTGGCGATCTCCGCACCGAGGGCCGATGGCGCAGGCTGCACGTAGCACACGTTGCGCACCCATACGCGTTTGGAGGACCCCAGAGACTGCAACAGAACCAGAGACTGGTCCCCGTACCGCCGGGACTCCGAGATGACCGTGTGCAGATCCAGGTATGGGGGTCCATCCGGAACCCCTTCTCGGGCGGTCCGCAGCAGCGCCTCGGCGACTCCGCTCTTGACCGGCCCGTCCGTGAACGCCACCTCGAGGGTCGGCTGGCGGAACCCCGGCATGAGCGCTCGCTTGGCGACTTCCGCCTGCCATGAGGACATCAGCAGCTCCGCACCCTGGCGCCCGTCACCCTGGTCGAGGAGCACCACGGCGTAGACGGGGCCCGAGGCTCCGAGGGTCCGTCCCACCGGCTCCAGATCCACCGGTCGACCATGTCCGCCGACGTACAACACGAGGCTGTCGTCCGCGGATCGGCAGCGCTCTTCGATGAGTCTCACCACGCGCTGGAGTTTGCCAGGGGTGGGCAGCGCCGTGCACCGGTCCTCCGGCAGCCTCCAACCGACGTCCGACATCAGGAGGTCTCGTAGGTGTACCGCTGCCCTGGGCGTACGCGGACCCGCCGGGGCATGCCTCGATGGTTCGGCGTCGAACAGCAGGGCCGCGCTGCGGTGCGAAACCGGCAGTCGGGGTTCCTCCCGCAGCAGGGCTGCCGGTGGCGCTGGCGCCGGCGGCTGGGACTCCGGCGGTAGGGGGACCACTGTGCCGGTCCGCAGCAGCCGGAGGAGCTCGGCCGAGGCACGGGCAAAGGGTGCCAGGTCCTCGGGGAGCGGTTCCCCGTCGGGAACGGCAGTCGCCTCGATGCCCGGGCCGGCGGCAGGCCGACGGCGCGCTACGTAACGGCTCAGGGTGTCCAGGGTGTGCAGGGCGTCCCTGCGCCCGAGGTCGGCGGCCAGCCGGTCGCGGGCTGCGGGGTCGAAGGTGATGACCGACGGCTCGCCGCCCGTCGGCGTGGCGAGGGTGACCAGGGAGCTGGTCAGGAGTTCGGCGAGGTCGCCCGTGGTGGCCTCGGGGACGAGTTCCTGGCGGAGGAGCTGTACGAGGTCCAGGCTAAGCCGGCTGAACGGACTGCAGAGCATCGCCAGTCGTACGGCTGATGGTGAGGCGGTGTGTAGGAAGGACTCGGTGGGACCGGAGCGGCCGGCGGGTGCGGCGGGTGCCGCGAAGGGCGAGGCGAGCCTGCCGGACCGAGGGACGAGAACGGCGTCGCACCCGTGGGGCGCCCCGCGCATGAAGACCCGTGCCCAGCGGCCGATGGAGTGCGGTGTGAATGCGAGGGTTGGCAGGGCCAGCCACTCGGCGCCGGGGCCTTCCTGCGTGCGCGGCAACAGCGGTGCCCGGTAGTCGAGCTCAGTGTTGCGCAGGCCGGGCCCGCGCTGGGTGACTCGTACGGCGGGCAGATCGAGGGCGGTCTGGTGCCAGAGGCGGCTCGGCAGCGGGTTCAGAAGGACAGTGGGCGTGGCTGCGCCCCATCGCCGGAGGAGCTGCCACACTCCTGCGTCCCGCCAGTCGGCCGAGGAACAGTCGGAGACCACGAGGATCAGCCGCCGCACGTCGGAGGAGAGCGCACGTCCGGGGGCGGCCGGGCGTCCTTGGTGGTCGGTGAGCTGTGGTCCCGCCGCCAGCCGCCAGGTGTGCACCTGCCGGAAGACGCCCGAACCTGCCAGCAGCGAGGTGAACTCGCCGACGGTCCTCTTCCACAGCTCCATGGACGGGGCAGTGTCGACGACGAGCAGGACGTCGAACCATGGCTCGGGGGTGGGCCCGAACACCGGGACCAGCTCGCCGCTGCGGCCGTAGTCTCGAAGGGTCGCGTCGAGGTCCAAGTCCTGCCGTGAGCCGTGTTGGTAGCGGCGTTTGAAGGGACGTAGTGCGCGGCCGAGGGCCATCGACTGAGGCAGAGAGCGTCCCGGGGCGACCGTCACCGGGGTGCCGGGGGCCGACCGTGCACCGGGGAGGCGTTCGTATAGGACCAGCGAGGTCGCGTCCGCCGCATCAGGGTCCGCCGCGTCCGGCTTCGGGTGCCGTGCCGTCGGCGCCGATGCCTCTTCCTGCTCGTGCCCGGTGTCCTGGTGCGCGCCGGCCGGGTCTGCGGCTGGGACTGGTGCCCGTGCCTTGTCCGTTGGCCCAAACCGGTTGCTCCCCGCAGCCGCCGCCAGCCACAGGGCGTCGGCGATTGAGGTGGCGTCGGTGTCGGCCCCCAGCGCCTCCGCCAGGACACGCAGCACGGACTCCGGCCGCTCAGGCACCGGCGAGCTCGCGCATGAGCAGTTCCAGCAGCCGGTCCCGCTGCGCGCCCGCCTTCGGGGCATGAGGGTCGGTGACGAGCCGTACTGCGTTGAGGAGTTGGTCGACGGCCAGGGATTCACCCCTCGCGATCCGCTCGACGAACTCTGTGACGAGGTCCGCTGCCGGGCCGTGCGCGGCGATCGGCAGCCCGAGGTGGGCCTCGAGCGCGCGGTGGAGCATTTCTGGTGTGGGTGCCGGCATGGTGTAGCGAATACACCGTCGCAGGAAGGGAGCGGGGAAGTCCCGTTCGCCGTTGCTGGTCATCACGATGAATGGGAAGAGGGTGCACTGCACCCGGCCCCGCTCCACGACGTGGGTCCGCGATCCGTCCCACTCCGAGACAGCCACCCTGAGCCTGGGGTGGCGGACCAGCTCGGGGATCTCGTACGTGCCGCTCTCCAGCACGTCGAGCAGGTCGCTCGGCAGGTCGAGGTCACTCTTGTCGATTTCGTCGATGAGCAGGGCGCGGGGCCGGTCGGCAGGCAGCAGCGCCGTGCCGAGCGGGCCGAGCTTCAGGAACGGCGCGATGTCGGTCCCGGATCCGCTGCCCCGGCGCCGGGCCAGCTTGTGAACCCGGCCCTCGGTGCGGGACGGGGCGTTGGGGTGTTGCAGGCGTAGCGCCTGGATGTGGCCGAGGGCGTCGTAGCGGCACAGGGCGTCGGGCAGTGTGCTGCGGGAGGTGATGTGCCAGCGCAGCACCTGGCCCAGGCCGAGCTCGGCGGAAACCTGTTCGATGACGGTGGACTTGCCCGTGCCGGCGGACCCGGTGAGGAGCAGCGGGCGGTGCAGGTAGAGGGCGGCGTTGACGGCGTCGGTCAGCCCTTCCGGGGGCTGGAAGCTGCCGGGGACCGGTTGGCGCGGGAAGGCGCGCCACGGCGGGGGGGCGGGGAGGGGCACGTAGCGCGGTTCACCGGTGCCGCGGTAGTACGTGTTCCAGGACATCAGGCGCTCCACGGGGTGGTCGGGGTGTGCTGCTGGTGGTGCTGCGAGGTCCGCTGGCAGAAGTCGAGCCAACCGGGGTCGTGCCAGGCCGCGCTGAGCCGGGCCAGCCGGTCGAGTAGCGGGTCTGCGACGGCGTCTGCATACTCCTGCTGCCAGTGATGCGCGTACGCCTCGGTGAACCGGTCAGGCAGCCGATCCCAGTGCTCGTCGAGGCAGCGCCGCTCGTCGTCGGCGATGCCCTGTTCCCCGCGCGGCCACAGCACGATGGGGGAGTACGGCAGCACGGCCTCCAGCACCTCGCCGAGGTGCGACGGACGGTGGTCGAGGCCGATGGCCCGCCGGTAGATCCCAGTCGAGAGACGTTCCCGCAGGGCGTCGAGCACCTGTGTTGCCGTGGCGCCCAACCAGTCGATGGGTGCGCCCGGGCCGTTGAAGGTCTCGTCTAGTTCCTCGAGTTGGCGTCTGGCGAACTCGTTCATGCCGGTCAGGTGGCTCGGGACGGCCAGTCGTCTGGCCCAGCGCAGCACGACGGTCCGCCGAGCCCCCAGCCGGTAGGGGCCGACACGTACCGTCTCCGGTTGCCAGGTGGCCAGCAGTGGAGCTGGAGCGGCGATGTCGATGTGGCGCACCGGGGCCCGCTCGGCGACCCGCGCGTCGGCCCACAGGACGATCTCCGCCAGCCGTTGCTCCACCCCCGCCCGGGTGGGGTCACAGGCCCACTCGGTCCGCTCCAGGCAGTCCGCCCCGTCGAGCAGCCAGGCCAACAGCGAGTCCGGCCAGTCGACCTGGGCCGCCTGGAGGCTGACGACCAGCCGTAGGGCCCGGTCCCGGGATGTGCGGTCGTACGCCTCGTGCGCCTGTCGGAGTTCGGCCGCGCATCCAGTGCGCCGCGCCCACGCCTGGATCTTCGGATCGGAGGTGTCCAGTCCGCAGTGGATGCCGACGGCCGCCACCGCGCGGGCGAGAGGGTTGGCCCCGCTGCCAACGCGGGTGAGCCGGAGGACGGCGTACTCGACGAGGTAGCGCAGCAACTCCGAAGTGCTCAGCCCGTCAGGCGGCGCGGATCCCTCGTCCTCTGGCCCGGCGCCGGGCGGACGAAGACGGCTCAGCTCGCGCAGCGCCTTCCGGAGACCGGTGAGGGTCAGCTCACCCTCCGCCCAGTCCTCCACGGCCGTCACCGTGTCGGCGGCCCTGATGAGCGCCCCAGCCACGTCCTCCACCCAGAGGGCCCCGACGGGGCCGGCGGCTGTGTCGTGCAGTTCTTCGAGGGCCGTACGCGTCCAGCCGCCGGGCGGGTGAGGGTGGCCGGGCAGTTCGGCGGCCAGGGCCTCGGAGAGGTCGTGCTCGCCGAGCGGGCCGGTCCGACCCGCGCGTCCGCCCGGCCGGTCCGGCCGTCGGGCGTTGACGGTGATCCAGAGTTCTTCGGTGGCGTCCGGGGAGCCGTCCAGATCGAGGACGCTGGTGTTCTGCCTCAACAGGCTTTCGCCTAGGGCGAGTTTCAAGGTGGCTGCACGCAGGGTCGGACCCCTGCCCGGCAGTCCTTGGCGGATGAGCCGAGTGAGCGTGCGACTGAAGTCCAGGTCGTACGCCTTCTGATGGGCCGCCGAGGCCATGAGCACTGACAGCCTGGTCGCGCCCATGGAGAAGCCCCCCTTCAGATCACTGGATTCGGGTACGGCGGCGCCGGCGTGACAAGTGTCGACGAGGCCGATGACCCCGCCGATGCCGGGGTGGTCCGCTGCCCGTATCAGCAGGGCGCCGATGTCGATCGAGCCGAGCAGTTCGCCGGGCTTGCTGTCGCTCGCCATGTAATGGAGCCTCGGACTGGCCTTGGGGCTCTGTCCATGGCCGAGGAATACCAGCACCAAGACCGCGCCGACCTCCGCGGCGTCGCGGATGGCCTGTTCCACTGCCGTGACGATGTCCTGACAGGCCGCCTTGCCGGAGCGTAGGGCGGCAGCGCCGCCCCCGTGGGCGTCGCCAGCCGATGCGCTGCCGTAGCGGAGCGATCCGCAGGCACGGGCTGGCACACCGGGCCGGGAAGGCTTACAGCCTCCTAACGACGGATCGGTCAGTACGTGGTGGAGCTCCTCTGCGGCCTCCACCAGGCGGCTGAGCTCCTGTTCCATTGCCTCGCACTGGGTGGCGACGACGAGTACATGCCGTGGCACGGCTGTCATGAAGCCGCGGGGCGGACGGTGACCACTGCCTCCCGTACAGGCTCAGCGATCTCATGGCGGGCGAGGTAGGTCGTCGCTGAGTGCGCCCACAGCAGGCGAGAGTCGAACCGCCCGGGGGTGGGCCGAACGCCACGGGCGTTGGGCAGCATGGCGTCGGCGAGCCGGGCGCGGGGCACGACCACGTCGTCCCCGTCCCAGAAGTCCAGCCACCGGTACACACATTCGGGCGTGGTCGGGGGCTGAGGACGTAGCCTGGGCCAGACGAACGCTGGTGTCGCGATCGGCGAGCCGATGGTGATGAACAGAGGCACGGGACCATTGTGTTCGCCTAGGGCTTCCAGGGCGACCACGCTGCCGAGGGAGTGGCCGATCACCACAGCCGGGCGGTTCGGATCGAGGCACGCCAGCACCCGGTCGCGGATCCGCCGGTCGAGGGTGTGGCCGTCCTCGTCCTCGTCCTTGCGACGCAGGTAGCGAGCAGGCTGGGAGATGGCGCCGAGGACTTCCCGAGCCGAGGTCCATCGTGCGATGGGGGTGATCCCCGGTACACGCGCAACCGCCGTGCACACCGCCCACAGGTGCCCGACTGCGGCGCCGACTCCTTGGGCTTCTCCATCAGGCCGAATCTGTGCCCGGACTCGTGCCAGAGAGAGATTGTCCTTGTTCTCAGGCCGGGCGGCCTCCTGGTCCAGGAAGTCCGCCAGGATGCCTAGCGCGAGGGTTGCCTCTGCCTCGTCCAGCTCCTCGCCGTCGCCGCTCTGTGCCTGCCCGTCGGTGAACAGATCGCCGTAGTATGCGAATTGACTGTCCGCCGCCCAGTCCATGGTCAGTGCCGAGATGTCCGACGACCCTCCGGCGGCGCGGAAGCCCTCCGCCAGGGCGCGCTTCCAGGCGGTCAACTCCGCGTTCGGATCTCGGGGGCCGCCGATGCCGTGCACGAAGACTAGCTGCGGCTTCATCGGATTGCCCATGCTCTTCCCCCAACCCCCCTGACACGATATGCGCCCCTGACGCTACCAAGACGCGAGGTACGGGGTGGGCCAGTCGGATCGGCTCGCACGTCACGTTCCCGGCGCCGCTGATTACGGTGGCAGGCGCGGTGCCGCCGTCTTTCGGCGGGCCGGACGTTTGACGGAGCGGGCGTCAGTAGGTGGGGCCGTAGGGGCTCCAGTGCCCGAGGAAGAGCTTCAGGATGGGGCATCGTCGCGGCGGTGGTCGCCGCGGTGTGGCTGGCGGGGAACTGGACGGCGGTGTGGCCGGTCCTGGTGGCCGTGCTCGCCGCGACGGTGGTGGCCGGGGTCGGCTGGAGGCTGTGGCGCGCGCACCAAGACGCGGTAGGCCAGGACCGAAAGTGGCGGGCGCAGGAGGAGGCGAAGGCGCGAGAACTATCGATGACGGAGGTGGACGGCTTGTCCTGGCAGGACTTTGAGGCTTACGTCGCTGAGCTGTGTCGCCGGGACGGCTGCACGAAGGTTGTGGTCAGCGGCAGGAGCGGCGACCTGGGAGCCGACGTCGTCGGGCACCTTTCGGACGGACGTAAGTTGGTCGTCCAATGTAAGAAGTACGCGCCCGAGCGCAGCGTCTCCTCGCAGGACATGCAGAAGTTCGTCGGCACGGCCCGCCTCGAGCACGGCGCGGACGTTGCTCTGTTCGTCACCACCTGCCGTACGTTCACGAAGGCCGCGCAGGGGCTGGCGCTGCGGCACGACATTGTGGCCCTGCACCGGGATCTGCTGGGGTCCTGGGTCAAGGGAGCCCCTCTGAAGTCACTTACGAGTTGGTGCGTGATAGCGGGTGAGGTGTCGTGCCAGGCAGGTGGCATGATCTGGTTGTGGCGATCATGGTTAATCGGGCGGTGCTGGCGCATCGGCTGTTCACTGGGATCTCTCGACGGCATCTCGCCTGCTTGGTTGAGGAGTTGGCGGTGCCGTGGCAGGCCGGACTCGAGGGCCGACGCCATGCTGCACGAGGAGGAGTCCGGAAGCGGGCCGCGGGTGCTGGCGCCCGCCACCAGCTGGTGTTCGTCGACCGGCTGGTGGCCACGCTGATCCATCTGCGGCACGACCTGCCGCATTCGGTGCTGGGGCTGCTGTTCGACGTCGACCGCTCCACCATCACCCGTGCGATCGCAGAGATACGTACGCTCCTGGCCGAGCGGGGGTGCGCGGTCCCCGACCGTCCCGGCCTGCGACTGCGGACGCTGACGGACGTGTTCGCCTACGCCCAGGCCGAAGGCGTCGAGCTGCGGCTGGACGCCACCGAGATCCAGGTCCGCAGGCCGCCGGCCAACCGCGGCGGTCGCCGTGCGTTCGTCTCGGGCAAGAAGAAGCAGAACACGATGAAGGCCACCGTGATCGCCGACTGGCGGGGCCGCACGTTATGGACCGATGCCCTGCGGCCTGGACGTATGCACGACGCCACGGCCGCCCGCAACGAAGGCATCGCCGTCTGCTTCCAGCACTTTCCCGATGTCGAGGTCCTCTTGGACGACGGCTACCTGGGCCTGAGCCGCGACCACCGCGGGCAAGCGATCACACCGCCCAGAAAACCCCGGCCCGGAGCATTGCCCGGCAGAGTCGAACAGTGGGAACGCGACCGTCACGGGCACTCCTCCGACCGCATCACCGTCGAACACGCCCTCGCCGACGACAAACGCTGGAAGCAACTGATGCGCTGGACCCATCGACGCGACCGCCTGCCCGACACCTACCGCGCCATCGCCGGCCTCGTCTCCGACCGCACCAACAACACCTGAGCACAGGCCACGACCAGGCCAAACACGCCTCACCCGCTATCACGCACCAACTCGTAAAGGGTGACACTGACACCAAGAGCGGCCTGAGCGTGGCACGACAGAGGCCCTGCCACGCAGACCTGGTGGCTATGGAACGGGGCACAGTGCACGGCGAACGAATTCGGCCAGGTGGGCCATAGCAATTCAAGCCGCAGCAGCGCCGAGTCGATTGCGTGTACGGATGAAGCGGTGGGTGTCGGGTGGGCGATCACATCGCCGTGCCCGTGACGTTATACCTTCGTGTCGCAGCAATTCCTGACGCGGTCATGCCAGGTCGAGCCCATGTGGCGCCGACTGCCGCCGGGGGAGCGGCAATGACCGATTGGCAGGAGTGGGCCGTTGCAGTGATGCCCTCTGCGTAAGATCCAACTGGCTGTGTGAAGATCGGCCTTGAGCGCAGGAGGGGCCGGGTGGCCGGAGGGGGAATGCCATGAGCGATTCAGGGACCCAACTTTCCAGGCATATCTGGTCGCTCACGGATCTTCTTCGCGGGGACTTCAAGACATCAGAGTATGGCGGCGTTGTGTTGCCGTTCACCGTGCTGCGGCGCTTGGATTGCCTGCTCGAACCCACTCGCCAGGAGGTGCTGGACACCTCGGCCAAATTGGCCGATAAGGGTGCATATTCGGACTCATTCCGGGACGTTGCGCTGCGCCGCGCCTCTGGCCATCCCTTCTTCAACACCAGTCGCTACGCCTTGAATGCTGTCGTCGCCGACCCGAGCAACTTGGTGGCGTTGCTGCGCGAGTACGTGCGCGGTTACTCCGAGAACGTCAGGGACGTGTTCCAGCGCTTCGAGTTCGACCGCACCGTCGAACGGCTGCACCACGCTGGGCTGCTGTACGCCGTCGTCAGCCGGTTCCTTTCCATGGACCTGGGGGCACCCCTCTCTGCCGGCGACATGGGGTTTGTGTTCGAGGACCTCGTACGGCGCTCTGTCGACCAGGCAGGAGGGGCTGGCGCCGATGAGCACGTCACCCCCCGTGACGTCGGCCGGCTGATGTCTGCACTGCTGCTGCAGCCCGATCAGCATGAGCTCACGCTTTCCGGCGTGCTCCGCACGGTCCACGACCCGGCCTGCGGGACGGGCGGACTGCTCGAGGAGGTTGCCGAGCGCATCGAGACCGCCAACCCCTCGGCGCACGTGTCCCTGTACGGCCAGGAGATCAACGCCGAGACCTGGGCTGTCGCTGGCTCCAACATGCTGATGAGCGGACGCGATCCGGGACAGATCCTGTTCGGGAACGTCCTGCGGGAGGACCTCTTCAGGGACCAGCGCTTCGACTACCTGTTGGCGCACCCTCCGTTCGGCCTCAGCTGGAAGCACGCTGAGCAACAGGTCCGCGCCGAGCATGAGCTGGGCAATGCAGGACGGTTCGGTGCGGGACTGCCGCGTGTCAGCGACGGATCGCTGCTCTTCCTTCAGCACATGCTGGCGAAGATGAAGCCGGTGGACGCTTCCGGTGATGGTGGCAGTCGTGTCGTGGTCCTCTTCAGTGGCTCTCCCATGCAGGGGGGAGCCACTGGCCTGGGTGAGTCCGACGTCCGGCGATGGATTGTCGAGAATGACTGGCTCGAGGGCATCGTCGCCTTGCCTGACCAACTCTTCTACAACACCGGGGTCAGTACGTACCTATGGGTCCTGAGTAATCGCAAGAAGTTGGCGCACAGGGGCAGGGTGGCCCTGGTCAAGGCGCAGGACCACTGGCAGAAGACGCGGCAGCCATCGGGCAGCAAGCGGAAGTACCTCGGCCCCGATCAACTTAACAAGATCGTCCGGCTCTACGAAGAGGCGCTGTCGGCTCCGGTCGGCGGGTCTCCCCGCGACCAGGTGAGTGTCGTGCGGAACGAGGACCTGCTGTACCGGCAGATTGTCATCGAGCGCCCGCTGCGCTTGCGCTTCGAGCTCACCACCGACGGCTTGCAGCAGCTCTCCTCCCTGCGGCTGATCCAACGAGGGGACCAGCCCGAGAAGCTGGTTGGCGCGCTGCGTGGGCTCGTCGGAACGTCTTGGACCACCAGCTCAGACGCCTTCTCGGCACTACGGCACGCGGTCGCGACCGTCGGCCACACCTGGCCGCGAGGTGCCGCCTTCGAAAGGAGCGTCCGAAACGCGATCGGGGTGCGCGATGACCAAGGAGAAGTGCAGCATCGCCGGGGTGTGACGGAACCTGATCCGGAGTTGCGTGACCTGGTCGTCGTGCCGTTGCGGGACGATCCTGATGAATACTTCCGCAAAGAGGTGCTGCCCCACGCTCCAGATGCCTGGCTCGACCATGCGAAGACCCGGCTCGGGTGCGCTATCCGGACTTCGCTCTTCTACGTCGCGGAGCTTGACGGGGAGTTCGGGCCGCTGCGTGCCTTCGCACAGCTGGAGACAGAGCGTGTCAAGCTGCGACGTCCGCGACGCGGCGAGGTAGAGCCCATCCCGCCCAAGCACCTCACGGCCTCCTACCTGCACAGTGTCGACTCGGTCTTGGAACTGCCAGATGCGGAACTGGATGACTCCGAACTGACACCATGCACGGGCGGCGACTTGGTCGGGCGCTCTGGTAACTGGCGCCTTCTGCCTTCAGGGTTCGGTGACGCAGTCACTCGGCTGTTCGTGCTGCACCCCACCCCGGGGAGCGGCCGTGGACTATGCGAATGGCTAAACTCCCGCAAGAGCAACGCGGCTTACCCGCAAGCCCGAGAGCTGCTCGACACGCCCGTACCAGTGGAGTTGGTCGCAGCCCCGGAGGTCGAGGATCTGCTGACAGAGGTGCAGGAGGGCCGTCATGCGCTGCGAATGGCGACGGACGGCATCCTGCCGAACGTCTTCGCCGGCCCCGAGACACGCGTTGCGGAGATCCGTCAGTCCATCCGGTTCATCGCCCGCGAAGCGCGCCTCGCGGGACAATTGGTGCGCCCTTTCGATGACCCCGTGTGGCGTGCGGAGGCGAGCTATCCATTTCACGTAGCCGCTCTCGCGCGGCGTTACCGCGTGAGCACTCACCCGGCCGAGAGGAAGGACGGACTGCTCAAGCTTGGTGAAGGAACGGCACGCACTCTGGGCGTCCTTGCATTGCATGAACTCATTGCGCACCACGGGAGCTTCACCAGCTCTCTACGTAAAACTTTCGGTCAAGGGGCGACCTTTGGCACCTGGACCACGCTCATTAAGAGATTCATGGATGAGGTCCCAACGCCTCAGCTGCCGGAACTTGTCGCGCTCCGCGAACACGGCGTCACGCTATCACTTCTGAAGGACATCAAGGATCTCCGTAATAATTCTCACCACGCTCACGGAGTACGCAGGAGTCACGAACTCGACGAGGACGTCGAAAAGCTCGAACCGTATGTGGTCTCGGCGCTCAACTCAGTCAACTGGCTGTCGAGCACCGACTGGTTTTGGGTGGAGCGCTGTGAATACCTCGATGATTCCTCCTTCCAGGCTGTGGGCCTGAGGCTACGAGGGAGCCACCCGAGCTGGGAGCCGTTTAGCCGGCCGATCAACCACCCCCTGCGGCCGGACAGGATATATGTCGACGGCACCCCGCCAGGCGTTCCGATCGATCTATGGCCATTGGCCATGGTCAGCCTGTGCTCGGATTGCCGCACGCGGGAACTGTTCCTGCTCAATAAGATTTCAAATGGCACGGCAGTTCTGCGCAGCCTGGAGGAGCACGAGTTGACAATGCCGTACACAACCCAGGACCAGAACTGAGCTGGTAAATGCGTCGAGTTTGAGGCGTGTTCGCTGAACTAGGCGTGCTGAAGGCGTACTTGCTGCTGGGAGGAGAGTTTCGGCCGCACGCGAAACTCGCTGTTCACAGGTGGTCGCCGGTTGCATTGCTTTCTGGAGTCTGTAGCTCCGTCTCCTCGCAGCTGCGTCGCCAGTAGGGGTGGTCTTTGTCGATCTGCCTTGCCAGACGAAGAGGTGTGGGCTCGGTCTGTCGACCATCCCAACTGACGCCCTGGTTGGTGAGTACGACCCCGACTTTGCCGATGAGATCTGCATCGGCTGTCTCTGCCGCGACGATGACGGTGAGGCGTACTGCGGTGTGGGCGTATCCGTTCTTTCCTTGCCGTGCCTTCGCCTGCAGGTCTAGCCGGGTGTATTCACCTCCGAAACGGCCGCCGGGCCCAGCGGCATATGTGCGCGGGACGCTGATGAGGAGGAAGTCGGGCAGGTAAGTTGCACCGTCGTCCGAGGCAAGCTGGAACGGACTGTTGGTGGTGCTGGTGCGACGCCATTGACCGTCCTTGCCGTAGAGGTAGGCGCCGGTGGGGCGGCCGATGCGTTCCAGGTCGGTGATCGTGCGCACCACTGCCATGGGGCGCTGGGCCCGCGGAAGGCCGTGCCCGGGCAGCCACGAGGCTGGTCGTGGAAGGTCGCTGGGGGGCTGCTGACCGATGTTCTCATCTCGAAGGCCGGCCCAGATGTACTCGGAGGTGTCGCCGTTGACGTAGATCACCATGGGTCCAGGCAGAGGCAGTTGAGTTCGGGCTGCCAGCAGAGCGGTCTCGGTGATCTGTGCCGCGGCGGATGCTTGGTGGCTCTCGTCGCCGACGGTTTCGAAGCTGGCGACGTCGAGTCCGAGTTCAGTGGCGTGCACGGCCAGGCGGGTGTGGAGGTAGGGGGCCCATTGGGAAGTGACAGGTGAGTAGGCCCACATGGTCCATGGTTCGCTGGTGCCGCCGGTGGGGCGGATGGCGGTGAGCGTGATGGTGATGGGGGCGGGCTTGGTGTTGCGCTGGCCGTACCGGCGTGGCTGGTTGTGGCGTCGTACGTGGATACCGATGTGCCACCAAGGGCGCAGCGGCAGCGGGCCGAAGGCAGCGCCGAGGCGGTGGTCGGCGAGGCCGAGGCCGCGGAGCATGTCGCGCAGCGAGTTCTCGGTTGAGTTGGCGAGGCCCGACTCCCGTGCCGCGGTGGCCTTCTCGATGTACTTGGGGGAGCAGGGCTCGCCGTTCTTCTTGTGCGTGGGGACGGGGGCAGGGGCCTGCTTGATGTACTGCGATGTGATGCCCATGCGGGCCAGCGCGGCTTTCGAAGGCCACTTGCCGTCTTCGGCCTCAGCCTGTTCCTTCTCCTCCGGGGTGGCGAACTTGCGGTCGGGGTCCCATTGGGTCTCGCACAGGGCCGCGATCGTCAGTCCTGGCGTGAGATGCGGAGCCAGGAGGGCCTCGAGCTGCTGCTGGCGGTGTGCTGAGGATGCGGGGCCGTGCGTGAGCGCCCCGGCCTTGTCCTCCAGAAACAGCAGGTGCACACGGCCCGGGATCACTTCGGTCACGACGGTGTTGTCCGGTGCGACGAAGTCAACATCGAGGTTCCACTGCCGGGCGATCTCGCGCTGGAGGCGGGCACGAACCTCATCCGTGTGCCACAGCACCACGACCAGGACCGTGTCGAGCTGGGCAGCGTCCATGGCGGCGGGCAGGTCTTTGGGAAGGATCGGGCCGCTGATACGGATGCCGGTCTTGCCCGGTGGCACGGAGAGGTCCGGCACCTCGACATACAGCGGGCTGCGGGATCGGTAGCGCTCACAGTGTTCGTCGATGTGCTCCTCGATCCGGCGGAACATCTCCATCCCGTGGCCGCGCCCGAGGCCGGGTGTGACGACGCTCTTGGGGGCGACGGCCCGCACCGCGCCCAGCTCGGCATCGGGCGCGATGGCCTGTTCGTCCAGCGTCTCGGGGAAGGGCGGGACGCGTCGGCTCAGCCGGGATAGGCCGGCGAGCCGTCGGCTGGCGGCGACAGCGGGCACGTTCAAGCGGCGCTGCCACGCAAGGCCGTCGGTGTGAGCGGCAACCGCGAGCGGCTGCTCGGGGTTGGAGAGCAGGACTGTGGCGACGCCGTACCACCGGTTGGCCAGCAGCGTGGCGACTGCATTGATGGTGACTGCGTGGCGCGAAGAGTGTCCTGTGGCTGCCGTGCCGATCTTGATGCGGGGCAGGAGGCGGCGGATTCTTCCCTGGGAATCGGGGGCACTGGGCAGCTCGTGGCCGATGGCAGCGAGTGTTCCGTCAGTGCACAGCGTGAAGCGGACCGGATCCTTGGCGCCGAGCTTCCAGTCGATGCGGGCCAGGTCCTGGGCCAGGCGCCAGCGGGCGAGTTCGCCGGGCCACCAGCTCAGGGTGCGTCGTCCGGCTACTGGGCGTGGGAGGTCGGGGTAGGGCAGCGGCAGTGCTTGGGCGACCAGCTCGGCCAACTGCTGAGCGAGCTGCCTGCCGTGCCCGTCGGGGAAGATCGCCTCGCCCCAGTACAGGAAGACGTCATAACGGTCCTCGGCCGTCATCTCTGCACCGGTGATCAGCTGTGCCTGCCCGTCGCTGACATCCCAGCGTGCCCAGTCACCGAGAACGGCCCGCAGGATGGCCTCCAGGGAGCGGTACGGGGGCTGCACGTCCTTCCTCTTGTCGCCGAAGCGCTCCTTGTAGGCGCTGCACAGGTCGCACCAGATCCCAAAGGCTGTGGGGCCGGGACGGTAGGCATAGACAGTGCCCAGGACGTTGGCGTCGGTGCGGTATTGCAGGAGGCCGGCGCGCTTGCGGGTCTCGTCGCCGGGGGGACATGGGCTCATGCGGCAACTCCGAAGTGGTCGGGGTATCCGTTCCGCAGGCCGGCGCGCAGATGGGGGGCCTGGGCGTAGTCGAGGAACTCCTCGGCGGTGTACCCGTAGGTGCGGCCGGTGCCGGCTAGTTCCGTGGCGGTGTAGCTTGTGTACAGGTCGCGCACCAGGGTGGGCAGGTCGCTGCCCCAGGTGGTGTCATGGAAGGCACCGTCGATGAAGTGCAGTTCGACGTGGGTCTGGCCCCGTCTGCCCCGCCCGGCCAGTTGGATGCACTGCCCCAGCAGGGTGGCGATCAGCTCACTGCGTAGATCGTCGGGCAGGGCGGTGAACCGCTTGGGGGCCGCGAGGATGGCCCACAGACGCTGCCGGGCCGTCTTGCGGATCGCGGCGAGGCGGGCTGCAGGAGAGCCTGTACGGGGTGTGGAACGCCAAGCGCAGGACGCGATGCTGGCGGCCAGGACGGGCGGTTCGTCCACGGGCATGACCGGGCGAATGGCGAGTCCGATCAGGGTGATCGCCGACTCCCGCTTGCCCGATGGCGCCGTGGTCAGGATGTTCAGGCCTCGTTCGGTGCGCGGCAGCGGTGAGATGAGGACCTCCCCTCCGCGTTCGGCGAGCTGCGAGAACTGGTCGCGGGTGACAAGGCTGACCGCGTCGGGCACCGGCGGCAGGTCGGGGTTCTCCTTGTCGGGGGTGGCTACGCAGATCTTCAGCTTGCAGCCCAAGGCCAGCGCGGCTTCGTACAAGGCGGCGGCGAACCAGCGCGCCTGTGGATAGGAGTTGACGGCGATCAGAGCCCGGGCACGATGTGCGGTGGCCGGGTCGGCGGCCAAGCGGGCTAGGTCTGCGATCAGGGCAGCCGCGTATCCGCTGGCCAGAGCGGCGACGCGTTGGGCGCGTTCACGGTAGGGAGTACTGCCCACCGCCAGGGTGCGCTGGTCGACGACGGGGGTGCTGCGGAAGATGGTGAGGCCGCCCTGCTGCGCGTCGGGCATCGTCCACTGCGGCTCGGCCAGCAGGTGCGTCCGGGCTGCCCGGGGCAGATATCCGGTTGCTGACATGCCCAGGATGACCCTGCGGTGGCCGGCGAGGGCCAGCGACACGATGTCGCCAAGATAGGCGGTCTCGGTGTGCGGATCGCCGCGCAACACTTCCATGAGTAGGCAGGGCTTTGCCGTGGGGTCGTCCAGGCCCTCGAATCGGAAGCCGCTGATCTGCTGTCCCAGTGGTCCGAAGGGAACGATGTTGCCGGTGTCGCGGTGCCCGACCGCATCGGCCAGCGTGGAGGCGGCGTCGATGCCGTGACCAGCCAGTTCACCGGCCCGGTCGGCGAGATCGAACACAGTGTGGTTCAACGCGCTCAGCCATGCCTTCATCATCACCGCGTGGAAGACTCCAGCGGCGAGGACCGGGGCAGGCAGCTCTTGGCGCTTTTCGCTGCGGCTCTTCTGCTCGGGAGGCGGTGATGCTTCGTGGATCTGCTGACCCGTGTCCCTCTTCTTGCCTTCGCGGTGCTTGGCGAGCTTGGTGACGGCCTTCTCCACGACCTCGCGCAGCAACTCCTTGGTTTCGTCGAGCTCCCACTGACCGCCTTTGTCGATACTGAGCATCCGCTCCAGCACGTTGGGGATCTGCCGCAGATGGTCGGGCAGCACATCAGCGGAAACGCGGTCTTCCGGACGGGCAGCGACAGGTGGCAGAAGGGCCTGCAGCTGGTCCATCTGCGCGATGGAGGCGCTGTCATCGACCTCTACGCCGATGAGATCTTCGAGGAGTTCGCGGTCCCAATGATGCGGCTGATACCAGCGCCGGCGGTCGCGGAGCACCTGCCGCATCCGTCGCGGGTCCTGCCCCGAGGCCAACGCGTGCGCCTGATATGTCTCCGTGCACACCTCGCCACTGCTGGCCAGGTCCAAGAGCTGCTCGGAGAGGAAGACGGCCCGAGTCAGCGGTCCCCGCGCCTCCAGTCGCAGCCGTTCAGGGGCACGGTGCAGGTTGTCACGGATCTTTCGCATCATGGTGTTCGGTTCGCTGACCGACGCCAGCACCAAGCTCTGCGACGATTCGAAGCCACGGGACTGGTAGGCGTCGACCTCATCAATGATTACCAAGTGGGAGAGACGCAGCAGCGTCTCGCGCACGCTCACCTGACGACGCAGTTCGCCGTCCACGATGACGGGGATCTTCACCATGCCGCGCTGGAAACAGGCATGCGTCGTCACGATGATCTGGGCCGAGCAGGCAGCCCGGATATGGGAGAACTTGTCACACCGGTTCACGAACGGGCACAAGGCCGCGCCTTGGGGACCGTCGGGGTCCGTATGACGCAGGCTGCTGCACGGCTCCCGCCCGTCACCGAAGGCGTCGCGCCCCTCCAACTGCGCCCTAACCGCGCAGCCATAGCCCGACTCGGCCAGGCGTTCCATGAGGTCGGCCGGCATCTGGGAGAGGGCAGTGTGCTCGTCGACTGCCTTGTGCGCGGTCTGGAGTGTGAACTCGTGGCGACTTCCCGGCGCGATCAAGGGCGTCACCGCCACATCGAGGCTCAAGGCGGCCAGCTCCCGCCGCAGCGTGGCCACCTCGCCGAAGACATCAGCGTTGTCGCTGACCAGCAGGGTGACTGTGTAGCCGTCCCGGGCCAGCTGCTTGGCCTGGGCGCGGGCGAACACATTCTTTCCCACACCCGTCGGTGCGCTCAGATGACGCATCAGCCCGGGGTCCATCAGCACCGCGGACTGCGGAAGTTTCCCTCCCCCCATCGTGCCGCTCAGCAGGAGCCCCACCTGTCGCTCCCGGAACGGATCGCCACCCATTCCGACGTCGGTCTTGCGCGTGAGCCAGCTCAGTACATTCGGGTTGATGGGGATCGGGCCGGTCGCGTCGACCGTGGTGATGACGGGCGGGTTGTAGGGCATGGCGGTG
Source organism: Streptomyces sp. NPDC001153 (assembly GCF_053598315.1). NCBI lineage: Bacteria > Bacillati > Actinomycetota > Actinomycetes > Kitasatosporales > Streptomycetaceae > Streptomyces > Streptomyces sp. NPDC001153. The sequence goes on from NZ_JBSFJZ010000041.1 coordinate 23,327, forward strand.
GTCTCGAAGGCCAGCTGCAGCGGACCGCGGGAGCTGGTGGCGACCCAGCCGCCACCGCTGGCCACGCGGATCTGGACCTCCCGGTCCGTGGGCACGAGCAGCCGGTCCGCCGACTCCAGCGGATCCTGGCCGTGGCGCGGGTACACCTCCACCATGCGCCAGCCATCCCGGGCCCCTGCGGCGTAGCGGTGGAAGACGGGATCTTCCCACTGCTGGTCGAAGCACTTGCGCACACGGCGTTGTACCGACGTCAGATCCGCCTCGCCGCGAGACCTCTGAGCGACTAGCCTCCCGATGCGCTGCTGCTCGGGGTACGTCAGTGAGTCCCATTCGGGCCACACATGCGCCAACTGCCCTGACATCAGGACGTGGGCATCCTCCAGCCGGACGACTGCACGGCCTTCGTCATCCTTTGCCGGAAAGTAGTGCTCGGCCAGCGCGAGAGCCGCCGCAAGAGTTCGGCTCATGCCGCGCGAACCTCCGCGATGAGATCCAGATCCGTGATCACCCTCGCGCCGAACGGGCCCAGTACCCGGTACAGCACAGCGGTGTATCCGCGCAGGTGCTCGGGGATGACGACGATCAGACCCGAGCAGCCCTCCGGATCCGCGCGCATCTGCTCCGCGATGCCCTGGGGGTCAGCCCAGGTCTTGACATCGACGCGCCAGGTGAGGCCGCTCTTCGTGATGTGGAGGTCGTAGCTGTCGCCGAACGGCCACAGGCGAACATCTGCGCCTGCCCCGTCAGCGAGCGCCTCCAGGTCAATCTCCAGCAACCCGGGAATCGTGATCCACTGCCACAGCCCGTACGACAGAGCGACCCACCCTTCGACAGGGCGGAGTTCGGGGATCTCCCGGATCTCACCCAGTGGCTTGAGCCGCCAATGTCCGTCGTCCGACTCCATCTTGAAGCGCGCACCCCGTTGGCGATGGCGCTCGTCCTCACAGGCCAACTCCGCGTCGTGGCGGCCTCGTGGCGTTGCCCGCATGGTCCACTTGCACAGCGGACAGGGCGCCCACTGGCCAGCGAACTGCCGGACGGGGGAAATACCCGTATACACGCCCAGGTCCGTGAGAAGGGCATAGCGAGACAGGGCACGCCGTCCAAGGACGGGCTCGTTCACCAAGGTCCTGCGGCCTTCGGTGTAGGCGGCGAACCCGGCCTGCTGCAAAGTACGAAATACGGCGTGCTGCACAGCCTCGGCCGCGATACGAGACAGCCGCGCCCCCGATGGCAGTTTCCCCAGGGCTCGCAGCACACTGTGAAGGTGCCGCAGATCAGCCGAGAGCCCAGGCACCTCGTGGGCCTGAGCTGACGCTTCCATAATCAGACGCGTCAGGGCGGCCGTGGCAGTGCCGTCATCCTCCAGCAGACGCACGTCCCAGATCTCTGACCACGAACCAGGACCCGGCAGCAACGTGCCAATAGGTGCTGACTGCAGCTGGTTCAGGAAGGCAGGGAACGAAGCTGCTTTCCCGAATGTACCCCACGACCGCGTATAGCGGCCGTGACACTCTATCAGGAGACGCGCACGACCTCGCGCACCCCCCTCGGGGGTGCACAACGTCATTGCTGCGATGACGCACGCATCAAGAGCGTCGCGCTGGCATTGGTCCAGCTCATCGATCTCGGCGGGCGTTGCTTCGAGGGCAAGCATCTGTGAACGGTCCTCGATATCGTGCGCGCGGCTGTGTCATGGATCCCCGCCTAGATGACGGGTCGCCCCTTTGCTGCGCTTCTATCAGGTTTGTGCCCTTGTGCATAAGAAGCGGGGCCTCGGCAGCAATAATCTCCCCAAGGCTCGAGAGAGCGAAGAGACCGCCGTTCTGCCGTCCGGGTGGGACCAGCTGACGGGCGTCTCACATGCGGCGTCGGCAGGGCATTCGCCCACGGCAGACGAGAAAGAGCCCAAAGGGACTGGAACCTCCGCCGGGACCATGTCAACGTACAACGTCCCGGAAAGCACAAGGTCAGCGAAGGGATGAGGGGTTCTGGGGCAGTCGGCTTACGGCTGGCCGCTTCGGCAGCCCGCGCCCCTCGGCCTCGCGGCCGAGCTCTGTCCCAAGGAGGCCCTTCTGTCGAAACTTGCTCTGCGATCTGCCCGCTTCACTGCCCCTGCCCTCTTGGCGCTCGGCGCCATGAATGCGTGGACGGCCAAAAGACGGAGGACTATGCGTCGCTGTCCACGGCACTGTGCCTCTGCATCTGCACGGACGGCCTGTGCGGCGAAGATCTGCTGCAGCGCGGCTATCACCGGGACCGCGAGGTCCTCGCGCACGTCGCGGGGCAACCCAGGAGCGGCGACCCGTCAGATAGCCCGAGCCGTCGGTGCCTCCGAGCGCGTCGCCCGTAACCTCGACGGCCTTACCGCCGACGGACTCCTAACGCTCGTCACTGACGGCGCCAACCCTACGCACAGGTCCTGCCGACTGGCTTCCTGGCCAGGGCAGGATCCCGCCGCCGGAGTACAGGACGATACATAGCAGACGATCCCCGGTTACCGAAACCGGGGATCGTCCGGACCATTGGTGCTGTTCGTCTTCGGCTGTGCTTGGCGGTGGAGCCGTAGCGGACGGTGTAGCCCATTCGCCTAGACCCTTATTGGCGGAGGCGGCCCAGTGTAGATGTTCCCGCGCATTCGGGGAGAGTGAGAATTCTGTCCGATCCCATCAAGAAACTTCCTCCCAACTCCAAGGGGAAGGTCAGATACCGGTTTGTTGTCGACGTCGGGGTCGACCCTGAAACCGGGAAGCGTAAGCAGTTGAGGCGCACCTTCGATTCGTTGAAGGAAGCGAAGGCTGAGTACGCGAACATAACTAACCGGCGGAACGAGGGCTCGTTCGTGCCGCCCAACGAGATCACTGTGAACGAGTGGCTTGATCGATGGCTGGCCATGAAAGCCGATGACCTCGAAGAGACCACCATCTACAACTACACGATTAGAGGGTGTCTCACGTGGCAAGTTTCGCGAGCTTCTTGTAGCAGGTCAGGGCGGCGGCCAGGCCGAGGAAGGCGAGGAAGTGCGAGCCCTTTCGTTCATATCGGACGGTGAGGCGGCGGTAGCCGAAGAGCCAGGCGATCGACCGTTCGATCTTCCAGCGGTGCCGACCGAGGCGTTCGCCGGACTCGATGCCGGGCCGCGCGATGCGCGCGACGAGCCCGCGCTCGCGCAGCCAGGCCAGGTGTTCGGCGGAGAAGTACGCCTTGTCCGCGCGGAGTTTGACGGGTCGGCGCCGCCGTGGTCCCCGGCGGGACCGGACGGCGGGTATGCCGCGGATGAGCGGCTTGAGGGCGAGGCTGTCGTGCATGTTCGCGCCGGACACGGCGACGGCGAGCGGGATGCCCTGGGCATCGGACAGCACGTGCAGCTTGCTGCCCTTCTTGCCGCGATCGACCGGGTTCGGGCCGGTGAGCGATCCCCCCTTTTGGCGCGAACGGAGGCCGCGTCGACGATCGCCGAGGTCCAGTCCACCTCGCCGCGGGCCCCGAGTTCGTCCAGCACCGCCCGGTGCAGCCGACGCCACAGGCCGGCCGCGGTCCATACCGTGAAGCGGCGATGCGCGGTGGCGGGCGACGTGCCGAACGTCGGCGGCAGATGCCGCCAGGCACAGCCGCTGGTCAGCGCGTACACCACTGCGGTGAACACGGCCCGCTCGTCACACGGAGCGGTCCCACCACCTTGCGGACGAGCAGCGAACGACGGTAGCAACGGGGCGGCCAGTTCCCAGAGTTCATCAGGAACCAGACGCTTCGAGAGATCAGCACCCACGACTGGCATCGTGCCGCACGAACATCAAGTCACGTGAGACAACCTCTACGCCTTGATTGGTGCGGCCGACCTGGCGGCCTGCTCGATCTTCGCGCAGTAGGCTGCACGGGCTTCCTGGTCGATCTGCTTCTCGTGTTCGGGGCGCATCCCGGTCCGGCCGTCGAGGCCCTCGCGCAGGATGTCGGCGTGCCCGGCATGCCGGTTGGACTCGCCGAGGACATGGACCATGATGGCGAACAGGTTCGTGTCGGCATAAGGCTCCGGCCACCACGGCACGTGGCCGGGGGCGTCGAGGGGAAGCTCGTTGATCGTCGCGTCCGAGTGTTCCCATGTGCGCCGGTAGAACCCGATGATCTGATCGCGGGTCTCGTCCTCGGTCGCCCACAGATCGCTGCCGTTGGAGTCCTGCCACCGGGGCAGCGGTTCCGGGGAATGGCGGTCGAAAACCTCGCCGAAGTACTTGGCCTCGACGGTGGCCACGTGTTTGACCAGGCCGAGGAGGTTGGTCCCGGTCGCGGTCAAAGGCCGGCGGGCGTCGTATTCGGACAAGCCGTCGAGTTTCCAGAGCAGCGCCTTGCGGTCCCGCCGCAGTCTCCCGTGCAGGTTGTCCTTCGCGAATTCATCGATCATGCGGCATGAGCCTGCCATGGGCTGCTCGTGGCCTCAAGATCCCGTACGTGGTTCGCAACGACTGGCAGAGCCGAGGCCGGGCCATGGCCGCCGCCCTGGCCTGCTACAAGAAGCTCGCGAAACTTGCCACGTGAGACAGCCTCTTACCCTGGATCGAGTTCGGGGGAGACTTGGCAAGATCCTCCTGCAGGATCTTACTGAAGAGCATGTGGAGGAATGGAGGGACTGGGCGCTGGCGCATGGTCGTGTGCGTGGCAAGAGGGCAGGTACGCCACTCGGTGTCACGAGTGTGGATATGAGCCTCGCTCGACTGAAGGAAGCTCTGGGGAGAGCTGTTACGCGGCGGTTGGTATACGTCAATGTCGCTGAACACGTCACCATCCCCCGCAGGGCACGCAAAGAGGAGCGGAAGAATAAGGAGGAGGTGCAGCCCTGGAACGTCCAGGAGGTTCAGAAGTTCATCCATGGCATCAGGGGAGAACGCCTCTACGCCGCGCTTCTGCTTTCTCTGATGGGGCTCCGCCCAGCTGAAGTCTGCGGCCTTCGCTGGGAAGATGTTGACTTGGAAAACGCAACGATCGTCATTGCCAACACGCGCACGATGATGGGCAACCGCTACGTGGTGGAGAAGGACACCAAGTCTCTTGCGGGCGAGCGGGATTTGCCGCTGCCGACTCCGGTGCTAGCCGCCCTCAAGACGTTCAGGGCTCTCCAGGCCGAGGAGAAACTCGCTCTGGGAGAGGGGTACGTGGTGTCCGGATATGTGCTGGTGCACGAGACCGGAGAAGCTTTCACGCTCAAGCAACTTCGTCGGCGTGCGTACCGGCTTATGGAGCTTCTCGGCCTCCGTCGCGTCAGGCTCTACGACGCCCGCTCGTCGTGCTTCACCTTCCTAGCCAACAACGGCGTGCCGGACCACATCCTCGCGCGATGGGCCGGGCATACGAACGTAAAGACGACCAAGAGGTGGTAGGTCAAGCCGGATGTAGAGGACCTCCGCGGAGCCGCCACCACATGGGACGGCCTGCACGGGGGTGCGGCGGAGGGGCAAGCGTGAGCCACGCGTTCCACCAGCCGAGCGACTTGCCGAGCCGTATGGCCGGCGGACTCGGAATGCGGCTGCCGGTTGTGGACCGAAAGCCGTGACCGGGAGGGCCCATCCGGCTACGGCCAAGTCTCCTACCAGGAACGCGCCCGGAGGGTCCGCTGTCGACGCGGTCATGAGTACACGCCGGAGAACCACATACCTAGACGCTCAAGGGTTCCGGCAGTGTCCGGACATGCCGACGCGAGAGGGCTAAGGTCCGCTAGGTTCACCCCGGCGATGTGACATCTCGTGACAGATGAGAGGGTCTGACGCGTGAGTGAGACACCGTCGAACACCCTGCAATACCGCTTTGACGGGCCAGAAGAGGCTCCCGTCCTGATCTTGGGTCCCTCACTGGGTACCACATGGCACAGGTCGTAACGATCGTCCATGGGTGTCCAGCCGCTCCGGGGCGCGCACAAGATTGCAGGTCAGGTCCCTATGGTTCGCGGGTGTCCGCTCAGTTCGTGACAGCGGTGTGAGAGAGGGCGAAGCAGTGAAGCCCATCCGGGAACCATCCCCCGACGGGGCTTCTGCTCGGAGCCCTGAGACGAAGCCCCGCCGGAGCGCTCCGGCGGGGCTTCGCCGTGATCTCGACTGTGCTTGCGCGCATGACCGCGTTCGGCTCCGCACACAGTGCGCGCTCCTGCGATGCTCGCGGGACGCTGGATTTGCGATTGCGCCCATCTGGGAGGGGAGCCGTAAGACGACGCAGCCGCGCCGGGAAGCCGACGGGGCTGTTCCAGCCGCTGGGTCTCACCGGATCACTTCAGCCGGGCACCGGGACAAGGCGCTGGAGTACGGCAAGGGCGTCTGGATGCGTTACAGCTGCGGACTCATGCAAGCGGTTCGACGGGATTGCCTCCTGGTTCAGACAGGGCGGCGAGATCATCTACCGCCGGCGCCGGTGCGTCATGCTCGGGCGCTGCTGATACGGGCTCGCCGCAGTGGCGCTCCTGCTCGGTGGAGGCTGGCGAGTGCTTGCCGGTAGGAGGCGATCAGTCCGGTTTCCCGATAGTCGACTCCCAAGTCCTGGCAGTAGCGGCGGACGATGGGCCGGGCCCTGCGCAGGTGCGGGCTGGGCATGCTGGGGAACAGGTGGTGTTCGATCTGGTGGTTCAGGCCGCCCAGGGCGAGGTCGGTGAACCAACTGCCGCGTACGTTGCGTGCGGTGAGGACCTGGCGGCGCAGGAAGTCGGGGCGGTCCTTGCCGGTCAGGATCGGCATGCCCTTGTGGTTGGGGGCGAACAGACAACCGAGGTACAGGCCGAACAGGCACTGGTGGACGGCCAGGAACGCGATCGCCATGCCGGGCGGGAGGACGATGAACACTGCGGTCAGGTAGGCGGCGGTGTGCCCGTAGAGCAGCGTGCCGTCCAGGGCGCGGTTCTTCAGGGCGCGATTGCCCAGTGCTCGCGCGCTGGAGACATGAAGGTTGACCCCTTCGAGCAGGAGCAGGGGAAAGAAGAGGAACGCCTGCCGACGGCCGATGATCCTCGGCAGTCCGGTCGCGGCGCGGGCCTGGTCCTGGGACCACACCAGCAGGTCCGGGGCGATGTCGGGGTCGAGGTCCTCGTGGTTGGGGTTGGCGTGGTGGCGGGTGTGTTTGTCCTGCCACCATCCGTAGCCCATCCCGATCGCGGCCCCGGCGATGCGGCCGGCCGTTTCGCTGGGCCGGCGCCGGCGGAAGACCTGGCGGTGCGTGACGTCGTGGGCGAGCAGAGCCACCTGCCCGAACATCACGGCGAGGAACGCGGCGAGCGCCAGGGTCCACCACCCCGCGCCGATGACGACGAACGCGCTCCAGCCCCCGGCGTAGGCGACGGCCACGACGATGGACCGGACGGTGTAGTAGCCGGGGCGCCGGTTCATCAGGCCGGCCTCGGCGATCTTCTTCGACAGGCGGGCGAAATCACTGCCACCTGCGGGGGGAGGCGGGCGACGGCGCGGGGTATGCGTGGTCATGGTCTCGGAGTGTCCTTCCCGGCTGACGGGCCGCATCCGGTCGTGCGGTGTACGCCGGATGCGATGCGGCGGCCGGGTACCCACATCCCTGCCTTCGGACCGGCACCCGATGCTCGTCGGTCGGAGCTCCGGATGTCGCGGGCTTTGACGTAAGGCCCCCACGGAGGGTGGCTGCTGTCGATGAACCTGCCGCGCTGGCAATCGGGGCGAAGCGGCATGACAGGGGTATAAGACACTAGCCTCGGGCCATGGTGACGCGTACCCGGCTGTATCACGACGGCACTCTGGTCCTGGAGGGCTTTCCCGCCAGTGACGTCTCTGCGCATCTCGCTGATCCGGCGTCGGTCCTGTGGCTGGACCTGCACCGGCCCGGAGCCGCTGAACTCACCATGCTCGGTCAGGAGTTCGGCATCCACGAACTGGCTCTGGAGGATGCCGCTCACCATGGACAGCGGCCGAAACTCGACCGCTATCGCACCCACGAGTTCCTCAGCGCCTACGCCGTGACCGTCAGCCCGGACGGTGCGCAACTGACGTACAGCGAGATCGCCGTATTCCTCACCAGCCAGGCCATGATCACCGTCCGCAAGGACGACGGCCTCGACATCGAGGACGTTGTCGCCCGCTGGGACGAGAGCCCGGACCTGGCCGGCCACGGCGTCGGATTCCTGCTGCACGGTCTGCTCGACCATCTCGTGGACGGACACTTCGCCGCGGTCCAGCAGTTGGACGACAGCGTCGAGGAGCTGGGGGGTCTGCTCTTCGCGGCCGGGCGCCGTGAGATCGAAGCCGTGCAGCGCCGGGTTTTCGCACTGCGTAAGTCGCTCGTCCAGCTGCGCCGCGTCGTGCTCCCGATGCGTGAGGTGGTCAACACCCTCATGCGCCCCGGCCTGCACCTGATCAACGACCCTCTCGCCCCGTACTACCAGGACGTCTACGACCACGTGCTGCGTGCCACCGAGTGGACGGAATCACTGCGGGACCTGGTGGCCTCGGTCATGGAGACGAACCTCTCGGTCCAGGCCAACAGCATGAACCTGATCATGAAGAAGGTGACGAGCTGGGCCGCGATCATCGCCGTACCCACCGCGATCACCGGCTACTACGGCCAGAATCTTCCCTACCCCGGTTTCGGCCGGCAGTCCGGATTCATCACATCGGCAGCCGTCATCGTGGTCCTGTCCGCAGTGCTGTATCTGACGTTCAAGCGCAAGGACTGGCTCTGACCGGCCCAGTGCCGGGCGCGGGTGACCAGGCCGAAGGCAGGAAATACCTGGTCACCCCAGGCTTCTCGGGCCGGTGAGCGGAGTAGTGTGAAAGCACCGGGAGTTCTTCGCGTACCGGCTCCGCTGCGGGTGCCGTTTCCGGTGATCGACAACGCCGGGCCGCTCACGAGCCCGGGGGCAGGTTCGCACCATGTCCGTGACCATCGACCGTACGACATGGGGCAAGCGCGCGCCGTCGCTGCCGGCTCGCCTGTCCCTGACACCCGCGCCGGGCGGGCTGGACGGCACGTGGTGGCCTCGCTCCCGTGCCCTGACCCGTGAGCTGCCACCCTTGACAGCCGCCCTGGGCGATCTCTGGGGTCGCATCACGGGTATCGCGGTGAACCCGGCCCACTGGCCCGTCATCCCGTGTCGGGTGTCCATCGCCGGGCGTACAGTGCACGTGGGCTGGTCCACCGAGGAGCAGGATCCGCACAGACTGACCTTCTTCTCCGCCAATGGCCGCCGGGACGTCCTGGTGATTCCGCCGGAAACCGGTGCGGAGGCAGCCGCGCAGCTCATGGCGGGCGACGGCATCGAGGCCCCGGCACTGGAGGAAGCAGCAGACAGGATCGACGCCCGGATCAGGGAAGAAGCGTGGGAGACCGACGGCGGAGCCGGTCGGGCCGTCGTGCCTGCCCCGGCATATCGGATCGGCAGGCCCTTCGCCCGCCGTTCGACGGAGATGAGAGAACCATGACGGTCATCGCCGCGGCCGCGCTGCTCCTTCTGATCGCCGTCGGAGTCGTTCTGATCCACCGGCTCAACGGCCAGCACGCCGAACGGATCGCTGCCTTCCACTACAGCGATGTTCTGCCGGGGATCGGGCGTCGGCCCCGGAGACACCGTCGGTCGGTGGACGCGACCGTTCCGACGCGCCCCACCGCGACGGCGACCGCGGATGACATCGGCTTCGGCCCGACCGTGGGCAGTAGAGGAAGGCGCGTCATGGCGATGTTGCGGGACCGGAAGACGTACCGCGAGAGGATCATGCAGGCTCTGTACCAGGCCGCCGAGGGCAATCGCCTCCTGGGTGTCGATGGGGCGAAGCTCCGCACGGACCTGGGTATCCCTGAGCAGGACATGGCCGCTGCCTGTATGTACCTGGCAGGTGAAGGCTGGGTCGTCGTGGACTGGGGGAGGGGCAACACGCCCGCGATGATCACGCTGACGCACCAGGGGATCCGGCAGATGGAGACGGAAGAGGAAGGGCGTGGCTGAGCCGCCGCGTCGGCTTCTCGGACCGAAGTGAACCCTCGCAAGGATTGCTTATGCCGGATCAATCCCTTTGACGTAACCTGGAAGGCGGGTCGGCGCACGCTCACGTGCAATGACCCGGAAGGGCGGCTCCGGCGGGTATACGCCGGAGCCGTTGCCTGTTTCCGTAACCGCGCCCTGCGGCGAAGCGCTCGCGGGAGCGTCGTGCGGAGTACCGTGAGGTAGCAGGGTCGTATCGTGGCAGCACGCCCTGCGGTCGCACTGCTCTCTGCGGACGGGCGGACACCATGGCCGACTCAGACACCCCCGACCTTTCCAGGCTCCTGCCGGACGCCGTCCACCGGTCGGTGCACCCCGGGACGGCCCTGCTGCGGCTGGAGACGACACACGCACGCGAGGGAATCCTGGACGGCGCATGGTGGCCGCGGTCCCGGGACATCGGTGCGGAGCTGCCCTCGCTGATCTCCGCGTTGACCGAGCACCTCGGACCTGTCACCCGGGTCGGTCTGGACGGCAGCGCCTGGGACGAACTGCCGACCCGGGTGATGGTCGACGACCGGGTCGTGCACATCGACTCCTTCCCGGTCGGTGACGACACCGTCCTCATCACCCGAGGCGAAGGGGACCTTTTCTCTCTGTTGCTGGTCCCTCCGGACACGTCGCCCGATGCGGCACGCGCCGCGATGGCCAGGGCCGTACGGGCCGACAACGTCACCGAGGCCAGGCAGATCCTCATCGATACGGGCAGCGACACGCCACCTGCGCCGGCCTGACACGTCCGTCGCAGATCGACTCCCCATCGGCCTGGACGCTAGATGCGGGCGAACTCCTCCGTCTGCTGGGCGAAGTCCTGGGCCATGGCAGCGCTGACCGTGGGCTTGGTGTCGCGGATCGTGTCCAGGTAGTCGTCGGTGGTGGGGGTGGTCCGGGTTCCCGTGTCGAAGGTGCGCTCGAACTGGGCCTGGGAGACGGTGCGCGCCGCGTGGGCGATGTCGGCGGGGGTGAACCCCTCGCTGGCGGACGCGAGTACCGCGCTGTCGGCCCGCGCGCCCGCTCGGGCAAGGTAGCTCTCCCACAGCGCGGTCCTGGCGGTGTGGTCGGGAGGGCCGATCGGCAGCACGTAGTCGAAGCGGCCGTGCCGCAGGAACGCGGAGTCGAGCGTGGTCACGTTGTTCGTGGCGCAGACGAGCAGCCGTCCGTCCTGGCTTCGGAACCGGACGATCGCCTTGAGCAGTTCGTTGACGACGCCGACAGCAGTGGCGTCCGCGCCGCCGCGTTCGCCGGCGACCTCCTCGACCTCGTCGATGAAGACAAGGACGTGGTCGAGCCGGGCGATCTCGTCGAAGCGCCGGTTCAGCCCGGTCGCCAGGCCGTACTCGGCGGCCAGACGGGCGGGGAACAGTTCGAGGAAGGGCCATCCCAGGCGGCTGGCGATCGCGTGCGCGAACGTGCTCTTGCCGGTCCCGGGCGGGCCGAACAGCATCACCGCCCGTGGCAGTTCCACTCCGTGCTGGGCGGCCAGTTCGGGATGGGCCAGGGGCAGGACCAGGCGCCGCTCGATGAGCCGCTTCTCCCGTTGCATGCCCGCGACCTTCTGCCAGAGCCCCCCTGGCGGCAGCTCCGCTCCGAGCGAGGACAACGTGCCGGCCGACTGCGGGGTCACCGGTCCGCGTTTCTCGAAGAAGACCAGCCCGGGGCGGGCGCCGAAGTCGCAGTTGCGCAGGGCGGTGGCACCGGTCTCGCCCTCGGGCAGGGCGGCGTGCACCGCGCGGACGCCGGCGGCGAAGAGCCGTTGCTCAAGGGCGGTGATCAGGGCACTCCCCAGCCCGCGCTGCCGCCAGCCGGGCGCCATGCAGATGCGCAGGATCCATGCCCGTTCGCCCTCCACCCTGCTCACCGCGGCGCCGATCAGCACGTCGTCGGCCGTGGCCACCACGGCCGGGTGGCGGGTCTGGAGGGCCGTCACGGCGTCCGAGAGTGGGAAGAGCGGCGGCTCCTCGGTCGTGCCGCTCTGCATGTCGACACGGATCACCGCTTCGAGATCGTCCTGGGTGTAGTCCCTGACCCGCCAACCCGTCATGATCAGCTCCGCGTGTTCGGCCGTACCCCCATCATCAGCCGGTGCCCGGAGGACGCGCGCGACAGGCGACGGTCACGAATCCTCCCTGGCGCCACGGATCGCTCGGGCCGTGGTCGGCTTCACGCCGCGGTGCCGGGCGCGCTGCCTGCCGGGCTGAGGGACGTGTCGGTGCGGCCGGTGCCGGCCGGTGGCGCTGCCGCGGCGGGTGCGGCGGCAGCGGTTTCCCGGGCGAGGAAGGAGCCGAGCTCGCCGATCGTGCTCATGAGGGGGGCCGGGAAGACGACGGTGGTGTTCTGGTCGACACCGATCTCCACCAGGCTCTGGAGATTGCGCAGTTGAAGCGCCAGGGGGTGGGCCATCATGGTGTCCGAGGCGTCGCCGAGCGCGGCTGCGGCCAGGGACTCGCCCTCCGCGTTGATGATCTTCGCTCGCTTCTCCCGCTCGGCCTCGGCCTGGCGGGCCATGGCGCGCTTCATGGTGTCGGGCAGCTGGATGTCCTTGAGCTCGACCAGGGTGACCTGCACACCCCAGTCGACGGTGGTGACGTCCAGGATCTGGCGGATGTCCAGGTTGATACGGTCCGTCTCCGACAGCGTCTCGTCGAGCGTGTGCCGGCCGACGACCTTCCGCAGGGTGGTCTGGGCGATCTGGTTGATCGCCGCGTTGACGTTCTCCACGGCGACGACCGACTTCACGGCGTCGACGACCCGGAAGTAGGCGACCGCCGACACGTCCACGCTCACGTTGTCCCGGGTGATGATGCCCTGGGACTGGATCGGCATGGTGACGACCCGCAGCGACACCCGGTGCAGGGCGTCGACGAACGGGATGATGAACCGCAGTCCCGGGGAGCGTGTTCCGACGAGTCGGCCGAAGCGGAACAGCACTCCCTTCTCGTACTGCTTGACGACCTTCACGGACAGGGCGAGGGCCAGGACGGCCAGAAGACCGATCACGACGATGAGAACGATCAGGGCTTGCATGTACTGCTCCTCGGGACGAGGACCACGTGGGGCGGAGACTCGCCGGTCGAGACCCCTGCATGTGCCTGCGCCGGCTCGTGAGGCAGGTCCGAAACCCGTGAAGGCACCGGTCGTGGCGGCCGTCTCACATGCCGATGACCAGGCGACTGGCGCGATCCGTCCCTGCCGGAACGGCCGCTGAGGCGGGGCCGTCCTCCTCGTGCTTCCCTGCCTCGTCGGGTTCGAGTGGCCGGTCGGCGGCGGAGATGGCGTGCCGGGTCTCGTCCGCGGCCATGAGAGCGCTTGCGGTCAGCGGTGGGCCGTCGTAGTCGGACGCGGCCGCCATCAGGCGGGCCGCCGACTTCGTCTCGGTCTCGGGTGGGATGACCAGCAGGTCCCAGCGGCCGGTGCCGTAGGAGAGCAGCAGCAGCTTGTGCGGGTCGATCTCCGGGGTGAACCATCCGACCTTGACGACATGACCGCCCACGGGGATCTCGTGCGGGATGACCGGCCAGTACTTCGGGTTGACGGCGATGCGGGTGATGCGGCCCCACAGAGGGTCCAGCACATCGGTCAGTGCGGGCAGCTCGCTCAGCAGGTCCCGGGAGCGGGGCCACCAGGCACCGTCCAGGAGGCCGCGCGACGGGCCGTCGGTCTTCAGCGCGAGACGCGCGGCCGGGGCTGCGACGGGCTCGTGGTCTGGCAGGAGTTGGTGCAAGGTCGCCGACATGATGCGGACCCGTCTCCGGGCCGCCTTGGCGGCGCCCCGGGTTTCGTCTCTCGCCGAGAACGACCCGGCGTGGAAGCCGGTGTGCGAAATGCCCTCGGTGCTGTCCACGGTACTCCGCACACGCCGGGGCGGTTGTGGAGACGCCGCCGCATTCGGTGAAGCGGCTGTCGATACCGGCGGGAAGTGGGCTGAGGGCGCCGGGGCACGTCGTACGCCGGCTACCGGACCGGTCTCACGCCCGACGGCTCGCATGCCCTGGCCGGCACTCCTTGGCTGTATTGCGCGGGAGGTTTTCCTCGTGTTCCGTTCAACCCCTCGCTCCGCATCGGTCCGCCGGGCGCGGGCGAGGAGTATCCTGGTGATTACCGAGAGCATCTCGTACACCGGCTTCCACGCCGGGTCGTTCTCGGCGATTCATGGCAACCGGGTCGGCCGTGACCGGCCCGGGGTTGGGTCCGCGTCATGACCGCGACCATTCCGTTCACACCCGCAGTCGGAGACCGGGCCCCTTCTTCGTCACCGCTCCGACTCACGCTGGCGCGGGCCGGCGCCCCTCCGGCCCTGATCGACGGTGCCTGGTGGCCCCGTTCGCGCAACCTGACGGAGGAGCTCCCGGCGCTCGTCGAATGTCTCGACCCGCTGTGGGGGCGGATCACCCGGATAGCGGTGAGCCGCACGTTGTGGCCGGTCATCCCGGGTGAAGTGCCCGCGCACGGCCACATGGTGCGCGTCGGCTGGTCCAACGCCGGGCAGGACCCGCACAAGCTGTTGCTGCTGTCCCACACCTTCGGCCGCTGGGACCTGCTGGTGATCCCACCGGAGACAGCCCCGGCCACCGCAGCCCGGCTCATGGCCACGGCCACCGACCCGTCGCGGAGCCTCACGGCGACCGGCCTGATCCATGAGGCCGAACGTTTCCGGGCCGCGGCAGAGGCAGCGGCCGACTCGGACTCGCTCCGGGAGGCGGTCTGGGACTCCGAAGGCGGACACGACGCCCCCCACTCCGCCTCACGCACTCCTGACGGACCGGTCACCCGTCACGTGCCCACCGCGGCAGCAGGAGTGTGAGAGATCGGCGGTGGGGGAAAGGCTGCGTGCCGTCGGCCTTTCCCTGGGGGTGGGAGGCCGGCTCACTCCGGGAGGGCGAGGTCGTCGGTGGCGCTCCCGCGCCATTCGATCAGCAGGAGCGTCGCATCGTCCGTCGTGATCCCGCCCCGCGCCCGTTGCAGCGTGTGGGAGAGGGAGCGCGCCACCGTCCGGATCTGTTGGGCCGTGGGCTCAAGGCGGTTCACCCACCCGATGAGCTGCTCCTCACTGAATTCCTCACCGCCGACATCGCGCTCCTCTATCAGTCCGTCGGTGAAGCACAGGATCCGGTCGCCGGGGATGAGAGCCACTTCACTGATCCGGGGCTCGTGACCGCCGAAGCCGACGGGCAGCGTCGTCGGGCCCTGCAGCCGTCGTACGACACGGTGTCCACGGATCAACAGAGGAGCGGGATGTCCGGCGTTGACCCACTGAAGCCTGCCCGTTGCCGTGTTGAGCCGCATCATCTGAGCGGTCACGAAGTGGTCGGGGCCGAACTGATCGGCGACGGCCCGGTCCATGAACGTATAGATCTCCGACAGGCCGACGCTGATGCGCCGGGCATGCCGGTAGGCTCCGATGACCACCGTGGCCATCGTGGCGGCGTCCAGTCCGTGGCCCATCGCGTCGACCATGGCCACATGCAGGACATCGCCGTTGAGGGCGTAGTCGAAGCTGTCGCCGGCCACGTCGTAGGCGGGTTCCAGCATCCCGGCCAGCTCGACCCGGGGCGTGGACATCGCCAGCGGTGGCAGCAGCGACCACTGGATCTCCGCCGCCACACTCATCGGTTCTCTGCGGCGCAGCCGGAAGAACAGATCGGTGTAACCGTGCTTGGTCACCAGCATGTCGGCCACGAGCGAGGCGAGCCTGCGCAGCAGCCGTCGCTCGTCGTCGTGGACGCGGTCCAGGGTGACGGCCAGGACGCCCACCTGGTCGCCACCGTCCAGCAGGGGCATATAGACCCGTACACCGCCGGCCTGCGGCACCTCGACGGGACGCGCCTCCTGGAAGGCACGACCGGCATCGGAGCCGTCGATCGGCTGCGGTTCCCCGGCTGCCAGCCCGTCGCCCGGCAGGGGGACGAGCCACACCTGGCCGTAGTCCTGCAGGAAGAGCGAGGTCTCGCGGCCGTCGAGCCTGCCGATCTGCCGTGCGACGAGCGGACCGAGCTGGTGCGGCGGCAGCTCGTGCCCCTGGTCCAGCAGGATTCCCAGAAACTCCTCCCCGAAGCGCTCCGACCGGGTGGAGCCTTCCGCGGGTCCTTGCCCCTCACCGCCCGTCATCGCCGTGGCCCGGGGGGGACGTTCTGGCGGATCTTCACGAAGGTGCTGTGCATACGAACTCCCGACGGAGACTCACCGGTCGACGCGGTGGGGAACTCCCGCCCGGATCGTGGGGGTCGATCCACCGACTCCCCATCGAGTCGGCCGTGCGCTCGTGCGGCGAGGACCGGCACAACGGCCACCGGGCGCGCCCCGGCCGAGCCGCGGCGGCTGGTCAGCACCGGCGGCGGCCTCAGCCGGATCGACCTCTTCGCCGTCGTCGTCCGCCGCCGCGAACATCTTGGTGGGGTCCGCGCCGTCTGCCGGCCTGCCCGCAGCATGGATCACTGCCCTGCAGGGCAACCGACCCCGCCTACCAGTAGTGGCGTCGACCGGCGACGGCGTGTCCCATCGCGCCGAGGATCCACAGGATGGCTCCCACGACCAGCAGGATGATCCCGATGGTCCACAGGATGGACAGGCCGGTGAGGAAGCCGACGACGAGCAGAATGACGCCCAGGATGATCATGATCTCTCCTTCGGGGAGTGGTGCCGGCGCGCCCGCGAACTGCTATGGGCCGCAAGGGCGTCGGCGGGAACGGCCGATCTCCTCCTCACTCCACGCGGTGTGGTCCGTGGCGGCTGACCTGTAGGCGGACCTCGGTTGGCATGTCGGTGAGGCCGGTGGACCGACGCGCGGTGCCGATCGGGCCTTCGCACAGGGCACCGAGAGTGGCGCCGGGCGTGCCCTCGGGGGTGAGGGTGAGCTTGATGCGGGTGCGGTGGCGGCCCGGTCGGCCGGTGATGACTACGGCCGCATGGCCTACCCCTGGCAGGGCACCGGCTTCGTTCGCGATCGCTTCGCTGAGTGCGTGGTCGCGCAGTTCGACGCCTTCCTGCGGGGGTGTGCCGCCGACGGGCAGTGAGCCGGGGCGGTGTCGGCTCAGCTGGGCGAGCAGCCACCACAGGGCGAGCAGGGCGGTGAGGACGAGGGCGGCGATGACCGCGGGCCACCACCACCAGCCCTGGCTGCTCCAGCGTGCCCGGTCGGCGGGGCCGAGCAGGACGTCGGCCGGGGTGGTCAGGGGCCAGCCGGCGGGTGGGGCCAGATCGTGCCGCCGGTAGAGGTCGAGCCCGGCGAAGAGGATGAGCAGTCCGCCGCCGAGGAGGACCAGTCCGGCGAGGGCCAGCAGACTGCGGTTGAGAGCCGATCGCGGCGTCATGGCGGGCTCCGGTGCTGCGGGTCTTGTGTCAGCGGGTGCGTCGCCGCGTCCGTACGGCGATGCGGGGAGGACGGGCGAGGGCAAGCCGGTCGCGCTCCTCGTCGAGGACGGCGGTGAGGTCGTCCTTCACCTGTCGGGGGTCTCGGAAGCGGACGTCCGCGCGGGCTTTGATGCGGTGGCGGCCCACCAGGACGTGCGCCGCGCCGACTCCGGGGACCCGCATGGCGGCGTCGCGCAGCAGGACGGCGGCGCTGTTGCGGTCCACGAAGGCCCGCAGTCGCGGGCAGCCGGCGGGTGAGCGCAGGGGCAGCCAGCGTCGCTGACCGGGGGTGAGGGCCAGGACGATCAGCCAGACGCCGACGGCGGCGGCCACGGCGGCCCCCGTCAGCATCCATACGTCGTCCACCGGGCGGGTCGCCAGTTCGTCGGCCAGGTGCCGTCGCCAGGCCGTGGCCGGACGTCCCGCCCGTACGGCGACGACGTCGACGAGCGTCGCGACCGCGGCCACGAGGATCACCGCGGCGACCAGCGCCGCCGTGACGCTGCGCGCCGACCACTTGCGACGGGTTCGGTGCCCTCCTTCGTGCTCACCGGCTGTGAGGTCCGAGGGGGACACGTCGCGTTCGGGAGGATCGGGCTCCTTCGTCAGCGGCACTGCGGCACGGTGCCCGGACGACGCGGAGCCGCGGCCCGGGGGATGTGGACCGGATGTCATCACGATCGCCCTTCCTGCACGGCGTGCCCGGTGACCCGGGCCGCCCGGCCGCTCACCGGACCCGCCCCCGGCTCGGGTCGGTGGCGGTCACCAGCCGCCGGACGGTGAGGAGGACCTCTCCCACTCGCAGCCCGGTCAGCTGGGCGACCCGTTCGGCGACGTCCCGCTGGATCCGCTCGCAGACACGCGGGATGTCCGTGGGGTAGGGCAGGTCCATGGTCAGATGCAGGCGCACCGATCCGGTACGGACGGCGGCGGAGGCTTGGGGTGCCGCAGGTCCGCCCCGATCGGGCGGTACCGCGGCGCGCCGCGCCTGCGCCGCGCGCGCGGCCTGCGCGGCGATACGGGCGACCACCCTGTCCGGGATGACGGTGGCGCCCCGCTCGGCCGGGGGCGGCAGCCCGGCGGCCGGCGCCGGCGGGCCCGACCCCTCACCGGGGGAACCGGGCCGGGTCTTCACCGCTGCCTCCGTGTCCGGAGGTCCAGGTCGCCCTGTACGACGAGGCCGACGATCAGCCCCGCCGCACCCAGGACCAGCACCAGCAGAAACGCCCAGAAGCCGCCGAAGTAGCCGGCGAAGCCGAGGGCCATGCCGGCCGCGAGTCCCGTCGTTGCTGTGTTCATCTCGCACTCACCCGTCTCGCGAGCGTCCCTCTCGCCGTGATCATCCGCTCGGGCCCGAGGACACGGCGGTGCTCCCGGCAGCGGTCATCTCACGCGGCCCTCGTCCAGTTCGGTCTGTTCCTCCTCGTCGTCGGGCAGGTGGACGTCGTCGACGGCGATGTTCACCTCCACGACCTCCAGGCCCGTCATCCGCTCCACGGCGCTGATGACATTGACGCGTACGCCGCCCGCGACGTCGACGATGGAGACGCCGTACTCGACGACGACGTCCAGGTCCACCGCGGCCTGCCGTTCCCCGACCTCGACCTTGACGCCGCGGGTGACCGCTCCGCCTCCGCCTGCGCCGGGGACGCGTTCCCGCATGGCTCCGAAGGCGCGGGCCATGCCCGCGCCCAGGCTGTGGATGCCCGGTACCTCGCGGGCGGCCATGCCCGCGATCTTGGCCACCACACCGTCCGCGATGGTGGTCCTGCCCCGTGTCTCGGCCGGAGCCCCGGCCCCGGTGCGGCCCTTGAGCGCGCTCACGCCCGCTTCGGGCCGGCTGCCCCCGCCGACGCTGGTGATGTTGTCCGTCATGGCGGTCGCCTCGATCGGTCGGCCGGACACCGGAATGGCGCCCGTCGAACGTTGGACATACCGGGCGGCACAATCCTCACGCGTCTGGCATGTGATGTGCGTCACAACTCGTATCAGGGGTACACGCTCGTTCCGAGCCTGCGTGGGAGCGTCATGATCGAACGCACTGCTTCCCCACGACTGGGGTGCGACCTGCCCGACCGCCTGCTGGCGGTACGGGCGGCCGAGGGAGACGAGGACTCCTTCGCCGTTCTCGTCCAGCGGCACAGCCGGTCCCTCCTGACCCTGGCCCGCTGCATGCTGGGCAACCCCCAGGACGCCGAAGAGGCCGTTCAGGACGCCTTCGTCAGCGCCTGGCGCCACCTGCCGGAATACCGCCACAGGGCGGAGTTCCGCACCTGGATGTACCGGATCACCGTCAACCGCTGCCAGACCATGTGCCGCCGCCGACCGCCGCCCCTCCCCCTGGACGCCGTCGCCGAACCCGCGGCGGGCGACGCGTGGAGCCAGCCCGCCCGGACCGCCGAGCAGGACGCGGCCACGGCCGCCCTGTCCCGCGCACTCGCCGAGCTGGACGCCGGACAGCGGGTCTGCTGGATCATGCGGGAGGTGCAGGGCCTGCCCTACAAGGAGATAGCGCACGTGACGCGTACCGGCGAGCAGACGGTACGCGGCAGACTGTTCAGGGCACGCCGATCCCTGCAGGAGGCGATGGGCCCATGGCGCTAGACGACCCGCACACGCGGCCTCCCGAACCGCCCGGAGCCGACGGGCCCCGCAACGGCTGGGCCGCCGCCGACGTGCCCCCGATCGCAGGCGATGAGGTACTGCCCTGCGGCCGCCTGCTCAGCCGGGTCTGGGAACAGGCACGGGACGCACCACCGGCCGCGGACCCGCACCCGGTGTCCTGTCCATACTGCCGAGAGGCGGTCGAGGGACTGGCCACGGTGAACGCGGCCGCCCGGACGCTGCGCGACGAGGACCCTCCGGGCCTGCACGCACTCGCCGACCGGGTCATGGACATCGTCAGGGCAGAGGTCCGGTTCGGGCGGCTGCTGCCCCTGGCCGACCCCGACCGGGACCTGCGGATCGCCGAGAGCGCCGCGGCCAAGGTGCTGAGGCGGGCCGCGGACACGGTCCCCGGTGCCAGGGCCGCGACCTGCCGGCTCGTACCCGAGGGCAACGGCACCGACGTGCGGGTGACCATGACCCTGGCCGCCGCCCTCGACCGCCCGCTGCCCGACCGGGTCCACCAGGTACGCCGATCGGTCCTCCACTCGGCCGGACAGGACCTGGGGCTCACGGTGACAGCCGTCGACATCACCGTGGCCGACGTACTGGAACCGGGACCGACCTTTGGTCCCCGCCTCCCGACGGGCGGTGGCGCATGATGACCGCCACCGGCACCACCGCGCTCCTCGGCGTCGCGGCCGAGGCAGCCCTCGCGGTTCCTGGCGTGGCCGCCCTGCAACCCCGCCTCGCCCGGCGCCTCGCGGCAGCCGCCGCGCCCACCCGGGCGGACACCACGCCACCCGAGGCCGGCATACGCGCCGACCGGGCGCCGGACGGTTCGGGATGGCACATCGAGGTGCGCTGCGTCCTGACGGAGGATCGGCGGGCGCTGGACATCGCCCGAAACGTCCACGACCGGGTGACAGACGCCCTCATCACCCACCTCGCCACCCACGGTGCCGCGGAGCCGGTCACCGTCGCGGTCACGGTGACCGGTATTGCCGCCTGGCGCGACGCGGCAT
This sequence comes from Streptomyces sp. NPDC001153, assembly GCF_053598315.1. Lineage (NCBI taxonomy): Bacteria > Bacillati > Actinomycetota > Actinomycetes > Kitasatosporales > Streptomycetaceae > Streptomyces > Streptomyces sp. NPDC001153. The sequence goes on from NZ_JBSFJZ010000041.1 coordinate 44,276, forward strand.
GAGCGGCGGCGCGGGCACGGGCCCCGCGAACCGTCGTTCGGCAAGCAGCAGGTCGCCGACCGTGGGAGCACGCTGCTCCCGTCCGGAAGTCCTACATGGGCGGTCGCGGCTCAAGCCTCGATGCCGCCGACGATCCAGCCCTCGTGCGCGGTGACCGGCTGTGAGTTACGGGTACGCGGGGAGGCGGCCGACCACGCGGGGAGGCGGCCGACCACGGCAGCGGGAGAGATGAGGGTCGCATGCGTACTGTCCTCGGCAGCCGCCCGCCTCCCGCCATGCGCGACGGCCCACTGCGGGGCCGGGTCGCTGTGGTCACGGGGGCGGCGCGCGGCGTCGGCGAGGCACTGGTGCGGCGCCTGTCCGCGGAGGGCATGCGGATCGCTCTGCTCGGTCGTGAGGAGGAGACGCTGTCCCAGGTGGCGGCGTCACTGGCCGTCATGACCGTCTGCATCGAGGCGGACGTGACCGATCAGGCCGCCCTCGACAGGGCTGCGCGGCAGGTCGAGGAGCGGCTCGGACCGGCCGGCGTCGTCGTGGCCAACGCCGGCATCGCCGTCGGCGGCCCCTTCACCCGCACCGAGGCCGAGCTGTGGCGACGCGTCGTCGACGTCAACCTGGTCGGGGCGGCGAACACCGCCAGGGCCTTCCTTCCCCAACTCACGCGGACCGGAGGTTACTTCCTCCAGATCGCCTCGACCGCCGCGTTCGGCTCCGCTCCGATGATGAGCGCGTACTGCGCGTCCAAGGCAGGCGCGGAGTCCTTCGCCCTGGCGCTGCGCGGTGAGGTCGCCCCCGAGGGGGTCGCCGTCGGCATCGCCTACCTGCACTGGACCGGCACCGACATGATCGCCGGAATGGACGAGCACCCGGTGCTGAGAGTCCTCCGCCGACACCAGCCGCCCTTCGCTCGGCGGGTCCACAGTCCCGCACAGGTGGCCGACTGGCTCGCCACCGGCATCACACACCGTGCCCGGAGCATCTACGCGCCCCCGTGGCTACGCTGGTGCCAGCCCTTGCGGCCGCTCTTCCCGTTCGTGGTCGGCCGCATCGCCCGACGCGAACTGCGGGAGGGATCGACCGACGAACTCGGGGCCGAGGCCAACGTGCTCGGGGCGGGCGGCCGTGCCGACTGGATGTCGGTCAGGCCCGAGACCTGACCCACGACGGGGGCCGGAGGCGTCCAGAGGGTGTCCGACAGGCCGTGCGACGTCCGCGCATGCTGCGATCGTAGAGCGAGAGCCGGCCGGACCGGCCGATCAGAACGCTCGGTAACACGCCGGAAGCACGAGACTCGGCCCCGGGGAGACCGTAAGGACATGCCCGGGCCCCTGCCGTATACGGACGCGGTGGACTGCCCGGGGAGTGGTTTCCCAGGGCGGAAGCGGCCGTAGAGCCCCCAAGCGGGTAGGTGGTCGCCATGGACGAGGATGACGCGGACGCGGCGCTGCGAGCGGCGCTCGACCAGCTGGCGTTCGCCACCCGGAGCGCGGCGGCGCTGTCGAGCACGCTGGACGCGGTCGAGGGGCTCAGGCGGGTGTGCCGCGTGCTGGTGCCGGGACTGGCCGACTGGTCCGCGGCCGACCTGATGGACGAGGACGGCGCCGTCGAGCGGGTCTGTGTCTCGCACCGTGACCCCAATGCCGCCCTGACCGGCCTGACGGGACCGTTGCCGCCGGTGCCGGAGACGGCGACAGGCCCGCTGTCCCGGGTGCTTCGCGGCGCCGGCCCGCTGCTGTTGTCGGCCGGGCGGCTGCCGACCGCGCAGGAGGCGTCCGATCCGCTGCACACGGCAACCATGCAACCGTTCGCGCGACTCGGGGGAGACTCCGTGATCGTGGCACCCTTGCGGGCACGCGGGAGAGTGCTGGGTGCGCTGACCCTGGTCCGGGGCGAGGGACACCCGCCGTGGGCCGAGGCTGACCTGGAACTGGTCGAGGACCTGACCCACCGCATCGCGCTGGCCCTCGACAACGCCAGGCTCTACGCCGAGACCCAGGCCGTCGCCGAGCGCCTCCAGCGCTCCCTGCTGCCGGACCTGCCCGTCGTACCGGGTCTGCGCATCACCGCCCGCTACTCCCCGGCGCTCGCCACCGCGCAGATCGGCGGTGACTGGTACGACAGCTTCGTCCTGCCGGAAAGCGGTGACACCACTTTGATCATCGGCGACGTCACCGGCCACGATCTGCATGCCGCCGTGACCATGAGCCAGATCCGGAACATGCTGCGTGGCATCGCCTGCGACCGTCGGGAGCCGCCCGGCATGATCCTGCGCCGCCTGGACGTCGCAGTCGACGCCCTCTACGGCCACCGCACCGCCACCTGCGTGTACGCACTGCTCAAGGGCCAGGAAGGAGGGCCGTACCAGCTGGAATGGGCGAGTGCCGGACATCCGCCACCCCTGCTGGTCACCGCGGACGGCGGCACCACCTACCTCTGGAAAGCACACGGCCTCCTGCTGGGCGTCGACCCGCACGCCGAACGGCCCAGTGCCTGCCTGCCCCTGCCCGAGGGCAGCACCCTGCTGTTGTACACGGACGGCTTGATCGAACGGCGCGGCGAATCCATGGATCACGGCATGACCCGGCTCCGGCAGCGCGCTGCCGCCCTGGTCGGCCAGGACCTCGACGAGCTGAGCGACGAGCTGATGAACGGACTCGTGGCAGGGGCCCACGACGACATCGCCCTGCTCGCCCTGCGACTGCCACGGCCGGGAGACGGCGTCTCGCCCTGAGGCCAGGCAGTGCAGGCCGTACGCGATGATCCTGCGACCGTGACACCTAGGTGCGCGCGCCGGCAAGGAGACACCGCAAGAGCCCGGATCATGTACGGGGGCCTGCCGAGCAGCGAGGAGGGCGAGGCGGCCACCCGTGGGCCAGGAGATCGACACTCACGTCAGCAGCCATCCGAGTCCGTCCGGCCAGGCGTCTTGCGGACGCGGTCAACCGCATCGCCGGGCCGGATGAGCGGACCGGCGGCTGGTTTCCCCACCGCGCCCGGGCCGCCGCTCCCCGGCTTCCGGGGCTCCGCCTGTCCGGCAGCACAAGCCCGACGGCTCCGCAGGGCGCGGTCCTCGGCGCGGGGCTGCGCCGCGTACTGGAGATCACCGAGACCGCCATGGGCCATGTGCGGCTCGCCGATGTTCCCGGCACGTGATCCTGCACGCCGGCAGCCGCGCTTGTCACAGCATCCCGCTGCTCGACGAGCGTGGTGCCTTGCTGGGAGTGATCTCGACGCATCACGCCCGGCCCATCGCCGGATTCACCCGCAGCCAGCTCGCGGCCCTGCGCGAAACCGCCGACGTGGTGGGCAGCTGGCTGGCATGACACCGACGCACCGTCATCCCGGGCGCCCTGGAGGATCTCCAGCGCACAGGTCCCAGGCGTACTGAGCGGCTGTTCGGCCCGCGCCGGCCTGCCGCCCGGTGCCGGTACGCGGCCTCGGCGGGCACCGGCCGCGTACATACGGCGTCTCGCTCAGCGCATGACGCAGACGAGAACGGACCGGCTACGACGTTGTCCCGAGCGGCGTTCCGGTTTGGCCCCGGCGCTTCGTAGCGTGCGTGATCAGCGACCGCCGGAAAGTCTGGCGTGCGACGTTTTGGTCAGATGGGTGCGGGGACACGTTGAGCGGAGGTCGCGTCGCGTGCGGGTTCGGAAGTGAGCTGGCATTCAACTCGTCCGCCCGCCCTGCCGTCCGGCTCAGAACGCGGGCGGCAGAGCTGTGCTGCGTTCAGATGGACCGTGCGGTGGCCAGTGCCTTGTCCAGGGAGGTGCGGATCTCGTCGGGCAGCTGTTCGCCGTGTACCCAGTCCACGATCAGTTCGCAGACCTGCCGCAGTTTCGTATTGGTGTGCTGTGAGACCTCTCGTAGCACTTGGAAGCCCTGCACGGGACGCAGGCCACCGAGGGCGATGACCACACCGATCGCTTGGTCCACCACGGTGTGGGAGACGACGGCCTCCTGCAGCTGACTGATTTCCGTCTGCAACTCGCTGATCTTGTTCAGGAGCGGTGTCCGTGGCGGAACCAAGTCCCCCTCGAGCCGCATCGGGGTGCCGTTCAGAGAGTCTTCCATCATGATCACATCCCAGACCTCGGGTTTCCCGTCCGGGCCGCCGGTGCCGTACGGAATTGCGAGGACGACAGTTCGACTATTACCCCAGGTTGCCGTTCTCGTGCATCCCGTTCCACGGCGCGCACCGGCCGGTGGAGCGGAGCTCACTCGGGGTTCCACTCGGCCATGACGGTGGGACCTGCCCGTCGGACGATCAGTACCGCTCGGATCGCGGGATGTGCCGTCCATGGTCGCGGGTGGCTGCCGGCGCGCCTGATCCGGGCGGAGGACTGTTCGACCATCAGATACCGGGGCAGGATCACGAGGCCGGGTGTCGTCCTGGCTCGGCTGACCGTCTTCAGAGTCGGTTCGAGGGTCTCCGGTGGGGGCGCGGACGGCCGTGCGTTCGGAGTGCATCAACCGCAGCCGGAAGAAGACGTCTTGATCGCGGCGTCCCAGAGCATCCCCTCCTCCCGGGGCCCTGCGCACGACCGGTCGCGGCTTCGATTGAGCGCCTGTCGCACATCGCGGCAGGCATTCGGGTGTGGGTGGGGGACTCGGGAGGGGGACCCGGAGGTGGGCCGCGTTCAGCAGCGTATCCATGGGGCTGGCTCGACTCAGGCTCCTCCGGTTCAGCCAACGAGCCGGGGGAGCCGCTGACGGGACCGCAGTGGTGGCGCCCCACGATGGCGCCCATGGCCCCGCCGTTGGTGTGGCGGGTGGTGACGGCGAGTTCCACGCACGACCCTGTGCCATCGCGACCCGGGAGGTGCCCTCGTCCCGCGGGAGCGCTGCCCGCTGCTGTGGGCACTGGCCGAGAGGCGTTCGGCACGCGGGGACGACGACAGATGCCTGCGTGGTGACGGACGGCTGGTCCCGATCTCCTCGTCGGCCACCCCTGGCGGACGACGTCTCCGGCGTCTGCGTGGCCTGGTCGTGCTGATTGTCGAGACCGCGGCGGACCGCCATGCCGGTAGGGAACGCGCGGAACGTGCGGGGCAGTCAGAACGGATGGAACAGGCGGAACGAGCCGCTCGTGCGAGCGCTCTGGAGAGTCTCGCCGAGCGGTTGACACTCGTCGCGGAGATCACCGAGGTGCTCGGTCAGACCCTGGAGGTGGACGACGCCCTCGCCCGGTTGAGCCGCGGCCTTGCTCCCCGCCTCGCCGACTGGGCCGCGGTGGACCTGCGGGTCGGATCCCGTCAGGTGCACCGAGTTGCCGTGACCGGCCCGGAGAGCCGTGAAGCCTGGCAGGAGGACTGGCGCGGTCATCTGCCCCCGGTCGGGGAGGCGACCCACTCGCCCCTGGTCCAGGTACTGAACGGAGGCGCTCCCGTCCTTGAGAAGCGGGTGGACCTGGACGCACCGCCCGACTCCCCGCTGGCCACCGTGCACAGCGCCTTCCTGGGAGCGGCCGGTGCGGCATCCGTCTTCTGCTCGCCGACCACGGCGCCGCGCTCGGCGTCGCCGAGGCTCGCGAGCGGCTGGAACTGCTGCGGGTCATCGGTATCGAGGAATTCCCCGCGGAACGGGCCCGACGGCACGGTGAAGCGGCCGGCCATGGGACCCGGCTCGGTATTCGGCGGTCATGTCGGCGGAGTGGCCGCCCCTGAACTGCGGGATTGCGGGCCGGCTGCGTTGCAGGTCCACGTCAGCCGGGACCGGTGGCCGCCAACATACCGGCCGCGTGGTCGGCAGCGGGCGCGACGCTCGCTGAAACTCCCCACTCCGTTGAACGCCGGACCAAGTGGGGCGACAAGTAGCCCTGGCCGTTTTCAGGGCTCTGTCCGCAGTTTCGTGAATCCCCAGGTCAGCGGGAACGACGGGCACAGCGCCCACGGCGCGGTGAGGTTCTGTTCGGCAAAGAGGCGATCCAGAGCAGCCCTGCGGCGCCCGCGTACGGCCACCTGGTCGTGTCGGTGCCCGCCAGGCGCAACAAGTCGAAGGCGACGAAGTGGGCGGGCCACTGCTCGGCGAGCCGGGCAGCGCCGGCACCGCGCCGCTGGAGGCGACCCTGGAGTCGCTCGAAGGCGAGCCTGCTGGATTTCCCGTACGACCAGCTCGCCGTCCAGGGCCGTCGCGTCGGGCAGCTGGACCGCGCCCGGAACGGACCTAGGGGAAGGAGGGTGCGAGGTTCCTGCCCCTGCGAGAGCGCAACACCAAACGCCCGGCATCCAGAGAGAGCAGCGCTCGCCAGCGATCGTTCTCCAGACTCTGGTGTGTCTCATAAGACAGGGGCCCGTCGAGCCGCTTTTGTACAGAGCAGCCGTGGCGGCCCCGTCCGCGGGCGAACGCCGGAGCGTGACTGTTCACGGATTGACGCTCACTGCGGTGATTACCAAGCTGGTGGGGGGTTGCGGAAGGGACTGCGGTCGTGAGCGGTGGACAAAGTGGGCTCACTCGATTGCTGACAGCAGCGGAGACAGCGGCGCCGGCGGACGCCGTCGACGTGATCGCGGAGGACCTGCGGCGGCGTTTCGAGGCCACTAAGGTCTCTTTCCTCATCGTGGACCTGACGGGGAAGGCGGTGGCTCGGCTGTCCACCGCTCCCACTCAAGGTGGGCGGCAGGCCGAGCGGGTTCCCCTGTTCGGCAGTGTCTACGAGGAGGTGATCCGTACCCAGCGCCTGTATCAGGACGCGACCGGCGAGGGGCAGCGGGTGATCGTGCCCGTCACCAACCGCGGGGATGCGATCGGGCTGCTGGAACTGCTCCTGCCGACCGGCCCTGGCGAGGACGTGCTCGACGCAGTCGGGGAAGCCGCCCACATCCTGGCCTACATCGTGATCGCCAACGGCCGCTTCACCGATCTCTACACCTGGGGCAAACGCTCCAAGCCGGCCACCCTGGCAGCTGAAATCCAGTACCAGCTGCTGCCCCTGTCGCTGTCGTGCGAGGCCGCACAGTTCACCCTGTGCGGGAACCTGGAGCCCTCCGAGGACCTCAGCGGCGACACCTTCGACTACACCGTGGACCGCGACACCTTGCACGTGTCGGTGACCGATCCCATGGGCCACGACATGGATTCCGCCCTGGCCGCCACGGTCCTGGTGGGCGCCCTGCGCGGTGCCCGCCGGGCGGGCACCGGCCTGGGCGAACAGGCCCACCGGGCAGACCAGGCACTGATCGAACACGGCCACGGTCATGCCACCGGGCAGCTCCTGCGCATCAATCTCCATACCGGGCGGGCCCAATTCGTCAACGCCGGTCATCCCTGGCCGCTGCGCATGCGCGACGGGGCTGTGGAGACGATCACCTGCGAGGTGGACCATCCCTTCGGGCTGTCTGAGCTGACTCCCCACCCGTACCGTGTGCAGGACCTCGACCTGCGGCCCGGTGACCGTCTGCTCATGTTCACCGACGGCATGCTCGAACGTCACGGAGAGAAGGTCGATCTGCCCGCCCTGCTGGGGTGCACCCGGAATCTGCACCCGAGGGAGACCGCGCTGGCGCTGACGTCCGCGGTCCGGGACGCCGCCGACGGCCGGCTCGAAGACGATGCCACCGCCGTCTGCCTGGACTGGCACGGCCCCCAGGAGACCCAGCGGCACGTCAGCGCCGGCGCAGACACCCGGCAAGCCTCAGCCGCACGCACGAAGGACCAGTCGTGACCTAGGTGAACGGTGCCAACGCGAATGAGACATCACGAGGTGTCTTGAGAACCGTCCCACTTCTCCTCGGCGGCCCACCCATCGGGCGGCGCCGGGTCGGAGACGGGGGCCGCGAGCATCGGGTCCGGCAGCGCCCACATGCGCCATGCCTTCCACGCGGGCGCCCCTTCGTGCGGTGCTGCTGGTTCCCCGTTACTCGAGTAGGCCGAGTTCCGTATCCGGTCCGCAGTGGATGCACGGCGCCACGTTCTGCCGCAGGGCATCCAGCGCCTGTTCCCGACTGACCGGCCGACACCGGCCGCTCTTGGCCGCCGCCCAGCACTCGCCGGTGCTCTTGCCGAGTTGCTAGGCCGTCTCTTTGGCAGCCCGCTCCATGACTTGCGGACAACCGTGCACCAGAATGAGGGCTCGAAGCCGTTCGTGCGATGGCCGATGGAGGGCGACCAGTAAGGCGGGTCACAGGCTGTCCGTCATTGCCGGTCGCGAGTGGGCGGGGAGTCATCTCAGTGTCAGCCTGCTCCGGCCAGGTTGGGCGCCGGTTCGGACGAAACCATCCGGCCGTGGTCGGGTCGTGCCGTTGCGCTGGGATCGATGGGACGGTTGTGCAGTGCCGTCCCGGACGGGGGTCTGACTCTTGAGATCTTTGACCGAAGTGTCCAGTCACGGACTTGTCGACTGTCGTTGCGGGATGGCGTCTGCTGTCACCGAGCCACGGGGCGTGTCCCTATAGGGGCCTTGCCGAGTTCCAGGCGCCATCACGGTTCAGACCGCCCGAGCGGGCCGGTGCCGTCCACTCGGCGTGTCACCCCGCGGGAGGCGAACCACCATGACGACCAGACAGCGCAGCACCTCCTCCAGTACGGATCCTCCCGTGCGGAGAGAGGTCGTGCTCGGCGTGGACACGCACGGTGAGGTGCACGTCGCCGCCGTGGTGTCCCCGCTGGGCAAGATCCTGGGCACCGAGTCCTTTCCGGCGACGGTGGCCGGCTACCGGCGGCTGCTCGTGTGGGCCCGCAAGCGGGGGACGGTGCGCCGGGCCGGTGTAGAGGGCACCGGCACCTTCGGCGCGGGCCTGTCCCGCTACCTGCTGGCGCAGCAGGTCGAGGTATACGAGGTGAACCGCCCCGACCGCTCGGCCCGCCGGTTGCTGGGGAAGTCGGATCCGCTCGATGCGCAGGCCGCCGCGCGGGCCGTGCTCAGTGGCCGCGCCCGGGCCCGGGCCAAGTCCGGCGACGGTCCGGTGCACAGCGCCCGGATCTTCAAGCTCGCCAAGGACTCCGCGGTCAAGGCCCGTACCCAGGCGATCAACCAGCTCAAGGCCGTCCTGGTCATCGCCGATCCCGCCCTGCGGGAACGACTGTCCAGCCTGGGCAACCGCGAGCTGTTCCGCACCTGCGCACGCCTCGGCCTATCCGGCGGTGGGGGAGACGAGGACGCGGTGGCCCAGGCCACTCACCTGACATTGCGTATGCTCGCCGAGCGCGTTGAGCAGCTCACCGGGCAGATCGATGAGCTGAACCAGCGCCTGACCCGGCTCGTCGAACGCCACGCCCCACAGCTAATCGAACAGGTGGGCATCGGTCCGGACAGCGCCGTCACTCTCCTGATCACCATGGGAGACAACCCCGAGCGACTGGAGACCGAGGCATCCTTTGCTGCCCTTTGCGGAGTCAGCCCAGTCGAGTATTCGTCGGGCCGTCGGAGCACGCGCCGGCTCAACCACGGCGGCGACCGCCGGGCGAACGCCGCCCTGCACCGCATCGTGTTCACCCGCCTGCGCCACGACCCCCGAACCCAGGCGTACTACGAACGCCGCACCCAGGAAGGCAAGACCCGGCGCGAGATCATCCGATGCCTCAAGCGATATGCCGCCCGCGAGGTCTTCAACCTGGTCAGAACGGTACCCGGCGTTCCCCCGTTATAGGGGCGTCCGTGAGACGTGAGAGGGTCTGGGGCGTGAGTGAGACACCCCCGAACACCCTGCAATACCGCTTTGACGGGCCAGAAGACGCTCCGGTCCTGATCTTGGGTCCCTCACTGGGTACCACCTGGCACATGTGGGACCGCCAGGTGCCGGAGCTGGCCGAGCAGTGGCGGGTCCTGCGGTTCGACCTTCCCGGTCACGGCGGGGCCCCCGCCCACCCGGCCGGATCCGTCGCCGAGCTGGCCATGCGGCTGCTGGCCACACTGGACTCGATCGGCGTGCAGCGGTTCGGCTACGCGGGCTGCGCGCTCGGCGGTGCCGTCGGCATCGAACTGGCCCTGCGCCACCCCGAGCGGCTCGCCTCGCTGGTGCTGGTCGCGGCCTCGCCCCGGTTCGGGACCCCCGACGAGTTCCGGCAGCGCGGGGTGATCGTCCGTACCAACGGGCTCGACCCCATCGCCCGAACCTCGCCGGACCGCTGGTTCACCGGCTCCTTCGCCGCGGCCCAGCCGGCGATCACCGAGTGGGCCGTGCAGATGGTCCGCACCACCGACCCGGGCTGCTACATCGCCGCCTGCGAGGCGCTCGCCTCCTTCGACGTCAGGACCGAGCTCGGCCGGGTCGGCGTGCCGACGCTCGTGCTCGTCGGCTCCGACGACCAGGTCACCGGGCCCGCCGAGGCCCGCACCCTCGTCGCCGGCATACCGGACGCCCGGCTCGCGGTCGTCCCCGGCGCCTCCCACCTGGTCCCCGTCGAGCAGCCGGCGGCCGTCACCGACCTGCTGGTGCACCACTTCTCCACCGCCTGGCACCAGCCCTACGACACCGGCCAGACCGCCCTGCCGGCCGCCCCCGTCAACCCGGCCATCGCCGCGGCGCCCCACGTCACGCCGGTCGCCGAGATAGCCCCGGCCGCCGTACCGGCACAGCCCGCCGCGCGGCCCGACCGCTACGAGACCGGGCTCAGGATCCGCCGGGAGGTGCTCGGCGACGCGCACGTGGACCGGGCGCTGGCCCAGTCCGACGGGTTCGCCGGGGAGTTCCAGGAGTTCATCACCCGCTACGCCTGGGGCGAGATCTGGGACCGGCCGGGCCTGGACCGCCGTACCCGCAGCTGCGTCACCCTGACCGCGCTGGTCGCGGGCGGCCATCTGGAGGAGCTGGCCTTCCACGTCCGGGCCGCCCTGCGCAACGGGCTCACCCCGGACGAGATCAAGGAGGTGCTGCTGCAGGCCGCCGTGTACTGCGGGGTGCCGGCCGCGAACAGCGCCTTCCGGGTGGCTCAGCAGGTCGTCCAGGAGGAGACCACGCCCGCCGAGTGAACGCCGGGTGAGCCCCGTGCCGCCGTACACGGCAGGCACGGCAGGATGGTGTGACATGAAGCTCACGAAGAAGTCCCACGCGTGTGTCCGCCTCGACAAGGGCGGTCAGACGCTCGTCATCGACCCCGGCGGCTTCAGCGAGGAGGACGCCGCGCTCGGCGCCGACGCCATCCTGATCACGCACGAACACCCGGACCACTTCGACGAGTTCCGGCTCCGGGCCGCCATGGAGAACAACCCCGCGGCCCGGATCTGGACGCTGAAGTCCGTCGCCGAACGGATCACGGCGGCCTTCCCGGGCCGGGTGCACACCGTCGGCCACGGCGACACCTTCACCGCGGCCGGCTTCGACGTGCAGGTCCACGGCGAACTGCACGCCGTGATCCACCCGGACATCCCGCGCATCACCAACGTCGGCTATCTCATCGACGGCGGCAAGGTCTTCCATCCCGGCGACGCCCTCACCGTCCCCGCCCATCCGGTTCAGACGCTGATGCTCCCGGTGATGGCCCCGTGGAACAAGATCTCCGAGGTGATCGACTACGTCCGCGAGGTGCGGCCGCGGCGCGCCTACGACGTCCACGACGCCCTGCTGACCGACCTGGCCCGACCGATCTACGACCGCCAGATCGGTGCCCTGGGCGGCACGGACCACCAGCGCCTGGCCCCGGGGGCGTCTGCCGAGGTCTGAGCCCGTTGTCAGCGGCTCCGGGTAGGTTGTGGGACATGCGCATCGCCACCTGGAACGTGAACTCGATCACCGCCCGCCTTCCGAGGCTGCTGGCCTGGCTGGAGAGCAGCGGCACCGACGTGCTCTGCCTGCAGGAGGCCAAGGTCGCCGAGGAACAGTTCCCGTCCGACCAGCTGCGCGAGCTGGGCTACGCGTCGGCGGTCCACGCGACCGGCCGGTGGAACGGCGTGGCGGTGCTTTCCCGCGTCGGCCTCGAGGACGTCGTCAAGGGCCTGCCCGGCGACCCCGGCTTCGAGGGCGTGACCGAGCCGCGCGCCATCTCGGCGACCTGCGGCCCGGTCCGCGTCTGGTCGGTGTACGTCCCCAACGGCCGCGAGGTGGAGCACCCGCACTACGCCTACAAGCTCCAGTGGTTCGAGGCCCTGAAGGCGGCCGTCGCCGGTGACGCCGGCGGCAGCCGCCCGTTCGCCGTCATGGGCGACTACAACGTGGCGCCGACGGACGACGACGTCTACGACCCGGCCGTCTTCGAGGGCTCCACCCATGTCACCCCCGCCGAGCGCGCCGCCCTCACCTCCCTGCGCGAGGCCGGCCTGAACGACGTGGTGCCGCGCCCGCTGAAGTACGACCACCCGTTCACGTACTGGGACTACCGCCAGCTCTGCTTCCCCAAGAACCGCGGCATGCGCATCGACCTGGTGTACGGCAACGCGCCGTTCGCCAAGGCCGTCAAGGACGCCTACGTCGACCGCGAGGAGCGCAAGGGCAAGGGTGCCTCCGATCACGCTCCGGTGGTGGTCGACCTCGACGTCTGATGCCACGCTGGGTCCATGAACCTTCCGTTCCTGGGCCACCGGCACAAGAAGCACGGTGAAGGCGGGGGTGGGGCGACCCCCGCCGACCCGGAGGGGATCGCCGAGTTGCTGTCCGAGTGTGAACTGCTCCGCTCGCAGGCGGCCCGGGCGGGCGTCCGCCTCGACGACACCCCGGCCTCCCTGGAGGCCCTGGACCAGCTGGTCCCACGCTGGCGCGACGACGCCGAGATCCTGCCCCGGCTGGGCAACGACGCGGGACTGTATCTGGGCACGGTCGTGGTGCGCACCGTGCCCGGCGCCGCCTGGCTGATCCGCGCCGACGGCGAGCCCGTCGTACGGCTGGCCTCCGGCCGTGAGATCGAGGTGGCGGGCGCCGGGCAGGACTGGGCCGCGAGCGGTGTCCCCGAGCTGTCCCAGCTGTACGCGGAGATCGCCGAGACCTGAGCCGGTATCTCCTCCTCGACACCGGCCGGTTCACGTACTCCACGCGGATGCCCCGTTGTGCGAGGAGGAGTTCCTCCCTGCCGGGAAGCCCGTCGCCGCCAACCTCGACTAAGATGTGCCGTTCTGCATGCTGCGAGACCCCAGGGGGCGGCAGTTCACACGGGCCATGCTCGTCCGGCGGCAGCCGGAGATCACTGCTCGCGCACGGGGACGGACACGTACGACGGGTCGTCCGGGGGCGAGGAGAAGGTCAGCTGCGCGCCGGACGGGTTGTGCTCGATGTACAGCGGGTCGACCGTGTCGACCACCAGCGCGAGGCGGTGCCCGGCGGGGACGTCGTAGGCCGTGGAGAACAGGTCCAGGTCGACGCCGAACGGCTCGCCGGGTGTCCGCCCGTGCCAGGTAAGGGGCGCGTTGGTGACCAGTTTGCCGATGCCGAGCGGCCCCACGTCGTAGAGGTAGGCGATCAGGGTGCCGCTCTCCGCGGTCGGGGTGAGTGTGGTGTGCAGGGTGGCCGTGCCGCGCACCTTCTGGGTGCTGCCGTACCGCTCCGACTGCCAGACGGCCGCCCAGCGGCGCGGCAGCAGCGGGATGGACGCCATGGGCGGCAGCTGGGCGATCTGGTCGAGGATGCTGGACAGGAACACGATTCCGCCGTCCGCGCCGGAGTCCACGTTCGCGTGGATCGTGGTGGAGCCCGTCAGCGTGAACTTCCTCCGCGTCGCCTCGACCGACTTCCAGTCCGGGTAGCCCTCGTATCCCCCCGCGCTACGGGACTTCAGCTGGACCGGCTGCTCACGGTCGATGCCGTTGTCGGCGCCCTTCAGATAGTGGTCGAACCAGCGCTCGGTGTCCGTCCAGACGTCGTTGGGCAGCCCGAACAGGCCGGTCAGTTCGGCGGTCGCGTGGTCGCCGGGGCGCAGTTCGAGCCGCTTGGGCACGGTCAGCTTCTGGTAGAAGTCGGCGTACTGGTTCGCCGGGAAGACCGTGTCGCCCCAGGCGTTGGCGAGCATGAGGGCCGTGCCGTTGTGGTTCAGCTGGTCGACATAGGTCGCGGCGGAACGTTTCCGCCCCCAGTCGATCATCTCCTGTTCCTTCGACAGGTTCGAGGAGTACAGGTTGTCGAAGATCTCGCGCAGTTCGGGGCTCTCGCGGCCGGTGAGAGTCGCCGACCCGTCCAGCACGCCCAGCGCCTCGACGTGCTGGGTGCGACCCGAATAGATCGAGTTCACCAGGTCCGCCCAGCCGCTGAGCGCGGCCACGGCCTTGATGCGCTTGTCGTGGGCGGCGGCGAGCAGGCTGATCCCGGCGCCGTACGACACCCCGGCCATGCCGACGTGCCGCGGGTCGGCCGGGGTGTTGGCGAGAGCCCAGTCGATGACCTTGGAGGCGTCCGCTATGTCCGGCGGACCGGCCACTTCTATCCGGCCGCCGGACTGCCAGAAACCGCGCACGTTGTAGGTGAGGACCACATAGCCTGCGTCGGCCAGCTTCTGAGCCTGCGCCAGGTACTCCACCTGGGGCAGGCTCCAGCTCGTGGGCAGCACGATGAGCGGGTAGCTGTGCGAGCCGTCGGCGCCGGAGGGCGTGACGACGTTCGCCTTCAGTACGGTGCCGCCGTCGCCGGTGATGTCGACGAACCGGGTGGACGGGGTACCGGCCTGAGCGGCGGGCGCCAGACCGACGCCGCCGGCGATGAGCGCCGCCGAGACGGCTCCCGCGGCGGAGGCGCGCAGTGCGGTGCGACCGTGTCCCATGGGTCACTCCTTCACTAGTCCGAGTGCAAAGTGACCCGACGGTAACCTGACCCCTTACCGCAAGTAACCCGCCGGTAAGTTACGTACCGGTAAAGTTTGTTGAACCGCTAAGCGGCCGTGTCGGCGGAGGCCGTCTCGGGCAGCGGCGTCCGCGCCGCCCGGGTCACGTCCGCGACCAGTTCGACCACATCAGGGCCGTACGCCTGCGAGTTGACCACCTTCAGCAGCAGCACGAAGGACCCGGTGCCGTGCTTGCGGCGCAGCCGCTCGTGGTGGCGGGCGAGATAGCGGGTGGCGGCCTGGTTGGTGATGGCTCGCTGGCCGCAGAAGAGGAAGACCGGGCGGGCGTCCGTCTGCCCGCTCGCGGTGAGCCGGGCGAGCAGGACGTACTCGCTCCGGCCGCGCTCCATGCGGTACTGCTCCCCGCCGATCCGGAACATGCCCCGCTCCGCGACCGGTTCGGTCTCCGTGTTGACCCACACACCCGGCAGCAGCGAGGAGAGGTGGGCCGCCATCCGGCGGTTCGAGTAGGGCCCGCCGACACAGAACTCGGTGCGCTCGCCGAACCCTTGCTGGGCCCCGTCATGTCCCACCACCTGGGCGCGCGCATGACAGTCCTTGATCAGGGCGGAGAGTTCCAGCAGGGCGTACATGTCGTAGCGCTTCACCGACAGCTCCGGTCCACCCGACGCGCGAGGAACGACGAGCAGTGACTCGGAGTTGTCCGGCAGCCCGAAGAACTCCTGCTTGCGCCGCAGTTTGCGCCGCCACAGATACGTACGGGCGAGCCAGCCCAGCGAGGCCGATATCCCGGTCGCCACCAGGCCCAGGACGATGTTGCGCACGTCGTCGTTCATGGCCGCGCATGGTAGCGGTCCCGGGCCAACGCCACGTACCCGTGTTCGACACGTGACGGTCGTGTGGCAGGACACCCAGGCGTACTGTCGGTACTACGGCAATCTGGTTACGCTGCGCGGACTGTCCCGACGGGAGGTACGGATGGGTCGTCCTGGCACGCGGAGAATGGCGGTTCTGGCGGTCTCGGCCGCGCTGGTGTCGGTGGGAGCGGCCGCGCCGCCCGCCGCGACAACGAGCGGGACTCCCACGAAGGTTCCGGTGGCCGTCGGCTACGGCGGCGCGGTCTCCAGCGTCGATGCCGACGCCTCCGCCGCCGGCATCGAGGTACTCAGACACGGCGGCAACGCGGTCGACGCGGCCGTCGCCACCGCCGCCGCGCTGGGCGTCACCGAGCCGTACTCCGCGGGCATCGGCGGTGGCGGCTACTTCGTCTACTACGACGCCAAGTCGCGCACGGTGCACACCATCGACGGCCGGGAGACGGCGCCGCTCAGCGCCGACTCCGACCTGTTCCTGGAGCACGGCAAGCCGCTCGCCTTCGCGGACGCCGTCAGCAGCGGCCTGAGCGTCGGCACCCCCGGCACTCCCGCCACCTGGCAGACCGCGTTGGACGAGTGGGGAACCAAGCGGCTCGGCACGGTCCTGAGGCCGGCCGAGCGGATCGCCCGCGACGGGTTCACGGTGGACGACACCTTCCGCTCGCAGACCGCGTCCAACGAGACCCGGTTCCGCTACTTCCCGGACACCGCGAAGCTGTTCTTGCCCAACGGACAGCTGCCTGTCGTCGGCTCCACCTTCAAGAACCCCGAACTCGCCCGCACCTACGAGGAGCTGGGCCGCCGGGGCATCGACGCCGTCTACCGCGGGGACATCGGCGACGACATCGTCAAGACGGTCGAACACCCGCCCGTCGACCCCGCCTCCGGCTGGAACGCCCGCCCCGGCAAGCTGGAGGAGAAGGACCTCGCCGTCTACCGGGCCAAGTTGCAGGCGCCCACCAGGACGTCGTACCGCGGTCTGAACGTGTACTCCATCGCCCCCTCCTCCTCGGGCGGCACCACGGTCGGCGAAGCCCTCAACATCCTGGAGAACACCGACCTGTCGAAGGCGAGCGAGGCGCAGTACCTGCACCACTTCATCGAGGCCGGCCGGATCGCCTTCGCCGACCGCGGGCGCTGGGTCGGCGACCCCGCCTTCGAGGACGTACCGACGAAGGAACTGCTGTCGCAGCGGTACGCCGACTCGCGGGCCTGCCTGATCAAGGACGACGCGGTCCTCACCAGCCCGCTCGCCCCCGGCGACCCGCGCCACCCGGCGGCCTGCGGCAAGGGCGGTACGGCGGCCCCGACGACGTACGAGGGCCAGAACACCACGCATCTGACCGTGGCCGACAAGTGGGGCGACGTCGTCTCCTACACGCTCACCATCGAGCAGACCGGCGGCAGCGGCATCACCGTGCCCGGCCGGGGCTTCCTGCTCAACAACGAGCTGACCGACTTCTCCTTCGCCCCCGCCAACCCGGCCGTGCACGACCCGAACCTGCCGGGCCCGGGCAAGCGGCCCCGCTCCTCCATCTCCCCGACGATCGTGCTGGACCAGAACAACCGGCCCGTGGTGGCGCTCGGTTCGCCGGGTGGCGCGACCATCATCACCACCGTGCTGCAGACCCTCACCGAGTTCCTCGACCGGCATCTGCCGCTGGTCGACGCCATCGCCGCACCCCGCGCCAGCCAGCGCAACGCGGCCCAGACGGAACTCGAACCGGCGCTCTACAACTCCGACTTGAGGAAACAGCTGGAGGCCATCGGCCACTCCTTCAAGCTCAACCCCGAGATCGGCGCGGCGACCGGTGTGCAACGGCTGCCGGGCGGCAAGTGGCTGGCCGCCGCCGAGAAGGTACGGCGCGGCGGCGGCTCGGCGATGGTCGTGGATCCGGCGCCGTAGGCCGCAGCGTGTCGTAGGCGTGTCGTGGGCCTACAACTCCGGTGCGGGCGGCCGGCCTTCCTGGGCACGGAAGTCCAGCCGTCCGTCCCGGACGTCCACCGTCACCCGGCTGCCCTCGGAGATCGTGCCGTTGAGCAGCAGCCGGGACAGCTGGTTGTCCACCTCCCGCTGGATGGTGCGGCGCAGCGGCCGGGCGCCGTACTCCGGCTGGTAGCCGCGCTCGGCGATCCAGTCGACGGCCGCGTCCGTGAACGTGACCGTGACGCCCTGCCCGTCCAGCAGCCGCCGCGTGCCCTCCAGCAACAGGTCGGTGATCTGCCGCAGTTGTCCTCCGGTCAGCTGCCTGAAGACCACGATCTCGTCGATGCGGTTGAGGAACTCCGGCCGGAAGTGCTCCCGCAGCGGCCGCAGGATCCGCTCGCGCCGGGCCTCCTCGTCCGCCCCCGCGCCGCCCGGCCCGAACCCGATCCCGGCACCGCGCCGGGTGATCGCCTCCGAGCCGAGGTTGCTGGTCATCACGATGACCGTGTTGGTGAAGTCCACCGTCCGGCCCTGGGAGTCGGTCAGCCGGCCGTCGTCCAGGACCTGCAGCAGGATGTTGAAGACGTCCGGGTGGGCCTTCTCCACCTCGTCCAGCAGGAGCAGCGAGTACGGGTGCCGGCGCACCACCTCGGTGAGCTGACCGGCCTCCTCGTGGCCGACGTACCCGGGCGGGGCGCCGATCAGCCGGGAGACGGTGTGCCGCTCCTGGTACTCGCTCATGTCGAGCCGCACCATGCGGTCCTCGCTGCCGAACAGCGCCTCGGCGAGCGCCCGGGCCAGCTCGGTCTTGCCGACGCCGGTCGGGCCGAGGAACAGGAAGCTGCCGATCGGCCGGTTCGGGCTCGCGAGGCCCGCACGGGAGCGCAGCACGGCCTCCGAGACCACGGCGACCGCCTCCTCCTGGCCGACGACCCGCTGGTGCAGGTGTTCCTCCAGGCCGAGCAGCCGTTCCTTCTCCTCCTGGGTGAGGCGGCTGACCGGGATGCCGGTCTGCCGGGACACCACCTCGGCGATGGCCTCCGCCGTCACCTCCAGGTCCAGCCCCTCGTCGGCCTCGTCTTCGTGGCTCGCCTCGGCGATGCGCTGCTTCAGCTCGCCGATCCGGTCGCGCAGTTCCTTGGCCTTGTCGTAGTCCTCGCCGGCGACCGCCTGGTCCTTGTCGCAGACAAGCTGGTCCACCTCGCGCTCCATGGCGCGCACGTCCGCGCCCTTCGTGCGGGCACCGAGCCGTACCCGGGCGCCCGCCTGGTCGATCAGGTCGATCGCCTTGTCCGGCAGCCGCCGGTCGGTGAGATACCGGTCGGACAGCTCCACGGCTGCCACCAGCGCCTCGTCGGTGTAGCGGACCTGGTGGTGGGCCTCGTACCGGTCGCGCAGCCCGCGCAGGATCTCGATGGTGTCCTCGGCGGTCGGCTCGGGCACCAGGACCGGCTGGAACCGGCGGGCCAGCGCCGCGTCCTTCTCGATCCGGCGGAACTCCTCCAGCGTGGTCGCGCCCACGATGTGCAGCTCGCCCCGGGCCAGCGCGGGCTTGAGGATGTTGCCGGCGTCCATCGCGCCGCCCTCGCCGCCGGAACCCGCGCCCACGACGGTGTGCAGCTCGTCGATGAACACGATCAGCTTGTCGGAGTGGGCGCGGATCTCCTCCACGATGTTGTTCAGGCGCTCCTCGAAGTCGCCCCGGTAGCGGGTGCCGGCGACGACGCCGGTCAGGTCCAGGGCGACGACGCGGCGGCCCGCCAGGACGTCCGGGACGTCCGAGTCGGCGATCCGCTCGGCGAGGCCTTCCACGATGGCCGTCTTGCCGACGCCCGCGTCACCGATCAGCACCGGGTTGTTCTTTCCGCGCCGGGACAGCACCTCGATGGTCTGCTCGATCTCGGTGTCCCGGCCGATGACCGGGTCGATCCGGCCCTGCCGGGCCAGGTCGGTCAGGTCACGGCCGTACTTGTCCAGCGTGGGCGTGCCGGTGGCGCGCTGCCGCTCCACCCGGACCGGGGTGCCCTCCTGGGCCTCGGGCGGCAGGGAGCCGGCCGAGAACCGGGCCGCGTTCAGGATGTGCCCGGCCGCCGAGTCCGGGTTGGCCGCCAGCGCGCTCAGTACGTGCTCCGGGCCGATGTACCCGGCGCCGCTCGCCCGCGCCATGTCGTGCGCGTCCAGCAGGGCGCGCTTGACGGCCGGGGTCAGCGACAGCGAGGTCGGCGGGGGCACCTCGCCCGGCGGGTGCTGGACCGGGCCGGCCCGGTCGTCGATCTCCGAGGCGAGCGAGTCCGGGTCCGCGCCCGCCCGGCTCAGCAGGCTCCGCGTGGGCTCGGCCGCGACGGCGGCGCGCAGCAGGTGCTGGGTGTCCAGGTCCCGGCTGCCGTGCTCGACGGCGTACAGGGCGGCCCCTCTGACCAGCTCGCGGGCCGGCTGGCTGAGCAGGCGGCCGATGTCGATGTGGCGGGGCGCGCCGCGGGCTCCGCCGGATCCGCCGAAGAAGCGGGCCAGGAATTCACCGAAGGGGTCAGGAGGGTAGCCGTTGGTCATGGCATGGGCTCCTTCGCTGACGACATGCGGAGCGGCCGGGTAACCCGGGGTGGGTTGCTCATGCCCACGATGTCACGATCTGTGGGGGTGGGCATGTTCGCCTGCGGGGGAGCGGCCCCGCGCCCCCTCAGGGTGCTTCCCGCGCCGTGAGGATCCTGGGACCCGCGTCCGTGATGGCCACCGTGTGCTCCACGTGGGCCGCGCGGGAGCCGTCCGCCGTGCGCAGGGTCCAGCCGTCGCCCGCCTCGTGGTAGGCGTCCTTGCCGCCGGCGATGAGCATGGGCTCGATGGCGAGGACCATGCCGGGGCGCAGCGGCAGCCCTCGCCCCGGGCGGCCCTCGTTCGGGACCTCGGGGTCCTCGTGCATGTGCCGGCCCACGCCGTGGCCGCCGAAGCCGTCCGGGATGCCGTAGCCGGCCGTACGGCAGACCCGGCCGACGGCGTGGGCGATGTCGCCGATGCGGTTGCCGACGACGGCCGCCCCGATGCCCGCCGCCAGCGCCCGCTCGGCCGTCTCGACCAGGCGGAGGTCGGCCGGGCGGGGGCGGCCCACCGTGAAGCTGATCGCCGAGTCGCCGGCCCAGCCGTCCAGGGTGGCGCCGCAGTCGATCGAGACCAGGTCGCCGTCGCGGAGCCGGTAGGGGGTGGGGATGCCGTGCACGATCGCGTCGTTCACCGAGGCGCAGATGACGGCGGGAAAGGGGGTCGGTGCGAAGGAGGGGCGATAGCCGAGGAACGGCGACGACGCCCCGGCCTCGCGCAGCACCTCCCGTGCCACCTCGTCCAGCTCCAGCAGGGAGACGCCGACGTCCGCGGCCCGTCGTACGGCCGTCAGGGCTCGCCCGACGACCTGCCCGGCCGCGTACATCGCGTCGATCGACGTGTTCGTCTTCAGTTCCACCATGCCAATTACTATACCGGTTTTTAATGGGGGGCGGGGTGGGGGCCGGTATTAGAATGGGCGCATGGTGCGCACCCCCCTCACCCCCGAAGAGCGCGAACGCGGCGAGCGGCTCGGGCAGTTGCTGCGCGAGGCGCGCGGCGGCCGGAGCATGACCGAGGTCGCCGCGCAGGCGGGCGTGTCCGCCGAGACGCTCCGCAAGATCGAGACGGGCCGGGCGCCGGCACCCGCGTTCTTCACGGTGGCCGCGCTGGCCGCAGCCCTCGGGCTGTCGATGGACGAGCTGGTCGCACGGTGTGCGTTCGTGGTCGCGTGAGGCTCCCGCGCTCTGCCGGAAAACTCTGCGTAGCGGTGCCGTAACACGACTCGTGTTGCCTACCCACCGGAAGGGCCGACGGTCGGGCGGGAGCTGAGCGATGGTGGTGGATCGACTCCCCGGTGGGGTGCGGGAGTTCGCGAGCTATCTGGACGGCCTGCTGGCGCGCCTCGACCAGGGCGGAGGGTGGAGCGGGGTCTTCTGGCAGCGCGACCCCGACGGCATGCGGGCCTGCCTGGACGGGCGTGAGGTGCTGCCGTGGGACGTGGTGGAGGCGCTGCTGGAGGACCTCGCCGCGGCGTACGGCCCCGCCGCCGCTGCCGCCGAGCGGGAAAGGGCCCGCGCCCTGTACCGGGCCGCGCTCACGGCGTACGACGCCCGGCCCGGCGCGCGGGACGCTATGCTCGACCGTCTCGACGTGATGCTCCGCGAACAGCGCTACGCCGCCGAACGCCAGGCCGAACTCACCCGCCGCCTGTCCGACCCGTCCCCCGCCGAGCACCCCGAGTCCCTCCGCCTCGACCTCGCCTGGGCCCAGGACGACCACGACCGCGCCACCGCCAGGTGCGCCGAACTCCGGGCACGGCTGGCGGAGTTGGAGGGGCGGGGAGTGGTGGATGCGGGTGCGGCGCGGACGGCGCCCGCCGAGGTGCCGGAGGCCTTCGGGGATGCCGGCCGTGTGGACGGCTCCGCTCGGGCCGCGCACGCCGTCGCGTCCGCCTCGGCCCCGTACGCTGACGGCTCGGCTCGGGCCCCGTACGACGTGGTGTCCGCTTCGGCTGACGGTTCGACACGGACGCGCATCGGCGGGTCCGGCTCGGGCTCGCACGCCGAGGGCTCGACGCGGGCCCCGCACCCCGCAGCGCCCGCTCCAGCCCCGCGCACGGTCACGCCCGCCCCTGCCGCCGCGCCCCTTCCCCATGCCGGGGCGCCGTCCCCCCAAGCCGCCTCGGCCTCTCCCGGTGTCGGTCGGACGGCGCAGGCCACCCCGCTCTCTCCCCACGTCGGTCAGGCCGCGCAAGGCGCCTCGGTCTCTCCTGGCGCTGGCCGGGCGGCGCCGGCCACCCCGTTCTCTCCTCATGTCGGTCAGGTCGCGCAAGGCGCCTCGGTCTCTCCTGGCGCTGGCCGGGCGGCGCCGGCCACCCCGTTCTCTCCTCATGTCGGTCAGTCCGCGCAAGGCGCCTCGGTCTCTCCCGGTGTCGGTCGGGCGGCGCCGGCCACCCCGCTGCCTCCGCCCGCCGATCAGTCCGCGCAAGCCGCCGCCCCCTACCCGGGTGCCGGCCGGGCGGCACGCGGCACCCCCTTCTCTCCTTTCGCCGATGAGGTCGCGCCCGCCGCCCCGCCGTCGGAGGCCACCCCGTCCGCTCCCCGTACCAGCCCGGTCGAGCCCCGAGGTGCCACCCTGCCCTCTTCCTCGGCCCCCGAGCCCGCCCCGGCCGTCAAGCGCCGTAAGCGCCGCCGTGGCAGTGCGCGGTTCGCCGGGATGGTGGAGGAGGACGGGGCCGTCGCTGAGGCGCGGCAGGTGTCCCCGTCGGTCGCGCCGGAGGCGCCCGCGCGTCGTGCGCCGCGTGGGGCGCGGTTCGCCGGAGCCGGGCAGGTGGGCGAGCCCGCGGCGGTCCCCGTCGAGGTGGTGGACGCGGGGGCGGGCGCGGCGGTGGCCGAGGTCGTGGAGCGGCTCGGGCGGTTGCGGGGCGAAGGGCGCAGCGGGGAGGCGCATGTGCTGCTCGTCGAGATCGTGCAGTGGCCCGCCGAGCGCTTCCCGGCGCTCGCCGACGCCCTGCACCGCGCCGGACTCGGCGCCGACTGGGCCACGCTGCTGTGGGAGACCGCCTCACTGCCCCCGGAGCGGCTGGTCGCGGCCGCCGACGCGCTCGCCGCC
Source organism: Streptomyces sp. NPDC001153 (assembly GCF_053598315.1). Classification (NCBI taxonomy): domain Bacteria; kingdom Bacillati; phylum Actinomycetota; class Actinomycetes; order Kitasatosporales; family Streptomycetaceae; genus Streptomyces; species Streptomyces sp. NPDC001153. Next base: position 67,361 of record NZ_JBSFJZ010000041.1, read on the forward strand.
GCCGGGCGGGAGGCCGACGGGCGGCAGATGCTGCGGCAGGGCGTGGCCCGCCCGGCGGAGCAGATCGGCGCGGCCGTGCTGCGGCTGGAGGAGCAGGGGCGCCGGCGGGAGGCGGCGGCCTTACTGGACGCCTGTGTGCGGGGCCGTACGGCGGAGGAGGCCGCCCGGAGCGTCGTACCCGATCCGCACCGGCTCGTGCCCCTGCTGCTGCACGCCGCGCAGGCCGTCTCCGACGAGCGGCACTGGGACCTCGTACACGCACTGCGGGTCGCCGGGCACACGACGTGACCGGCAATCCGTCGCCTTGTCCCGATATGCTCTGTCTCACCCCTTCGAGTGACGCCCTCGCTCACCCACAGGAGTGTGAAACGTGATCGACTCCGCGGGTTGACGACGATGGTCTTGGCAAGGACCTCCCGGAGGCCTACTTTCGTCCCTCTACGACCCCCTCTACGGGCGTAGAGGCTCTGACGGTCCCGTCGAAGGAGCAGCTCATGGCCAACGTCGTACGAGCCGCCCTGGTCCAGGCCACCTGGACCGGCGACACCGAGTCCATGGTGGCGAAACACGAGGGGCACGCCCGCGAGGCGGCCCGGCAGGGTGCCGGGGTCATCGGGTTCCAGGAAGTCTTCAACTCGCCGTACTTCTGCCAGGTCCAGGAGCCGGAGCACTACCGCTGGGCCGAGCCCGTGCCCGACGGGCCGACCGTGCGGCGGATGCAGGAGCTCGCGCGCGAGACCGGCATGGTCGTCGTGGTCCCCGTCTTCGAGGTCGAGCAGTCCGGCTTCTACTACAACACCGCCGCCGTGATCGACGCCGACGGGACCTACCTCGGCAAGTACCGCAAGCACCACATCCCGCAGGTCAAGGGCTTCTGGGAGAAGTACTACTTCAAACCCGGCAACCTGGGCTGGCCGGTCTTCGACACCGCCGTGGGAAGGGTCGGCGTCTACATCTGCTACGACCGGCACTTCCCGGAGGGCTGGCGGCAACTCGGGCTCAACGGCGCCCAGTTGGTCTACAATCCGTCGGCCACGCACCGCGGACTGTCCGCCCACCTGTGGCAGCTGGAGCAACCCGCGGCGGCCGTCGCCAACGAGTACTTCGTCGCCGCCATCAACCGGGTCGGCCAGGAGGAGTACGGCGACAACGACTTCTACGGGACCAGTTACTTCGTCGACCCGCGCGGGCAGTTCGTCGGCGAGGCCGCGAGCGACAAGTCCGAGGAACTCCTCGTCCGTGACCTCGACTTCGACCTGATCGAGGAAGTGCGGCAGCAGTGGGCCTTCTACCGCGACCGCCGCCCCGACGCCTACGAAGGGCTGGTGCAGCCGTGAACGACCTCTACTCCCGCCACCGCCAGGTCATGCCCGACTGGCTCGCCCTCTACTACGACGAGCCGCTCGAGATCACCCACGGCGAGGGCCGCCACGTCTGGGACTCCGCCGGCAACAAGTACCTGGACTTCTTCGGCGGCATCCTGACGACGATGACCGCGCACGCGCTGCCCGAGGTGACCAAGGCGGTCAGTGAGCAGGCCGGGCGGATCGTCCACTCCTCGACCCTCTACCTCAACCGGCCGATGGTCGAACTCGCCGAGCGCGTCGCCCAGGTGAGCGGCATCCCGGACGCCCGGGTCTTCTTCACCACCTCCGGCACCGAGGCCAACGACACCGCCCTGCTGCTCGCCACCGCCCACCGGCGCAGCAACACGATCCTGGCGATGCGCAACAGCTACCACGGCCGCTCCTTCAGCACCGTCGGCATCACCGGCAACCGCAGCTGGTCGCCGACCTCGCTGTCCCCGCTGCAGACCCTGTACGTCCACGGCGGCGTGCGCACCCGGGGCCCGTTCGCCGAGCTGGACGACCGCGCGTTCATCGACGCCTGCGTCGCCGACCTGAAGGACATCCTCGGCCACACCCGGCCGCCCGCCGCGCTGATCGCCGAGCCCATCCAGGGCGTCGGCGGCTTCACCTCCCCGCCCGACGGGCTCTACGCCGCCTTCCGCGAGGTCCTTCAGGAGCACGGCATCCTGTGGATCGCCGACGAGGTGCAGACCGGCTGGGGCCGCACCGGCGAGCACTTCTGGGGCTGGCAGGCACATGCGCGAAGCGGCCCGCCGGACATCGTCACCTTCGCCAAGGGCATCGGCAACGGCGCCTCGATCGGCGGGGTGATCGCCCGCGCCGAGATCATGAACTGCCTGGACGCCAACAGCATTTCGACCTTCGGCGGCACCCAGCTCACCATGGCCGCCGGTCTCGCCAACCTCACCTACCTCCTCGAACACGACCTCCAGGGCAACGCCCGCCGGGTCGGCGGCCTGCTCATCGAGCGGCTGCGGGCCGTCGCCGCCCAACTGCCGGGAGTCCGGGAGGTGCGCGGACGAGGGCTGATGATCGGCATCGAACTGGTCAGGCCCGGCACCGACGAGGCCGATCCGCGGGCGGCCGCCGCCGTGCTGGAGGCGGCCCGCGAGGGCGGGCTGCTCATCGGCAAGGGAGGCGGCCACAACACCAGCGCCCTGCGCATCGCCCCACCGCTGTCGCTCACCGTCGCGGAGGCCGAGGAGGGCGCGGCGATCCTCGAACAGGCTCTCAGGAGCGCGTACTAGAGAACGGCGGTACGGCCATGACCACCACCCCGGAGTCCCGACACGCCTGGGAGCCCGCCCTCTCCGTCCGCCAGGTGCTCACCCTGGAACGGGTGCTCGCCGGAGAACCCGAGGTGGTCGCGGGCGCCGGGCAGCTCGACCGGCCGGTGCGCTGGGTGCATGTCGCCGAGGCGGCCGACGTCGGGGTGATGCTCAGCGGCGGCGAGATGGTGCTCACCACCGGCGTGCTCCTGGCCGGCGACGAGGCCAGGCAGGCCGAGTACATCCAGTCCCTGCACCGGGCGGAGGCCGTCGCCGTCGTGCTCGGCCTCGGGCGGGCCTTCCCGGCGCCGCCCGAGGTGATGCGCCGGGCCGCCGAGCGGTGCGGACTGCCCATGGTCGTCCTGCACCGGCCCTTCCCGTTCGCCGAGCTGACCGAGGAGGTCCAGTCCCGGCTGGTACGGCGGAAGTTCGCCGCCGTCAGCCTCTCGGAGACCGTACGCACCGAACTCACCGCCCTGATCACGGCCGGTGCGCCCCTGCAGCGGCTGCTCGACGAGGTCGCCCGGCACAGCGGCTGCCCCGTCGTGGTCACCAACCTCGCCCACCGCGTCCTCGCCACGGCGGGGGAGCGGTCCGCGGTGGACGACGTGCTGCGCGACTGGGAGCGGATCGCCCGGCAGGCCGGTGCCGGCGCCGAAGGCGGCTGGATCAGCGCCGAACTCGGCGGCCGCGGGGAGCGCTGGGGCCGGCTGCTGCTGTGCGGCTACCGGGGCGACACGGCCACCGGGCGGCTGCTCGCCGACCGGGCCGCCGAGGCGCTGGTCCTGCACCGCATGCTCGGCGGCGGCTCCGCGCACTCCTGGGAGGAGGAGTCCGCGCAGAGCCTGCTCACCGACCTGCTCTCCGGTGTCGTACCGGCGTGCCGGCTGCTGCCCAGGGCGCGCGCGGCCGGGCTGCCGGTCAACCGGCGCACCTTCGTCCCGCTCGTCGTCCTCGGTCTCGCGCCCGACGAACTCGACCGCGTGCTACGCCTGTTGGGGATGTCCGGGCTGGTCGCCGAGCTCGCCGACGGCCGGGCCGCCGTACTGCTCAGCCTCGCCCGCGACCAGGACGCCCAGGCCCTCACCGCGCACTTCGCGGCCCGGCTGCGCACCGGGTCGCGGGCCGTGGTCGCCGCCGCCGATCCCCGTACCGGCTGGGACGATGTGCCGGCCGGGCTGCGCGAGGCCCGGCATGTCGCCGACGCCGTCGCCGACTCCTCGGCCGCCCTCGACCTGCCGGCCGTGGTCCGCCTCAAGGACGTCCACCTGCGCGGGCTGGTCCGGCTGCTGCGCGACGACCCGCAGGTGCAGTCCTTCGCCGAACGTGAGCTGGACGGGCTGCTGTGCGCGTCCGAACCGGAGTTGCTGAACGTCTTGCGGACCTATCTCGCCACTGGCCGCAACAAGTCCCGCACCGCCCAGCTCCACCATGTCTCCCGGCCCGCCCTCTACCGCCGCCTGGAGGCCATACAGGCTCGCCTCGGCGTCGACCTGGATGACTTCGAACAGGCGGCCTCCGTGCACATCGCGCTCCTCGCGCATGACGCGCAACAGGGGTGAAACATGCGACGACCTGCGAAAACGGCGGTGAAACATGGGATCCGGCACACGTGACACGGTGACACGCGCACAGCCCGCAGACGTGACACGCTGCCCATCGAACGGCCCGCGCGGGCTTTCTACGCTCACGGCACACCGAGCTACCGGAGGTCCCGATGAGCCGAGTGATCCGTGCCGCCCTGTTCCAGACCGCGTGGACGGGCGACAAGGAATCCATGATCCAGGTCCACGAGCAGGCGGCCCGCGACGCGGCCGCGCAGGGCGCCCAAGTCCTCTGCTTCCAGGAGCTGTTCTACGGCCCCTACTTCTGCCAGGTCCAGGACAAGGCCTTCTACGAGTACGCCGAACGGATCCCCGAGGGGCCGACCGTCCAGCGCTTCCAGTCCCTCGCCCGCGAGCTGGGCATCGTCCTCGTGCTGCCGATGTACGAGGAGGAGCAGCCGGGCGTGCTGTACAACACCGCCGCCGTGATCGACGCGGACGGCTCCTACCTCGGCAAGTACCGCAAGACCCACATCCCCCAAGTGCAGGGATTCTGGGAGAAGTTCTACTTCCGCCCGGGCAACAGCGGCTGGCCCGTCTTCGACACGGCCGCCGGCCGCATCGGCGTGTACATCTGCTACGACCGCCACTTCCCCGAGGGCTGGCGGGCGCTGGGCCTCGCCGGCGCCGAGATCGTCTTCAACCCCTCGGCCACCTCGCGCGGCCTGTCCCGCTACCTGTGGCAGCTGGAGCAGCCGGCGGCGGCCGTCGCCAACGAGTACTTCGTCGGCGCGATCAACCGGGTCGGCGTGGAGGACCTGGGCGAAAACGACTTCTACGGCACGACCTACTTCGTGGACCCCGAGGCCCAGTTCGTCGGCGAGGTGGCGAGCGACAAGGAGACCGAACTGGTGGTCCGCGACCTGGACCTGGCCAAACTCCGGGAGGTCCGCGACCGCTGGCAGTTCTACCGGGACCGGGCGCCGGGGGCGTACACACCGCTGACCGCACCCTGACCGCACTGTTGACCGAGGGAGCAGCATGAGCAGCCGTACCGTCATCCGTGGAGGTCTCGTCATCACCGCGTCGGACGAGATCCACGCCGACGTCCTGGTCGAGGACGGCCGCGTCGCCGCCCTCGCCGCCTCGGGCACCCCCGCCGCCGAGGCGTTCACCGCCGACCGGCTCATCGACGCCACCGGGAAGTACGTCATCCCGGGCGGCGTCGACGCGCACACCCACATGGAGCTGCCGTTCGGCGGCACCTTCGCCTCCGACACCTTCGAGACCGGCACCCGCGCCGCCGCCTGGGGCGGTACGACAACGATCGTCGACTTCGCGGTGCAGAGCGTCGGCCACACCCTGCGCGAGGGCCTGGACACCTGGCATGCCAAGGCCGAGGGCAACTGCGCGATCGACTACGCCTTCCACATGATCGTCTCCGATGTGAACGACGAGACGCTCAAGGAGATGGACCTCCTGATCGAGGAGGGGGTGACGAGCTTCAAGCAGTTCATGGCCTACCCGGGGGTCTTCTACTCCGACGACGGGCAGATCCTGCGCGCCATGCAGCGCTCCGCCGAGAACGGCGGACTGATCATGATGCACGCGGAGAACGGCATCGCCATCGACGTCCTGGTCGAGCAGGCCCTCGCCCGGGGCGAGACCGACCCGCGCTACCACGGCGAGGTCCGCAAGGCCCTGCTGGAGGCCGAGGCCACCCACCGCGCCATCCGGCTCGCCCAGGTCGCGGGCGCCCCGCTGTACGTCGTCCACGTCTCGGCCATGGAGGCGGTGGCCGAACTGGCGCGGGCCCGGGACGAGGGGCTGAACGTCTTCGGCGAGACCTGCCCGCAGTACCTGTTCCTGTCCACCGACAACCTCGCCGAGCCGGACTTCGAGGGCGCCAAGTACGTGTGCAGCACGCCCTTGCGACCCAAGGAGCACCAGGCCGCACTCTGGAAGGGCCTGCGCACCAACGACCTCCAGGTCGTCTCCACCGACCACTGCCCGTTCTGCTTCGCCGGCCAGAAGGAGCTGGGCCGCGGCGACTTCTCCAAGATCCCCAACGGCCTGCCGGGCGTGGAGAACCGCATGGACCTGCTCCACCAGGCCGTCGTCGACGGGCACATCTCCCGCCGCCGCTGGATCGAGATCGCCTGCGCCACCCCGGCCCGCATGTTCGGCCTGTACCCGAAGAAGGGCACCGTCGCCCCGGGCGCCGACGCCGACATCGTGATCTACGACCCGCACGCCGAGCAGGTCATGTCCGCCGAGACCCACCACATGAACGTCGACTACTCGGCCTACGAGGGCAGGCGCACCACCGGCCGGGTCGAGACCGTGCTCTCCCGCGGCGAAGTCGTCATCAACGAGCGGGAGTACACCGGGCACGCCGGGCACGGCGCCTTCACCCCGCGCTCCACCTGTCAGTACCTCAACTAGGAGCAGCGCCCATGGACTTCGGACTCGTCCTGCAGACCGACCCGCCGGCCTCCCGTGTCATCAGCCTGATGAAACGGGCCGAGCGCAACGGGTTCACATACGGCTGGACCTTCGACTCCGCCGTGCTCTGGCAGGAGCCGTTCGTGATCTACAGCCAGATCCTGGCCAACACCACGAAGCTGAAGGTCGGCCCGATGGTCACCAACCCGGGCACCCGCACCTGGGAGGTCACCGCCTCCACCTTCGCCACCCTCAACGACATGTTCGGCAACCGCACCGTCTGCGGCATCGGCCGCGGCGACTCCGCCATGCGGGTCGCGGGCCGCAAACCCAACACCCTGGCCCGCATCAGCGAGGCGATGAAGGTCATCCGGGCCCTCGGCAGCGGCGACGAGGCCGACCTCGGCGGCGGCACGGTCGTGAGGTTCCCGTGGATCAAGCCGGGCGCCCGACTCCCCGTCTGGATGGCCGCGTACGGCCCGAAGGCGCTGAAGATGACCGGCGAGGAGGCCGACGGGTTCATCCTCCAGCTCTCCGACCTGTACCTGACCGAGTACATGGTGAAGGCCGTCAAGGACGCGGCGGCGGCCGCCGGACGCGACCCGTCCGAGGTCACCATCTGCGTGGCGGCCCCCGCGTACGTCACCGCCGACGACTCGCCCGAGGCCCTCGCCCACGCGCGCGACCAGTGCCGCTGGTTCGGCGGCATGGTCGGCAACCACGTCGCCGACCTGGTCGCCAAGTACGGCGAGCACTCCGCGCAGGTCCCCGACGCACTCACCGACTACATCAAGGCACGGCAGGGCTACGACTACGCCCACCACGGGCGCAGCGGCAACCCGGACACCCAGTTCGTGCCGGACGAGATCGTCGACCGGTTCTGCGTCATCGGACCGGCCGAGAAGCACATCGAGAAACTGACCGCGCTCCGCGCGCTGGGCGTCGACCAGTTCGCGGTGTACGACATGCACGACGCGCAGGAGGCCACCATCGACGCCTACGGCACGCAGGTGATCCCGGCCGTCAACGCCTGAGCCACTTCTTCGAGTTCACCCCCCACGCCCCTTTTGGTCTCCCCTCCCCGCCGCCGGGGAGGGGGCTGGTGCCCGCACGGCCTCTCCCCACCCCTCTCACCCCGATTGGCCAGCCCATGACCGACACCGCTCCCACGGCCATACCCCTGTCCGGCCAAGTCACCCTCCCCGACGGGCGCGTGGAACTCGCTCCTGGCACGCACCTGGACCACGTACAACTTCTCCGCCCTGTGGGTCGCGCAAGAGAGAACACATACTGCCTTGCAGGGCGCTGACCAGCGATTTCGTCGTCGATCGCACTGGCCGCGCGAGGGTCTGCCCGCTGTGCGCGGTTGACGCCGCCGACGGGCCGACGCCCGTCGGCGGTGCGTCTGCTCGCGCGGTTGGTCGGCTCGTCCATTGCTCGTCGCACTCCCGGGAATGAGTTGAGCTCCCCGGAGTCCGCATCGTCACATGAGTCTTGCGATACGAGGTGGTCCTGATGTCCTCCAATGGAAGAACCCTGGCCGATCCGGCCGTCGCGCAGCAGGTGTATGCGGACGGCCGGGTGGCGTTGTCCGATCCGGCGGTGCTGGACGATTCGCGTTTCGCCAACGCGGACCTGGTGCCGGTCCCGATCGCGCACCGGACATGGGGGACTTACAACTATCTCGCCCTTTGGGTGGGAATGGCGCATTGTATTCCTTCGTGGACACTGGCTTCGGGGCTGGTGGCGCTGGGGATGGACTGGAAGCAGGCGGTGTTGACGATCGCGCTGGCGAACGTGATCGTGCTGGTGCCGATGCTGCTGACCGGTCATGCCGGCACCAAGTACGGGATCCCGTTCCCGGTGTTCGCGCGGGCGTCGTTCGGGGTGCGCGGGGCGAACCTGCCGGCGATGGTGCGGGCGGCGGTGGCGTGCTGCTGGTTCGGCATTCAGACGTGGATCGGTGGGGAGGGCATCTTCCTGCTGGCGGGCAAGCTGTTCGGCCACGGCTGGCTGCACGCCGGCTCGATCGGGGGCACGCCGTGGACCCAGTGGCTGTCGTTCGGTCTGTTCTGGCTCATCGAGGTCGCCATCATCACCCGTGGTATGGAGACGCTCCGCAGGGTGGAGAACTGGGCGGCGCCGCTGGTGATCGTCGGTGCGCTGGTGCTGCTGGGGGTCATGGCCGCCAAGGCGGGCGGCTTCGGCCCGCTGCTGGACCAGCCCTCCAGCTTGGGCTGGGGGAGCGGGTTCTGGAAGGTGTTCTTCCCCTCCCTGATGGGCATGATCGGCTTCTGGTCCACACTGTCGCTGAACATCCCCGACTTCACGCGGTTCGGCGGCAGCCAGCGTGCCCAGCTGTGGGGGCAGACCCTGGGCCTGCCGACCACGATGACGCTGTTCGCGATCCTCTCGGTGCTGGTGACGTCCGGTTCCCAGGCCGTCTACGGGGCGCCGATCTGGGATCCGATCGCACTGAGTGCGAGGATGAGCAACACCGTCGGCGCCCTGTTCGCGCTGCTGATCGTGATGGTGGCGACCTTGTCGGTGAACATCGCCGCCAATGTCGTCTCCCCGGCGTACGACCTCTCGCACCTGCTGCCGCGACTGGTCAGCTTCCGCACCGGCGCGCTGATCACCGGTGTGGTCGGCATCCTGATCATGCCGTGGAAGCTGATCGCCAACCCGCACGTGTACATCTACACGTGGCTCGGCTTCGTCGGCGGCCTGCTCGGCACCGTGGCCGGCATCCTCGTCGCCGATTACTGGATCGTGCGCCGTACCCGCCTGGCGCTGGGGGAGTTGTACCTGTCCGACGGCCGCTATTGGTACACCGGCGGCTGGAACCTGCGCGCGGTGGCCGCGTTCGTGATCGGCGGCGTCCTGGCCGTCGGCGGCTCGTACTCGACGGTGGCCAAGGGCGTCAAGCAGGGCCCCTTCCCCACCGACGGCATCATCCCGTTCCTCAAGCCCCTGGCCGATTACGGCTGGGCCGTCGGCCTCGCCTCTGCCCTACTGGTCTACACACTGCTCAGCCTCAGCCGCAGGCAGCACCAGGACACCTGAACCACGGACCGGCCGCCGAGCGCGCCTGGGCGAATTCACCCTGGCGCAGTGTCCCCTCTGCGCTCCCGCCTGAGGTACCCCCATTGTTGGAATGACACAATCTCCCGCTTTCAAATCGGTCGGCTCCTACCCTGATTTCCCTTTTGAAAGCTGGCATGATCCCCGTGAAGGTAGGTCGGGCACTATGTAATATCTACAAAATTCAAGGAGGCTCGTGTGACCCGTAACGGTCGTGTGCTGGTGACGGGCGTCGGTGCGATGACGCCACTGGGAGCCGATGCGCCGTCGTCGTGGTCGGGGCTGCTGGACGGTAAGTCGGGGGTGCGTTTCCTGGAGGAGGATTGGGCCGCGGACCTGCCCGTGCACGTTGCGGCCCGGCTCACGGTGGACCCTGCCTCCCTGCTTCCGAGGACCGAGGCCAGGAAGCTGGACCGCGGTGAGCAGGCCGCCATCCTCAGTGCGCGCGAAGCCTGGCGGGACGCCGGTGCTCCGCAGGTCGAACCGGAGCGATTCGCCGTCGTCATCGGTACGGGGACCGGTGGTGTTCTCACCACGCTGGGGCAGGACGACATCTTCGAACGCGCAGGGATTCGCCGGCTGTCGCCGTTCACGGTCCCCATGCTGATGCCCAACGGGCCCGCTGCCTGGGTGAGCATGGACCTGGGCGCGAAGGGAGGCGCCAGGACTCCGGTGAGTGCCTGTGCGTCCGGGGCGGAGGCCCTCGCCCTGGGGCAGGATCTGATCCGCAGCGGGCGGGCGGACGTGGTCGTCGCAGGTGGGGTGGAGGCATGTCTGCACCCCTTCACCATCGCGGCATTCGCCCAGATGAAGGCCCTGTCGACGCAGTCCGTGGACCCGGAGACCGTGTCCCGCCCGTTCGACGTCGAGCGGTCCGGGTTCGTCATGGGCGAGGGCGCGGGGATGATGGTGCTCGAACGCGCCGAGTTCGCTCGGGCCCGTGGAGCAGGTGCCTACGGCACGCTGGCCGGCAGTGCAGTGAGTTCGAGCGCGAACCACATCACGGCCTCCGACGCGGACGGCCAGGCCTTCGCCATGGAACTGGCGCTGCGCGACGCCGGCCTGGCCCCGGCGGACATCGGGCTGGTGCACGCCCACGCCACCTCGACGGAGTCCGGTGACCTGGCGGAGGCCGAGGCGATCGGCCGGGTGATCGGCAGTCACGCCGCGGTGACGGCGACGAAGTCGATGACAGGTCACATGATGGGCGCGTCCGGAACTGTTGGCGCCATGGCCGCTCTGTTCGCGCTCAAGGACGGCACGGTGCCGGCCACGCGCAACCTCGATGAACTCGACCCGCGCGTGGAACTGGACGTGGTGCGCGGTGAGCGGCGCATCGGGCAGTGGTCCGCTGCGCTGGCCAACTCGTTCGGGTTCGGCGGGCACAACGTCAGTCTCGTCTTCACCAAGTGACGACGAGACGTTGACCGCCACGCCGGGCGGCATGGGCGCTGTCTCTGAGGCGCCGGTCCGCCGCCCAACGAACATGTCCGGCTGGTGCCGACGGCACCAGCCGGACACTTATGTCGCTATGCCCTCACGCGCGATTGCTGTACGCGGACCGCCAGTGACCGGACTGTTGGCGCTGAGAAAAGCGTTGAAACGGGCAATGAGACCTCCAGTTCCTTCCGCACCACTGCCATCAGACGTACGGCCCGTAGAGAGTCCCCGCCCAGTTCGAAGAAGTTGTCCAGGACGGAGAGCGAGGACGTTTCGAAGAAGGCTTTCCACAGGGAGAGCAGAGCCTGTTCCTCCTCGGTGGCAGGGCGAGCGTTCTCATCCTCCGTATCCGGCTCCTCCTCGTGCCGGGCCAGTGCGGCGCGGTCCACCTTCCCGTTCGCCGTCAGGGGCAGTGCATCCCACACGGTCACAAGGGCGGGAAGCATGTACGGTGGCAGGAATTCTTCCGCGGCCTTCTTGATGTCCGCGCCCGTTCGCCTGGCGCCCGCCGCCAGCACGACGTGCGCCACGAGTCGCCTGCGGCTCCGGTCGCCGGGGGCCGTGACGACGGCGCCCGCGACCTCGGGACATCGCAGCAGCGCGGCTTCCACGTCGCCCAGCTCGATCCGGTAGCCGCCGACCTTGACCTGCATGTCGTCGCGGCCGAGAAACTCGATCTCGCCGTTGGGCAGGAGACGTCCCCAGTCACCGGTCCGGTACACGCGATCTCCGGTGGACGGAGAGACGGTGAAACTCTTCGCGGTCTTCTCCGGGTCGCCGAGGTATCCACGCGCCAGGCCGACGCCGGCGATGCAGATTTCGCCTACGACCCACGTGGGGCGTGGCCGTAGGAGCGTGTCGGCGACAAAGACCTTTTGGTTCCGCATGGACGTGCCGTAGGGGATGGACGGCAACGCCGTGTCTTCGGGAACGATCCGATGCCAGATCGACCAGATCGACGCCTCGGTCGCACCCCCGAGGCTCCACAAGGCCGCCTGAGGGAAGAACCGCCGGATCTCGACGGGCAGGGCCACGGGAATCCAGTCCCCGCTCATGAGGACGGCGCGCAGCGAGGACGGGGCGTCCGGGGACCGGGGATCTGTGTCCTGCGACGACGTCAGGTGCTCGCACAGCATGGCCATCAGGGCGGGAACGCTGTTCCACACCGTGACCCTCCCCTCGGCCATCAGGGAGAGCCAGCCCGCCGGTTCGCGGGCGTCCTCCGGACCGGGCAGCACGACCGCGCCACCGGCGGAGAGAGGTCCGAAGATGTCGTAGACCGACAGGTCGAAGTTGAGGGCCGAGAGGCCGAGGACGCGGTCGTCCGCGGTGAGCGACAGTTCGTCGTTGACGTCCAGGATCGTGTTGACCGCTGGTCCGTGCTCGATCACCACCCCCTTGGGGACGCCCGTGGAACCGGAGGTGTAGATCACGTATGCGACGTCACGAGGTGTCACCGGGACGTCCGGCGCCGTGTGGACCGCGGCGTTCTCGGACGGGTCGGGCGCCTCGACCTCCAGCACCGTGAGGCCGTCGGGCCAGTCGACGGCGTTGCGCAGCGCGGGCTGGGTCAGGATCGTGTCCAGCTCCGCGGCGGCGATCACCGCGGCGAGGCGCTGGGCCGGCCAGTTCGGGTCGATGGGGACGTACGCGCCTCCCGACCGCAACACGCCCAGACTGCCGACCACCTGCTCCCAGCCCTTGTGCATCACCACCCCGACCAACGTTCCGGTGGTCGTGCCATGCTCTGCCAGGAGACAGGCCACACGAGCCGATTCCGCGTCGACGTCGGCATAGCTGAGCCGTCGGTCCCGTGTGATCACGGCGACAGCGTCGGGAGTACGCGCGGCTCGCTCGACGAAACGGGAATGGAGGGTGTGGTCAGAGGGGAACCCGGGCTCCTGGGTGCGCTGGAGCCTGCCGGCACCGGGCGCGAGCTCGGGGTCGTTCGCCCAGGCGGGCGCGAACCACGCGGAGTCAGCGACAGAGTTCACGAATCAGCCTTTCGTATGCCGCGAACATGGAGTCCACGACGCCCTCCGGGAACACTTCCTCCACCACGTCCCAGTTGAGGATCAGACCGCCGTTCTCCTCGAACGCCGTGTGGTCGAGGATGACTTGCGGGGTGCGGACCCCGCTCCATACCGGCGTGCCGGTCTCACCCATGCGGCACAGCGAACCCACGGGACCGGCCTCCTGCCCGCCCGCGGCGGCCCCGCCGATGGTGCTGTTGAAGACGACAGGCATGCGCGCCCGCCCCGCGCTCGCGTCCATACGGCCGAGGTCCCTGAGCACATCGAGGCCGGAACAGGCGGTGTGTTCCATGTCCTGCATCAGCTGCCGTTGGATCCGGCGGGCCGTGTCCCGGAACGGAGCGGCCTGGTCGACCCGCACTTCGAGCAGGCTCGTGGAGGAGAAGTTGCCTATGACGTTCGCGGTGTCCATACCGGCTATCGCGTCCCGTTGCGACACCAGGCAGGTGATGGTGAAGTCCGGTGTCTTGGACCACGCGGCGAGCACGTGGCAGTACGCCCCCAGCACGGCGCCCGACGCCGTCAGACCGGCTGCCGCGGCATTGCGCTTGAACTGTTCCCACTCCGGTGCCTCGACGCGCAGGAAGCGGTTGGTGAACACGGGGCGCCGTACGTCGGCGAGGCGGACCGCGAGCGGCAGTTCCGGAGCCGGGGGCAGGCTCTGGAGCCGACCGCCCCAGTACGACCTGCTCCGGTCGCTCTCCGCCGCCGCGGCCTGTTCGCGGATCCTGAGCGTGAACTCGTCGAATCCCGACCGCAGTTCCGGAAGTTCCGTGTCGGGGTCCGCGTAGAGATCCGCCCACTCCTTGAAGAGGACGGAGGTGCTGCTGCCGTCCGAGACGAGTACGTCGATGCCGAAGTGCAGCCGCGTCACGGTCGAGCTGACGGCCGTGGCGCGCACCACGAACAGGGGCCAGCTCGTGACGTCGAACTCCTTGGCCTTCAGCTCGGTGTGTATCGCGGCGAGCCGCTTTCCACGCTCGTCCTCCGTGAGCCGGGTCAGGTCCTCGACGGGGATCGACACGCGGGGCACGCTGCCCCGCACCCGCTGGGTCCCGGTCTCCGGGTCGAAGACGGCCCGCAGCATCGGGTGGCGCCGTACGAGCCGGTCGAGCGCGTGCTCGGCCGCCGCCACGTCGAAGCCGGTCAGGTCGACCTCCACGTACAAGTACGTGGAGACGTTGCCCAGTTCGAAGTCACCGGCCCGGCCCGCAAGATATGCCTCCTGCAGTTTGGTCAGGGGGAACGGGGCGGAGTCGGGCACGGAGGGCTGTTCCTCCCTCGTCCTGCCGGCGTCCGCGTTCTGTCGCGCCCCCTGCCTCGCGGGCGCCGCAACCGGGGCCGGGGCGACGTCCGGCTCGCTGACCTGGCCTGGGCCGGGCTCCTCTGACTCGTCGGACTCCCGACCGTCATCGGGCCGGAACAGATCCACGATGTGCGAGACGAGTGCCTCCGGAGTCGGGTGGTCGAAGACCACGGTGGCGCCCAGCCGGATGTCGAGCCTGCGGCCGAGGCGGACGCGCAGCTCCATGGAGGTGAGGGAGTCGAAGCCCATCTCGTAGAAGGACTGCTGGGCGTCCACGCGCCGGTGCTCGGTGCCGAGCAGTTCGGCCACACTCTCCTTGACCACGGTGAGCAGGCCGGCGACGCGCTGGTCGTGTGATGCCTCCGGCGAGTTCAGGAGGTCGAGGACGGTGGCCGCCTCCTGCGGGCGCGTGGGCCGGTCGGCCTCGGCGCGTGGCTGAGCGGAAGCGGCAGGCGTCTGCCGCGTCGGAGGCCGGAGAGCCGGGGCGCTCGGGGCCGGCGGGGCAGCGGTGACGGTGGGTGCGGGCGGGGCGGCGGGTGCGGGTGCGGGTTTGCGCATCCCCCCGGTCCGGGTCGCTCCACGCCCTGCGAGGCGGGAGAACAGGAACGGAGCGTCCATCGTCGCGTCGTCGGTCGCATCGGACACCGCGAGACGTGCCGCGATCACCGCGGTGGTGCTGCTGCCGAGTGCGGCATCGAACAGGGCGAGCCCCTCCGCCACCGTGAACGGCGCCACTCCGTTGCGCCGCAGTCGCAGCAGATCCGCCTCGTCGAGGTGCCCCGTCATACCCGTCGCCTCGTCCCACAGACCCCACGCGACGGAGTTGGCCGGCCGCCCCTGGGCCCGGCGCCAGTGCGCGAAGTGGTCCAGGAAGGTGTTCGCCGCGGCGTAGTTGGCCTGCCCGGGGCCGCCGAGCACGCCGTACAGGGAGGAGAAGACGGTGAAGAAGCGAAGGTCGTCCGCACGCGTCGCAGCGTCCAGGTTGAGCGCCGAGTCGACCTTGCTCGCCAGGACACGGTGCAGTTGCTCGGGCGTCATGTTCGGCACGATGGCGTCGTCGAGGAGGCCCGCGGCATGGACGACGCCCGCCAGCGGACGCTCCGAACGCAGTTGGGCCAGGGCCGCGCGCAGGCGCTCCGCGTCGGCGGTGTCGGCCTCGAGCACGCGAACCGAGGCGCCCAGGCGCTCCAGCTCGGAGGTGAGGGCCGTGATACCGGGCGCCTGCCGGCCACTGCGGCTGAGCAGCGCCACGGACCGCACGGACTTCTGGGTGACGAGGTGGCGGGCCAGGGCACGGCCGATCGTGCCGGTGCCGCCGGTGATGACGACGGTGTCGTCGCCGCAGTCCGGGAACGGGGCGCCGGCGGAGGTGTGCGGCCACAGATGCGGGCGCAGCACCCGGCCCGCGCGTACGGCCAGCTGGGCCTCGGAACGTCGCAACGCCGCCTTGACCGGGTCCGGTTCGGCGACCGCGGCGTCGTCGACGTCGATGATGCGGACATGACCGGGGTTCTCGGTCTGGGCGGTGCGGACCATCCCCCACAGAGCGCTCGCGGCCAGGTCGTGCGCCTCGTCACCGGGGACAGCCACCGCGTTCCGGGTGACGAACGTGAGCAGAGCACGCTCGGAGAGGTCCTCGGCGAGCATCCACCGCTGGACGGCCTCCAGCGCCCACGCCGCCGTGTCATGGACGTCAGCCGCGGTCACGGTCCCGGGGCCCGTCGACGGGGTGGACAGGACGACCTGCCAGTCTCCGGGCAGAGCCCTGACGACCATGACCGCTTCGTCGAGCGTGGCCACCGTTATCCCACCGTGTGCGGTGTTCCGCAGGGACGCGGCGAGCGGCCCGTCGGCGCCCACGACGCACAGGCGACGTTCCACACCCCGTTCGCCCTCGGCCTCCGTCCAGTCGGTCGTGTAGAGCGTGGCCTCCACGTGGTCCGGCTGCCGAGCGGGCCGCTCGAGACCGCGGACCACCATGCTGTCGATGCTCAGCAGCATATGGCCGAGGTCGTCGGTCAGGGTGAGGGCGATCGTGTCGGGAGCCACGCGGCGGGCAGCGGCCCAGCACTGGTCGGCAGCGTCGCCGTCACCGACCCGTACCCCGTTGAACACGAAGGGGACGGCGATGTCCCCTGCTGCCGGCGGTTCGATCAGGCCACAGGCCACGGCGGCGTGGAGTGCCGCGTCGGACAGCGCCGGGTGCAGCGCGAAGCCGTGGTGGTTGATACGAGCGCTGTCCGGCAGGACCACCCGGGAGCGGGCCCAGCCGTCGCCGTGCTCTCCACCGCGTACGCCTTGGAAGGCGTCGCCGTAGCCGTACCCCATCCCGCGCAGCCGCGCGTACAGCGTGTCGGCCTCCAGGCGTCCGGCACCGGGCTCGGTCGTGAGGCCGGCGGGAGTCGGCCGAGGGAGCTCGGGGGACACCAAGCCCTCCGCGTGCTGGCGCCACTCGGTGTCGGCCGCCGGGCGCGAGTACACCGCCACGGCCCGCTTCCCCTGTGCGTCGGCGCGTCGCGCGGTCACCTGTACGTCGACCTGAGACCCGTCCACCGGCAGGAGCAGCGGGTCCCGGAGCACCATCTCGTCGAGGGCCGGGCAGTCGAGTTCGCGCCCCGCCGTCAGCAGTAGCTCCGCGAAGGCGGTGCCGGGCAGCAAGGGCGTGTCCTCGACCCGGTGATCCATCAACCACGGGTGGCTTCGCACGGACAGGCGCCCGCTCATCACCATGGTGCCGTCGACCGTCTCGACCACGGAGGTCAGGAACGGGTGGCCGCCGGCCGCGATCGGCGTCCTGCCGGCGCTCGGCCGGACGGCGGCGGGCGGGGAGACGGCCGTGGTCTCCATCTGCGACGGAAGCCAGAACCTGCGTCCTTGGAACGGGTAGGTGGGGAGACCGTCCGGAGCCGGCCCCCCGGACCACGCACCGGTGTGCAGGGCGGCCCAGCCGACGTCGTGGCCCTGTACGTAGGCCTCGGCGGCAGCCGTCAGGAACCGCTCGTACGAACCCTGGTCCCGGCGGAGGGTGGCGCACACCGGGGCGTCGCTGCCGGCCTGCTCCAGAATCTGGCGCAGCGAGGTGAGGAGCACGGGATGCGGGCTGATCTCGATGAAGGCGTCGTAGCCGTGCGACACCATGGCCGTGACCGTCTCGGCGAACCGGACCTGCTCGCGCAGATTCCGGTACCAGTACGCGGCGGTCAGATCCTGCCCCCGCACCCGGTCGCCCTCGACCGTGGAGAAGAAGGCCACGTCCTCCGCGCAGGCCTGGAGGCCGTCGAGTCCTGCCATGATCCGGCCTTCGAGCTCGGCCATGACGGGTGAGTGCGAGGCGCACTTGGCCGGGACCCGGCGGGCGTACACGTCCCGGTCCTCGCACCGGTCCAGCAGACGCCGGATACCCGGTTCGTCGTCACCGGACAAGATGGTGAAGGCGGGGCCGTTGGTGGCCGCGACGGCGAGATGCGCGCCTGCTTCGCGGGTGGCGGTCACCGCCTCCTCGACGCCGAGCGCCACGGCTACCATGCCGCCGCGTCCCTCGTCCTCCAGCACGCGGCTGCGGCAGGCGACCACACGGGCCGCCGCGTCGAGACTGAGAGCACCGGCGAGGCACGCGGCGGCGACCTCGCCCTGCGAGTGGCCGATCACCGCGGCGGGCCGGACACCGGCGAGCTCCCACATCGAGGCGAGGCCCAGCATCATGGTGAAGGTGAGTGGCTGGACGACGTCCGTGCGCTCCCGGTTCGTCTCCCGGTCCTCGCCGGCCAGCACCGCCAGCAGGTCATAGTCGAGGTAGGGCTTGAAGGCTCCCGCGACCTCCTCGACCCTCAGCCGGAAGACGTCGGAGTCCTTCAGGAGCCGCACGGCCATGGCGTCCCACTGGGACCCCTGCCCGGGGAACACGAAGACCGGGCGTCGAATGCGCCGTGCCTCGTCGTGCACGACCGCTGGGGAGTCGGTGCCGTCGGCGAACGCCTGGAGCGCGGCGGCCAGGTGCTCTCGTCCTCCCGCGACGGCGACGGCGCGGTGGGCGTAGTGCTCGCGCTGTGTGGCGAGCGCCTGCGCGGTCGCCGCCACGGACGACGTCCCGGAGATGAGGTGTTCGGCGACCCTCGCGGCGTGAGAGCGCAGAGCCGCGGGCGACTTGGCGGAGAGGGTGAGGGCGTGAGTGGTGTCGTCGGAGGCGTCCGCCGGGGTCGCGGAGACCATCGGCTCCTCGTCCCAGCTCTCCAGGATCACATGGGAGTTGGTGCCGCTGACACCGAACGAGGAGACGGCGCACCGGCGTACGCCGCCCTGTGCCGTGGGCCAGGGCCTGCTCTCGCGCAGGACGTTCACCGACGAGGACCAGTCGACGTGGGAGTTGAGTTCCTCGACGTGCAGTGTCTTGGGCATGGTGCCGGCGCGCATCGCGCTCAGGCACTTGATGACACCGCCGACTCCCGCTGCGGCCATGGAGTGGCCGATGTTCGACTTGAAGGAGCCGATCCACACGGGTTCGTCGCCGCGGTCCGCTCCGTAGGTGGCCTGGATGGCGTTGGCCTCGATGGGGTCGCCGAGCTTGGTGGCCGTCCCGTGCGCCTCCACGAGCTGGACCTCGCCGGGCGTGAGCCGGGCGTCGGCGAGCGCCTGCCGGATCACCTTGACCTGAGCCTTGCCGCTCGGTGCGGTGAGGCCGTTGCTCGCGCCGTCCTGATTGACGGCGGTTCCCTTGATGACACCGAGGATGCGGCGCCCGTTGCGCCGTGCCGCCGAGAGGCGTTCGAGGACGAGGACGCCCGCGCCTTCGGCCCAGACGGTTCCGTTGGCGGTGTCGGAAAAGGTGCGACATCGTCCGTCCGGCGAGAGGGCACCCTTCTTCGCGTAGTCCACGAACATACCGGGCCCCGTGAGCACGGTGCAGCCGCCAGCGAGCGCCAGGTCCGTCTCGCCGCTGCGCAGGGACCGTACGGCGGTGTGAATCGCCACGCCGGACGACGAACAGGCGGTGTCGATGGTCAGGGCGGGACCTTCCAGGCCCAGGAGGTAGGCGATCCGCCCGGACGCCACGCTCGGTGAGGTGCCGGTGCCCATGAAACCGGCCGTCTCGTCCTGCCACTTCCACAGCGGCATCCCGTACTCGTTCGGCATCAGCCCGACGAACACGCCGGTCTGTGAACCCTTGAGGCTCGACGGGACGATGCCCGCCCGCTCGATCGCCTCCCAGGCGACCTGCAGGAGCACCCGCTGCTGCGGGTCCATGGAGATCGCCTCAGCGGGCCTGATCCCGAAGAAGTCGGCGTCGAAGAGGTCCGCGTCGTGCAGGAACCCGCCCTGCCGCACGAAGCTCGGGTCGTACAGATCCTCGGTGTGCCACTCGCGGTTGCCGGGAAAGTCCGTGATGGCGTCCCGGCCCTCGTCGACCAAGGCCCACAGGCGCTCCGGGGTGTTCACGCCGCCGGGGTAGCGGCAGGCCATACCCACGACGGCTATGTCTTCGGGCTCCGTTGTGTGCTCAGCCACGGAGTGCCTCCAGTTCGGTGTTCAGGTGTGCCGCGAGGTCGTTGATCGTCGGGTGGTCGAAGAGCGCGGACTCCGGGATCTCCACGGCGGTGGCGGTCGTGAGACGGTCCTGGAGCTCGAGCAGGGACATGGAGTCGGCGCCCAGGTCCTGGAAGGTGCTGTCGGGATCCACGCTCGGACGGCCGTCGCCCGTCTCGCCCAGAACGTCGAGGAGTTCGCGCTCCAGGAAGGACCGGATGAGCCAGAGCCGTTCGGAGGGATCGGCAGCCTGCACCCAGCCGTCGAGCAGGGAGCGTGGGACGGCCTCGTCCGGCGCCGCGGTGGCCGGTTCGGGGGCCGGGGCGAGGGAGCGGCGCGGTGCGGGTCCGTGAAAGGTGTCGCGTTCGAAGGGGTACGTGGGCAGGCCGGGCACCTTGCGCAGTCCTGTTCCCAGTCGAGCTGCGACCTCGGCGATGTCTCCGTGGGCGGCGTAGGTACCGGCGACGGATACCCAGGCGACTCGTTCGGCTCCTCCGTCGTGCAGCCAGTCCGCCGGTATGGCCAGGTCGTGGCCTGCCACGATCTTGAGCAGTCCGTCGCGCATCCGGTCCCAGCAACCGCCGACCACCGCGGCGCGGTGCTCGCCCTCGTCGCGCTGGGCGAGGGACCAGGCCACATCGCCCACGGTGTAGCGCTCCGTGGGGAAGGTGTGTTCGAGGAGGGCGCGGGCCAGCGTGCGGACCGCTTCGCGGGTGCGACCGGACAGACACCACACGGTGTCCGTGGTGGGCTGCTCGGCCGGAGTCCGGGACCCGGGCCGACCGGACGGACTCGTAGCGACGGGCGAACTCGCCAGGACCACGTGGACGTTGGTGCCGCCCATGCCGAACGAGCTGACCCCGACGAGTTCGTCGGTTCCCAGGCTCTCGTCGTGGTCCAGGCCGAGGACCCGAAGGTTGAGGTCCGCCAACGGCAGTGCCTCGGGGCTGCGGTGATGGTGCAGGGTCGGCGGCAGCTGCCCGTGATGCAGTACCAGGCACGCCTTGATGAATCCGGCGATGCCAGCCGCCGACTCCAGGTGCCCGATGTTCGACTTGACCGAGCCCACGAGCAACGGCGTTGTCCGCGGGCGCCGCCTTCCGACGGCCTCGCCGAGTGCCTCGGCCTCAACCGGGTCACCTACGGGCGTGCCCGTGCCGTGCAGTTCGACGTAGCCGACCGACGCACCCGTGATCCCCGCGGCGCGGTGGGCGGCCTCGATCACCTCGCGCTGGGCGTCCGCGCTGGGAACACCGAGACCGGCTCTGCCTCCGTCGTTGTTGGTGGCGCTGCCGCGCACCACGCAGTAGACGTGGTCACCGTCGCGTACGGCGGCCTCGAGCGGCTTGAGCACGACGACGCCGCCCCCCTCGGCGCGGACGTATCCGTCGGCGTGCTCGTCGAAGGCGCGACAGCGGCCGTCAGGGGACAGACCGCCCCACAGATGCACCTGGTCGGTGACGTCCGGCAGGAGGTTGAGGTTGACGCCGGCGACGAGCGCGGCATCGCATTCGCCCAGCTGCAGGCTCGCGACTGCCCGGTGCAGTGCACACAGGGAGGACGACTGACCGGTGTCGACGACTTCGCTGGGGCCGCGCAGACCGAGGTGGTGGGAGATGCGTCCCGCCAGCAGCGAGCGGCTCGAGCCCATGTGCCCGAACCGGTCGAGGCACCCGGAGGCGAAGTACCGCGTCCTGAAGTCATCCGCGCTCGCCCCCACATAGACACCCCAGCGCGCCGCGCGCAGGTCCTGTGCGGGAACGGAGGCGTCCTCCAGGGCCTGCCATGCGAGCTCGAGCAGGAGCCGCTGCTGCGGATCCATGTGCTCGGCCTCGCGTCGGACGATGCCGAAGAACCTGGCGTCGAACTCGTCGATGCCCTCGATGAAGCCGCCGTGCCGGATGGGAGTGCGGGGTTCGGCGGGCGCCGGCCCGGCACGTTCCTCCCAGCGGCCGGGCGGAGCGCTGCCCACGCTGTCCGCCGCGGACATGAGGTTGCGCCAGAACTCGCCCGGATCGGAGGCGCCGGGAAAGCGGCACGACAGACCGATGACGGCCATGGAGGCTGCGTCTGGTTCCGTGTACGTCCGTGTCGGTCGCGGCCGGTGGGTCCGTGCGCTCATCAGGCTGCTTCACCTGCTTCTGCCGTGCCCGGGCCGGATCGCAGTGGCCCAGGGGCGACGACGAGACTCCTCAGTCCCCGGAAGGTGGGGCTGGCCTTCCACTCCCTGTGCTGGGGCGGCGTGCGGACGGCGAGTTCCGGACAGCGCCGGACCAGGACGTCGAACGCGACCTCCGCCTCCAGACGCGCGAGGTGCTTGCCGATGCAGTTGTGGATGCCGCCGCCGAAGGCCAGGTGTTCACGGCGCGGCGTGTCGACCGTGAAGCGGTCGGGATCCTCGAAACGCGCGCCGTCGCGGTTGGCCGCGGCGAAGGCCAGGAACACGATGGAGCCGGCCGGAATGGTCACCCCGCCCACCTCGACCGATTCGGTGGCGTACCGGTACAGGGACAGATTGAAGGGGGACTGATGGCGCAGCATCTCTTCCACGGCGGCCGGCACGAGCGACCGGTCCCCCCAGACACGCGCCTTCAGATCCGGCTCCGACTCCAGCACCAGCAGCCCCGTGACGATCAGGTTCGCCGAGGTTTCGTACCCGGCGGCGAGCAGCGCGTACGCCTGGGCGACCGCCTGCGACTCGCTGAGCGAGACGGCGAGTTGCGTCAGGATGTCATCGGTGCCCGTCTCACGTCTCTGCGCGATGAGGCCGCGCAGGTAGCCGACCATCCGCTGCGCGTCGCGCCGGAGTACCTCGGGTTCCGCGTCACTGGTGATCGTCTGCACCCATTGGTGGAACGTCTCGCGATCCTCGCGCGGAACCCCGAGCGTGTCACAGATGACGCCGATCGAGTAAGGGAAGGCGAAATCCTGGACGAGGTCGAACGACTCGTGTCCTGCGACGGCGTCCAGGACCGATTCGGCCAGTTCCCGCATGGCCTGGCGCTTGGGAGCCACCGCCCGCGCGGTGAAGGAGCTGTTGAGCGGTTTGCGCAGGGCGGTATGGACCGGCGGGTCGTTGTTCGCCATGTTGTCGTAGAGCAGCGAGCTTCGGTCCTGCTCCTGTCCGCCGCCTTGGGCGCTCGCCGCAAACAACGGCATTGCCTTGTCTATGCTTTTGCGGAAACGGGGATCCCGCAGTACGAATTCGACATCCTCGTAGGAAGTCACCACCCAGGCACGCAGGTTCGGTGGCAGGTACGCCATACCCGTTTCGAGTACGACTTCAGTGGGTTTGTTTCCGCGTTGTTTTATCGCCCGATAGACAGCATGCGGATCTCTGTAGAAATCCACGTCGAGGCGGATGGGGCACCTGTTTTCAGGTATCTCGGATGTCATGGAATTCTTTCGATGGAAAAGTCGAGGCAATGTCGCTCGGAGACGGTGACGCGCCAAGCCGCAGTGCCAACTTGCTCCCAGGACCGGGTAGTTGACGAGTCTTGCCGGTGTCAGGGGCGGCCGAAGACGAGTGAGACGTTGTGCCCGCCAAAGCCGAAGGAATTGGACAATGCGACCCGGAACTGTCCCGTGCGCGGCTCGTCCGTCACCACATCGAGATCGATGCGCGCATCCAGCTCCCGCAGGTTGCGGGTCGCGGGCACGACGCCGTCGCGAAGCGCCAGGATCGCCGCGGCCGCACCCATGGCCCCGGACGCCCCCAGCATGTGGCCGGTCATGGATTTCGTGGCGGTGACCACGGCGTGCGTACCGACGGCCTGGGCAATGGCATCGGATTCACACGCGTCGCCTTGAGGCGTCGACGTCGCGTGGGCATGGACGTGCCCCACGTCCTGCCCGGTGATCCGCGCGTCGCGCAGCGACAGGGTCATGGCGCGTACCTGTCCCGCCACGTCCGAGGCGGTGATGTGGGCGGCGCTTGAACTGGTGCCCGCTCCCAGGGCCGTCGCGTAGGCGCGAGCGGCGCGTGCGCGGGCGTGGTCCGCTCGCTCCAGGACGACGACCGCACCCCCCTCGGCAAGGACGAAGCCGTTGCGCCGGGCGTCGAAGGGGCGGCTGGCGTGCGCCGGATCGTCGTTGGACGTGGACAGCGCCATCATCTGCGCGAAGCCGGTGAGCGGCAGGGGCAACACACTGGCTTCCACGCCGCCGGCCACGACGACATCGGCCCGGCCCGCCCGGATGAGGTCCAGGCCCAGGGCGATGGCCTCGGCCCCCGACGCGCACGCGCTGACGGGAGCATGGGCGCCGCCTTGTGCGCCCAGGTCCATGCTGACCCACGCGGCGGGGCCGTTGGCCATCAGCATGGGCACGGTGTGGGGTGAGACCCGCCGCGGCCCCTTGACCTCGAGCGTGTGGTTCTGGTCCAGCAGGGACGTGACGCCGCCGATGCCGGTGCCCATGACGACCGCGAGACGCTCGGGGGGAAGTTCCGGGGAGCCGGCGTCCCGCCAAGCCTCCCGGGACGCGACGAGGGCGATCTGCTCCGCACGGTCGAGTCGACGGGCTTCGGTCCGTGCGAGGAAGCCGGCGGGATCCACCGCCAGGCACCCGGCGATTCGGACGGGCAGATGCTGGGCCCATTCGTCCTTCAGATACCCAATTCCGTTGGCGCCGCTCAGCATTGCGGCCCACGTGCTCGGCATATCCCCGCCGAGCGGCGTCATGGCGCCCAGACCGGTAACCCATACGTCCACTGTTCCGTCATCCCTTCGCTGCTGCCGGTCGGGTCCCCCGGGCCCACAAAGCCGGTAAAGGAGAGGGGCTCCGCAAGACTTCGCACGCTAGCCAATGGTCAGACGTGCCGCAAGAAACCCCAATTCCATGGGCGTTGACGATTAGGGGGGTGGTGGCTCCCCCCTAATTCGCCGCGCAAAGAGGGCGCGACCGGTCCGGCCGCCGTCCCCTGCGGCGTCGCGGCGGGCGGGCACCGGCAGAGTGAGGGCCACCGAGGTAGGGGGGTCTCGCCGGACATGCTTTGATTGCATGAGCAGTGCATGTGGCGGCCGAAACCAGGCGCCGTGGAAGGAGTATGTCCGACATGGAGTTGGCAGAGCGATGCCGAGCGCAACAACTTCTTGACGGACTCTTTAGACAGGCGCGTGACGGTAGGGGACAGGCCGCTCTGGTTCTCGGCCCCCCAGGTGCCGGGAAGACCGGGGTGGTCGACTACGTCACAGGACAGGCCGAACGGGCGGGCGTGACCGTGCTGAGCGCCACGGGATCGGTGGCGGAGCGCTCGTTCCCTCTGGGCGTCGTCGCCCAACTCCTGTCCTGTCTGGGCTACTCCATGGACGAGATCGCGGCCGTGTGCGAGTCGCCCGCCATGGTCGCCGCCGCGGTGCACGACGCAGTCTGCGCGGCCGCCGAGCGCACACCGCTGATCGTCGCCGTCGACGACGTTCACGACATCGACGGTGAGTCCCTGCGGTGTCTGCTCTACGTCATCCACCGTGTGGCGCCACTGCGTGCCCTCATCCTGCTCACCGGGAGCTCCGACCTTCCCCAGCAGAGTCCGTTACTGATCGCCGAGTACATGCGCAATCCCAGCTGCTCGCTGCTGCGCCTTGCCCCGTTGTGCGCCTCGTGTGTCGAAGGAGTGCTCGCAGAGCACATGGGGAGCGGCGTCGGCGACCGGACCGTGTCCCTGTGGCGGCGGGCGTGCGGGGGGAGCCCGCTCCTGCTGCACGCGCTTCTGAAGGACTGGTCGGGTTCCGGTGCGCCGGCCGAAGTGGAGCAGGGCGCGGTCCTCCCTCCACCTGGTGCCGACGCGGTGCGGTTCGCCGTTCAGTACATCCACGGTCTGATGTCCGACGACGGGCTGCGGACCGCGCGGGCTCTCGCCGTCCTCGGAGAGTCGGCCACCGCGGAGCGAGTGGAGCGCCTCCTGCACCACCTGGGCATGTCCGCCGGTGAGGCGGCACGGTCACGCAATGCCCTGGAGGCAGCCGGCCTGACCGACGGCCTGCGCTACCACCTGGAGGCGGCTCGTGACGTGGTGCTGGAGAGAACTCCGAGCGACGAACGGACACGGCTGCATCGGAACGCCGCGCTGGCACTGCGCGAGAGCAACGCCGAACTGGGCGAAGTGGCCGACCATTTGATTCACGCGCGGCCCGTCCAGGACCCCTGGGCGGTCATTGCCCTGCGGGAAGCGGCCACACAGGCCCTGCACGAGCACGACGCCGAACGGGCCATCGCCTTCCTTCGGGCCGCCTACGCCGCCGCCGACGACTCGCAGCGTGCGGTGGTCCGGGCCGAACTGGCGCAGGCGGAGTGGGAAGTGGACCCGGGGGCGGTTCGCTGGCACCTGACCGATCTGCTCGATGAGCACCGGGCCGGCCGGCTGAGCCGGGAACACAGTCTGCTGCTGGGTATGTATCTGTTGTGGTCGGGGCGGACACAGGAGGTCAGCGCTCTCCTCGCCGACCTCGATGCCGTGCGGGAGGAACTGCCCCAGGACGCACGCGCCCGCCTCGACGTGTTGCGGGTGTGGTTCGCGTACTTCTTTCCCACCTACGGCGCGCGATATCGGCACAGCCCCCTGGAGTCCCCGCACGATCCGGGCCGGCGCATCGTGTCAGTGGATCCGCAGTGGGACGGAGCGCTGGTGCTCGCCCTGCTGCTCACCGAGGGACCCACCGACGACGCGTGCGGAGCCGCCGAGCAGCTGCTGCAGGCGCAGGTGCCGCACCAGCCGCTCCTGGCGCCGACGATGGCCGCGTTGATCTCGCTGATTCGCGCCTCCCGCCTCGAGAGAGCCGCGGACTGGTGCGACCGCTTGGTCGTGGGGTGCTCGGAGCGCACGACCACCTGCCGGGCCGTCCTGTTGACCGCCAGCGCGACCCTGGAGAGCTGGCTGGGCAATTTCACGACCGCGCTGACCCGCGCGGAGCAGGCCCTGACGCTGCTGCCCCCGTCGGCTTGGGGGGTGGCTGTCGGTCTGCCGCTGTCCGCCAAGGTTCTCGCCTGCGTCAGTCTCGGGGACCTCGAGGCGGCGGCCGAATGCTTCCGTGTCCCGGTACCGCAGTCGATGTTCCAGTCCCTGCCCGGACTGCACTACTTGCAGGCGCGCGGTCGCCTCCACCTGGCTGCGGGGCGTCACCAAGCGGCGCTCGGCGACTTCTACGCGTGCCGGGACCTGATGGCCGCGTGGCAGCTCAGGGTGTCCGTCTTCACGGCCTGGCGCGTCTATGCCGCCGAAGCGCTCGCCGGGCTCGGTGACAGGGACGAGGCGGTGCGCCTCTTGGAGGAGGAGCTGGCACAGCCGGACACGGGCAGCCCGTGGTTGCGCAAGCAGGCGCAGATGCTGTACGACCGGTTGTGCGGCGCCGGCACCGACGCGGGGCCCGGCATGAGGCCGCCGGCGGCGACGGAGGAGCTCCATACGCTGAGCAGGGCCGAACACCGGGTGGCCCATCTCGCCCAGGACGGTCTGACCAACCGGGAGATCGCCGAGCAGCTCGGTGTCACCCCCAGTACCGTCGAACAGCACCTGACCCGCATCTACCGGAAACTGGGGCTGCGGGGCCGTGCGGAGCTCTCCGTCGCGCTCAACTCAGTGGGCGCTCCGGAGGGTTGAGCGACAGCTCACGCCCGGCGCAGTCCCCGGCCCGCCTTGCGTCCGAGACAGCCCTCGTCCACCAGCTCCCTGAGAACGGCTGGTGGTTCGCAGCCCGCCTCGGGAAACTCGGCGTGCAGACGCTCCAGGATCGCCAGGGAGACGTCCAGGCCGATGGCGTCGAGCAGGGTGAACGGTCCCATCGGGTATCCGAATCCCCGCTCCACCGCGGTGTCGAGCGCCACGACGTCGAGAGCGGCGTCGTCCGACAACCGCAGCGCATCCTTGAGATAGGGGAAGAGGAGGCGGTTGACGATGAAACCCGCTCGGTCCGGGCAGGCCACCGGGACCTTGCCGAGGACGGCACAGAACTCGCGGCCCGCTTCCGTCACGTGTGCGGCCGTGTCCGGCGCCCGTACCAGCTCCACCAGCTTCATCACCGGCGCGGGGTTGAAGAAGTGCAGGCCGAGCGTCTCCCCGGGCCGGTTGGCCGGAGCCGTACAGGCCGCGACGGACAGGCTGGAGGTGGTGGTGGCCAGAATCGCACCAGGTCGGCAGACCGCCCCGAGCCGCGCGAAGACGCCGCGCTTGATCTGGAGGTCTTCCGCGACAGCCTCGATGACCAGGTCGCAGCCGGAAAGCGCCGAGACGTCGTCGACGGTGGCGAGCGCGGCCAGCGCATCCCTCTTCCGTGCCGGGGTGATCCTGCCCCGGCGCACCGCCTTGACCAGGGATGCCTCGATGGCCGTCGCGGCGCTCCGGGCCTTGTCCGTGCTTCGAGCCACCAAGGTGGTGCGGAGGCCGGACGTGGCACACACCTCCGCGATCCCGCGAGCCATCGTGCCGGAACCGAACACGCCGACGTGGCGTACCGGCTCGCCGGATGCCGGGGAGTCGGGACGCCCCCGTTCGTCAGGGGTCCTCTCGTCCGGCAGACCCTGGTCGTCGTAGCGGTGGAAGCCCTGGCCGGTCTTCCTTCCCAGGGTGCCCCTTCGAAGCATCGAGGTCAGGAGCGGCACCGGGCGGAACGCTTCCTCACCGGTGCGCTTCCAGTGGGACTCCAGGCAGCTGTGGACCTCGTCCACGCCCAGTTCGTCGATCAGTTCCAACGGACCGGACGGCAGTCCGCAACCGAGGCGCATCGCGGTGTCGACGTCTCGGGGGGAAGCGAAACCCTCCGCGACCATGGCCGCAGCGCGGTTGAGGTACAGGTGGACGAGCCGCGCGGCAAAACCGCTCGCACGGTGCCCGAGAACGACGCATTCGAGGCCGATGGCTGTCGCGAGGCGTTCCACCAGGTCACCAGTTTCGTCGGACGTCAGTGACGTGCGTACGACTTCGGCGCGCCTGCCGACCGCCGGCGGGCGCAGCAGTCGCAGGCCGGCGATCCGGTCGGGACGCCCCGCGGCGGTGCTGAGGGGGAAGAGCGGCAGCGAGGAGGCCGTGGTGACGATGGCCGTGTCGGGTGGGCAGACCTGACGCAGCCGGCGAAGTACGTCGCGCTTGGCGGCGGGGTCTTCGGCCACCGCCTCCACCACGACACCGGCGTCGGCCAGCGCGGTGATCTCGGCGGACAGTGTCCAGGAGACGGACCCTCCGGTCTCGCCGGTGTCCTTGCGCTTGAGGCGTTGCCCGACCCTGGCGACGACGTCGGGGTCGTGGTCCACGCCGACCACCGGGCACCCGGTGGCGGCCACCATGTTCAGCAACGCTTCGCCGACCGTCCCGAGTCCCACGATTCCGACGGCACGGCCGGGTCCCACTATGTCTTGCACGTCTGTTCCTCTGGTTTTCATGGGCTTCACTCCCGGATGTTCAGGGCCGGAAGCGGTTGATGGCGTCGATGTGCTTGGCGCGCATCTCCTCGTCGCGCACGCCGAGGCCTTCCTCGGGGGCGAGGCAGAGCACGCCGACCTTGCCCTGGTGCAGGTTGCGGTGGACGTCGTACGCGGCCTGGCCGGTGTCCTCGAGGGAGTAGGTCCTGGACAGGGTGGGGTGGATCTTGCCCTTGGCGATGAGGCGGTTGGCCTCCCAGGCCTCGCGGTAGTTGGCGAAGTGGGAGCCGATGATGCGCTTCAGCGACATCCA
>NZ_JBSFJZ010000042.1:0-23315 GCF_053598315.1 Streptomyces sp. NPDC001153
GTGTTCATGTAGTACGGGAAGCGGGAGGAGCAGCCGATGCCGGAGACGAAGACGATGTTCTCCTTCGCCAGCCCCAGCTCCGGCATGAAGCCCTGAACGGCGGCCAGGATCGCGTAGTCACCGCAGCCCGGGCACCAGCGCACCTCCTGGTCCGACTTGAAGTCCTTCATCGACTGCTTGGCCTCGGCCTTGGGGACCAGTTGCAGCAGTCCGTTGCCGGCGTCAGTCATCGATGGCCTCCTTCAGCGCCTTGGCGAGCTGTTCCGCCTTGAACGGCATGCCGTTGACCTGGTTGTAGGAGTGGGCGTCGACCAGGTACTTCGCCCGGATCAGGGTGGCGAGCTGCCCGAGGTTCATCTCGGGGATCACCACCTTGTCGTACCGCTTCAGCGCCTCGCCGAGGTTGGCCGGGAAGGGGTTGAGGTGGCGCAGGTGGGCCTGGGCGATGGACTCGCCGGCCGCGCGCAGCCTGCGGACCGCCGCCGTGATCGGCCCGTACGTCGAGCCCCACCCGAGGACCAGGGTCTTCGCGCCGCCGGTGGGGTCGTCGACCTCGATGTCCGGCACCGCGATGTTGTCGATCTTGGCCTGGCGGGTGCGGACCATGAAGTCGTGGTTGGCCGGGTCGTAGGAGATGTTCCCGGTGCCGTCCTGCTTCTCGATGCCGCCGATGCGGTGCTCCAGACCCGGCGTCCCCGGCACCGCCCACGGCCGCGCCAACGTCTTGGGATCCCGCTTGTAGGGCCAGAACACCTCGCTGCCGTCCGCCAGGGTGTGGTTGGGGCCGGAGGCGAACTGCACCCGCAGATCGGGCAGTTCCTCCAGGTCCGGGATCCGCCACGGCTCGGAACCGTTGGCCAGATACCCGTCGGAGAGCAGCATCACCGGGGTGCGGTAGGTCAGCGCGATCCTCGCCGCCTCCAACGCCGCCTCGAAGCAGTCCGCCGGCGTCCTCGGCGCGACGATCGGCACCGGCGCCTCACCGTTACGCCCGAACATCGCCTGCAGCAGATCCGCCTGCTCCGTCTTCGTCGGCAGACCGGTGGAGGGGCCACCGCGCTGGATGTCCACCACCAGCAGCGGCAACTCCAGCGACACCGCCAGCCCGATCGTCTCGCTCTTGAGCGCAACCCCCGGCCCGGAAGTCGTCGTCACCGCGAGCGAGCCACCGAACGCCGCCCCCAAAGCCGCGCCGATCCCCGCGATCTCGTCCTCCGCCTGGAAGGTGCGCACCCCGAAGTTCTTGTGCCGGGACAACTCGTGCAGGATGTCCGAGGCCGGAGTGATCGGATACGAGCCCAGGAACAGCGGCAGGTCCGCCTGCTGCGAGGCCGTGATCAGGCCGTAGGCCAGGGCGAGGTTGCCGGAGATGTTGCGGTAGGTGCCGGTCGGGAACGCGGCGGCCGCCGGGGCGACCTCGTAGGAGACCGCGAAGTCCTCCGTCGTCTCCCCGAAGTTCCAGCCCGCCCTGAACGCCGCGATGTTCGCCTTCATGATCTCGGGCTTCTTCGCGAACTTCGACCTCAGGAACCTCTCCGTGCCCTCGGTCGGCCGGTGGTACATCCACGACAAAAGACCCAGCGCGAACATGTTCTTGCTGCGCTCGGCCTCCTTGCGGGAGAGGTCGAACTCCTTCAGCGCCTCCACCGTCAAAGTGGTCAGCGGCACCGGATGCAGGCTGTAGCCGTCGAGTGAGCCGTCCTCCAGCGGGGAGACGTCGTAGCCGACCTTCTGCAGCGCACGCTTGGTGAACTCGTCCGTGTTCACGATGATCTCCGCCCCGCGCGGCAGATCCCCAATGTTCGCCTTCAACGCGGCCGGGTTCATCGCCACCAGCACGTTCGGCGCATCCCCCGGGGTGAGGATGTCGTGGTCGGCGAAGTGCAGCTGGAACGACGACACCCCCGGCAGCGTGCCGGCGGGAGCGCGGATCTCGGCGGGGAAGTTCGGCAGGGTCGACAGGTCGTTGCCGAACGACGCCGTCTCCGAGGTGAACCGGTCACCCGTGAGCTGCATACCGTCACCCGAGTCCCCCGCGAACCGGATGATCACCCGGTTCAGGCGCCGCACGTCCTTGGCGCCGCCCGGTTTGCGCTGTTCTCCGACGACGGCTCCGTCGGCCTGCTCCGCCTGGCTGCTGACCTGGCTGGTCACTGAACTGGACCTCCTTCGAGGCGGCTGTCCGGGGCGCGGTCGTCCCACGGACCATCCCAGGATCAACCCTACGTCGGTTAGGGTCGCCTTCCCGAGGCCATCCGCAGATTGGACGACATCGAGTCGGCCTGTGGCGCTTTCGAGTCGGCGTGGCGCTGCCGTGTCAGGGTGTCCTTCCCCGGTCGTCTCCTCAGGCCTTCCACCTGGGGCTATCCGGTTCCCAGGGAGGCGGACCGACTGACACCCTGCCGGCACAGTGTCCTTCGGTCAGGAGTTCAGATAGGTCAGCACGGCCAGAACACGCCGGTGGTCCCCGTCGCTCGGCGCCAGCCCGAGCTTCAGGAAGATGTTGCTGACGTGCTTCTCCACGGCCCCGTCGCTGACCACCAGCTGCCGGGCGATCGCCGAGTTCGTGCGCCCCTCCGCCATCAGCCCCAGCACCTCGCGCTCCCGCGGGGTCAGCCCCGCCAGCACGTCCTGCTTGCGGCTGCGGCCGAGCAGCTGCGCGACCACCTCGGGGTCCAGCGCCGTACCGCCCTCGGCCACCCGTACCACCGCGTCCACGAACTCGCGCACCTCGGCGACCCGGTCCTTGAGCAGATAGCCCACGCCCCGGCTGGAACCGGCCAGCAGTTCGGTGGCGTAGCGCTCCTCCACGTACTGCGACAGCACCAGCACGCCGAGCCCCGGATGCGCCTTCCGCAGCCGTACGGCCGCCCGGACGCCCTCGTCGGTGTGCGTCGGCGGCATCCGTACGTCCGCCACCACGACGTCGGGCAGCTCGCCCTGTGCGTCCAGGTCGGCGATGGTCTTCACCAGGGCCTCCGCGTCCCCGACGCCGGCCACGACATCGTGCCCGCGGTCGGTCAGCAGCCGGGTCAGGCCCTCCCTGAGCAGCACTGAGTCCTCGGCGATGACCACCCGCACCCTGTCCTCCACGATCTCCCGGCCCCCAAGCCCGATCCCGATCCCGAACCCCCCTCCGAGGACAGCGTCCGTACGGAGGTGCAGCACTCGAGCGTACGAGGGTCCAGCATTCCAGCATCCGGCACCCGCCGCTCGGTGGGCTCGGGAATCTTCTGCGCAGCGGGTCGCGGGTCGGTGGCCGATCGGTGGAACCTCGACGGTTCAGGCCCTCGCGTCAGCTTCGCCAGGGCAGTTCCGCGATCACCACGGTGGGGCCGCCTGCCGGGGACTCCACCACGAGGACCCCGTCCACGGCGTCCAGGCGGCCGGCGAGACCGGCCAGGCCCGAGCCGCGGGAGGCGTCCGCGCCGCCGACGCCGTCATCGGTGACCTGCAGCATCAGCCGGTTCTCCGCGCGCCACACGTCGACCGAGGCGGAGCGGGCCCGGCTGTGCTTGCTGATGTTCTGCAGCAGCTCGGAGACCGTGAAGTAGGCGATGCCCTCGATGGCCGGCGCCGGGCGGGCCGGCAGATCGACCTCCACCCGCACCGGCACCGTGCAGCGGGAGGCGACCGAGGACAGGGCCGCGTCCAGGCCCCGGTCGGTCAGTACGGCCGGATGGATGCCGCGGGCGAGGTCGCGCAGCTCCTGCAACGCCGTCTTCACCTCGCCGTGCGCCTCGTCCACCATCCGCGCCGCCGCCCGCGGATCCTCCCGGAGCTTCTCCTTCGCCAGTCCCAGGTCCATGGCCAGGCTGACCAGCCGTGCCTGGGCCCCGTCGTGCAGGTCCCGCTCGATGCGCCGCAGATCGGCGGCGGCCGTGTCGACCACCACCCCGCGGTCCGACTCCAGCTCCACCACCCGCGCCGACAGCGGCGACGGCCCCAGCAGGCTCCGTACCAGCAGCCCGTTCACCATCGTCAGGGCCCGGACGATCCACGGCGTGGCCAGCGTGAACAGCAGCCCGACCAGCGCGGTCACGGTGATCTCGAAGGGGTTGTCGAGATAGACGCTGTGGTGCTCGTCGCCGTACAGCTGGATGCCGCCCTGGCCGGCGTACGCCGGGAAGACCCAGAACCACAGCGGGTAGGTCAGCAGCGTCCAGCCCGTCGTCCACAGACTCACCGCCACCGCGAACGAGAACACCGCCCACGGCAACTGCACCAGCGCGTACAGCAGGTTCCGCCAGGAGGTGCCGCTCTTGAGCACTGCGCCCATCCAGGCCGACACGCCCGGCTTGCGCATCCGCAGCGGCTCCGGCTCGGCCACCTCCAGCCGCAGCAGCCCGCGCGCCCGCGCCCGCTCCAGCGCGCCGAAGCCACGGCAGCCGGCGAGCGCCGCCGCGAGCACCGGGACGCCGAGGAAGGTCACCAGCAGGCCGGCGCCGAGCGACGTCATGGTCACCGTCCAGGTGAACAGCACTATCGAGATCGGCAGGCTCAGCAGGACATAGCCGAACTCGCGCCAGCTGCGCGCCTCGAACGGCGCCCGCAGCGCGGGGGGCAGCCGATGGCCGGTGCGGGTCCGCTCGTCCTCCCGCCCGTATCCGTGTCCGTACTCCATGGCCATCGATCTCGTCCCGTTCTCGTCGTGTGAGCGGCGGTTCAGCCGTGTTCCCAGAGTCGTGCGCCGGGGGTTCGCGAGCCATGGAGGTCGTCGGCGTCCTGGGGCGGGGGTTTTCCCCACCATGGCCTCCGGCGGGTGGGCCGTGTTGTTTTCGGTGCCGGTGGTTTCCTGGTGCCGTCGGTCGCGGACAGCCGCAGGGGTTCTGCCGTCGGTTCGGTGCGGGTCCGTTGTGGCTGGTCGCGCAGTTCCCCGCGGCTCTACTCCGTCCGGTCCCGCCAAGGCAGCTCGGCTGTGACCACCGTCGGGCCGCCCGCAGGGGAGTCCAGTACGAACAGGCCGTCCACCGCGCCCAGCCGGTCCGCGAGGCCGCGCATGCCGGTGCCGCCCTCGAGGCGGGCGCCGCCCCGGCCGTCGTCCCGGACCTGGATGAGCAGCCGGTCCTCCGCGCGCCACACGTCGACCGATGCGGAGCCGGCCCGGCTGTGCTTGCTGATGTTCTGCAGCAGTTCGGAGACCGTGAAGTAGGCGATGCCCTCGATGGCGGGCGCCGGGCGGTCCGGGAGGTCCACGGTCACCTTCACCGGGACCGTGCAGCGGGTGGCGACCGAGGACAGGGCCGCGTCCAGGCCCCGGTCGGTCAGTACGGCCGGATGGATGCCGCGGGCGAGGTCGCGCAGCTCCTGCAGGGCCAGCTTCACCTCGCCGTGCGCCTCCTCCACCATCGCCGCCGCCGAGTCGGGATCCTCCAGCAGCTTCTCCTTGGCCAGACCGAGCCCCATGGCCAGGTTGACCAGCCGTGCCTGGGCCCCGTCGTGCAGGTCCCGCTCGATGCGCCGCAGATCGGCGGCGGCCGTGTCGACCACCACCCCGCGGTCCGACTCCAGCTCGGCGATACGGCGCTCCAGTTCGTCCGAGGGCGACAGCAGCCCGCGCACCATGAAGCGGTCCACGTTCGCCAGGCCCCGCGCCAGGTACGGCAGCACCGGCCACAGCACGAACAGCGAGGCCAGCACGGTGCAGAAGGTGAGGACGCCCCAGGGCAGCCGGATGACGTCGTACAGCAGGTTCCGCCAGCCCACCGGGTCCTTCAGCGCCAGCCACAGCCGTTGCGTCGGCCCGCCGCCCTTCGCGAACGGCAGCGGAGTCGGCTCCTCGACCCGCACCCCGAGCAGCCACCGCGCGCGGGCCCGCTCCAGCTTCCCCAGCTGCCGTGCGCCCAGCAGACTGAGCGCGAGCAGCGGAAGACCGACGACAGTGATCGTCAGGCTCCCGCCGACGAACAGCACGGTGATCGCGTAGACGAAGCCGAACACCGCCACCGGCAGGTTCAGCAGGAGATACAGGATCTCCTTCCACGTGTGCGCGTCGTACGTCGGCCGGATCGGCGGCAGACGGTCGGTGCCGTCGGCCCGGCCGGCGGCGGAGCTGGTAGCGGTCATACCGGTCAGCCTGCCGTGCCCGGCGCCCTCCGCGCCATGCGGTACGCCGCCCTCCGCCGACGGGGGAAAACCCCACCCCGCACGCCTCGCCCGTCTCCTCCATCTGTCTCATGGCGTGACTGGCTGCTTACCGGCTCTTTATCAGGGCCTAGACTCCCGTCCGTACGGATCCTCGAACATGCGGGATCACGGAATTCACTCAGGTCACACGGTCAGGGAGCGAGGGACGGACGGTGCGGGAGACGTTGGGGGACTCGACGGCCGCCGCGGGGAACGTCATCGCGGCCGGCTACTTCCGGTCCTACTCGGTGGTGGGCCTGCTCGCCCTCGTCGGCGTGCTGTTCGTCGCGGTCGCCTTCGGCGCGGGCCGTCTGCTGCGCCCGGTCGTGCCGACCCCGGAGAAACTCCTGACCTACGAGTGCGGCGTCGACCCCGTCGGCGAGGGCTGGGCCCACACCCAGGTCCGCTACTACGTCTACGCCTTCCTCTACGTGATCTTCGCAGTCGACTCGATCTTCCTGTTCCCCTGGGCGACGGTCTTCGCCGCCCCCGGCTACGGTGCGACGACGCTCGTGGAGATGTTCGTCTTCCTCGGCTTCCTCGCCGTGGGCCTGCTGTACGCATACAAGAAGGGCGTCCTGGCATGGACGTGAACCCGGAGCCCGTGTACCTGCCGGAGCCCAAGCGGCTCGGCGCTCTGGCCCGCCTGGCCCCGGAGCCGATGAAGGTGGTCCTGAACTGGGGCCGCCGCTACTCGCTCTGGGTCTTCAACTTCGGCCTCGCCTGCTGCGCGATCGAGTTCATCGCCGCGTCGATGGCCCGCCACGACTTCATCCGCCTCGGCGTGATCCCCTTCGCACCCGGGCCCCGCCAGGCCGACCTGATGGTGGTGTCGGGCACGGTCACGGACAAGATGGCCCCGGCCGTCAAGCGTTTGTACGAGCAGATGCCGGAACCCAAGTACGTCATCTCCTTCGGCGCCTGCTCCAACTGCGGCGGCCCCTACTGGGACTCCTACTCCGTCACCAAGGGCGTCGACCAGATCATCCCGGTGGACGTGTACGTCCCCGGCTGCCCGCCGCGCCCCGAGGCGCTGCTCCAGGGCATCCTCAAGCTCCAGGAGAAGATCGCCCGAGAGTCGCTGGGGGAGCGGTACGGCCACTCCCGCCCGTCCGCTGCCGCCCTGACCAGCGACCTGGTGAAGCCGCCCGCCCCCGCCGGTGAGGGGGACGCCCGATGAGCACCGTCGGCTGGCTGCCCGCCCCGGTCGGGGACCTCTTCGGTACGGACGCCACGGCCGAGGAGTCCTACGACCTCCTGACCGTGGACGTACCGCCGTCCTCCTGGCTCACCGCCCTGGAGACGGCCCGTACGACCCTGGGCTGCACCTACTTCGACTGGCTGAGCGCGGTCGACGAACCGGGCACGGGTTTCCGCGTCTCCGCCCACGTCGTCGCCCTGGGCCCGGTCCGCCGCCTCCTCGTCCGTACGACCGTCCCGCACGAGGCGCCGACGCTGCCCTCCGCCGTCGGCGTCTACGCGGGCGCCGCCTGGCACGAGCGCGAGACCCACGAGATGTTCGGCGTGGTGTTCGAGGGCCACCCGGGGCTGGAGCACCTGCTCCTCCCGGAGACCTTCGAGGGCCACCCGCTCCGCAAGGACTTCGTCCTCGCCGCGCGTGTCGCCAAGGCCTGGCCCGGCGCCAAGGAGCCCGGCGAATCCGAGCACGGCGGCCCGAAGCGCCGCCAGATGCTCCCCCCGGGCGTGCCCGACCCCAACGAGTGGGGCCCCCTGAAGGGCCAGCTGCCCCCTGCCCCGGCCCGCCCGGCACGCGGCGCGGGCCGGGCGCCGGGCGAACGCCCAGCAGCTCGAGCGGGCGCGGCCGGGGACCGTCCGGTACGGCGAACCCGCACGGCGGCAGAGGGCTCGGCGAGCCAGACGGGCGAGGCTGCCGGGGCCGGCTCCGAGGCTGCTGCACCTTCTGGGGCCGGTGGGGCTGCCGGTGCTGCCGGTGCCCGGCCGCGGCGGATGCGGAGCGCGGGCGAGGGCTCGGTGAGTCAGACCCGCGCGGCTCAGGAGGCGGCCGAGTCCGAGCAGAGCGCTGCCGGGGGCGACGCGACCCGTGCCGGGGCGGCGGAAGGCCCGGCCGCCGAGGCCTCCGTGGCCCACGAGCCCGGCCCCGCCCCGACCCGTCCGCGCCGCGCCCGCAGCGCCTCGGACGGCTCGGCCTCACAGCGACCTCGGACTCCGGAACCGACGGCACCGGCTACGGATGAGCCGACGGCACCGGCAGCCCGTGAGCCGGCGGCGCCGGACAGCGCGGCTCCTCCCGCGCGCCGGAGCACGGCCCCGCGCAGCTCGGACGCCCCGTGGCACCACGCCCGCCCGGCCTTCGAGGAGCCCGAACGGGTACCGGCCGCGCCCGAACAGGCACCGGCGGCACCCGAACAGACGCCGGCGGAGCCGGAACGGGCCGCCGCAGCGCCCGAACAGGCCTCGGCGGCGCCGGAGCGGACGTCCGAAGGGCCCGAACAGGTCCCGGCGGAGCCTGAGCAGACGTCTGCGGAGCCCGAGCGGAGGCCTGCGGAGCGCAGCTCGGCGGAGCCCGAGCAGACCCCTAGGGAACCCGGGCAGGCCGAGCAGCACCCCGAAGCGCCCGCCGCCACCGGTGACGACCCCGTCACCGGCGACGAGCCCGCCACCCCCGACGACTCCCACCCGAACCCCGGCCCCGATCCCGCCCCCGACGACAACCCCGCAGGAGGCCCGCAGTGAACGGCGTGTTGGACGTCGCCCTGCGACTCGTGGTCGTGTTCGTCGTCTTCCTCACCTTCCCGCTGATCGTCGGTCAGACCGAGCACAAGGTGATGGCGCACATGCAGGGCCGCCTCGGCCCCATGTACGCGGGCGGCTTCCACGGCTGGGCCCAGCTCATCGCGGACGGCGTGAAGTTCGCGCAGAAGGAGGACGTGGTCCCGGCCGGCGCCGACCGCCGCGTCTTCCAGCTCGCCCCCGCCGTCGCGCTGCTGCCGTACCTCCTCGTGCTGCTCGCCATCCCGATCGGCCCGAGCCAGGGCGCCGTGGGCCAGGTCCTGGACGCGGGCGTGTTCTTCGTGCTCGCGGTGATGGGCGTCGGCGTGCTCGGCTCGCTCATGGCGGGCTGGGCCAGTGCGAACAAGTTCTCCCTGCTCGGCGGTCTGCGTACGGCGGCCCAGCTGCTCGCCTACGAACTGCCGATGCTGCTCGCCGCCGCCTCGGTGGCGATGGCGGCGGGAACCGTCTCCCTGCCCGGCATCCTGCACGCCTTCCACTGGTGGTGGGTGCCCTGGCAGATCGTCGGCGCGGTCGTCTTCTTCGTCTCCGGCCTCGCCGAGCTGCAGCGCCCGCCGTTCGACATGCCCGTCGCCGACTCGGAGATCATCTTCGGCGCGTACACCGAGTACACCGGACTGCGGTTCGCACTCTTCCTCCTCGCCGAGTACGCCGGGATCGTCGTCCTGTGCGGCCTGACCACCGTCCTCTTCCTCGGCGGCTGGCACGGCCCGTGGGGCCACGACGGCCTGGGCTGGCTGTGGACCCTGCTGAAGACGGCGATCCTCGCCTTCCTCGTCATCTGGCTCCGCGTCACCTACCCGCGGCTGCGCGAGGACCAGCTCCAGAAGCTGTCCTGGACCCTCCTCGTCCCCCTCTCCCTCGCCCAGATCGCCCTCACCGGCATCGTCAAGGTGGTGATCTCGTGACCATGGCCGAGCCGTCCCCGCCCACCCGGTCCCGCATTCCTGGCAGTGGCCTCGCCAAGGGCCTGGCCGTCACCCTCCGCACGATGACCAGGAAGACGGTCACCGAGCAGTACCCGGACGCCCAGCCCGAACTGCCGCCTCGCACCCGCGGTGTGATCGGCCTGTTCGAGGAGAACTGCACGGTCTGCATGCTCTGCGCCCGTGAGTGCCCGGACTGGTGCATCTACATCGACTCCCACAAGGAGACGGTCCCGCCGGCCGCCCCCGGCGGCCGCGAGCGCAGCCGCAATGTCCTGGACCGGTTCGCCATCGACTTCTCCCTGTGCATGTACTGCGGTATCTGCATCGAGGTCTGTCCTTTCGACGCGCTGTTCTGGTCCCCGGAGTTCGAGTACGCCGAGACCGACATCCGTGACCTCACCCACGAGCGGGACAAGCTCCGCGAGTGGATGTGGACCGTCCCGGCCCCGCCGGCGCTCGACCCCGCCGCCGAGGAGCCGAAGGAGATCGCCGCGGCCCGCAAGACCGCCGAGAAGCTGGCGGCCGCACAGGCCGATCAGCAGGAGCCGCAGGAGGGCGCGTCGTGAGCCTCGCCCCGACCGTGAACCCGACCGTGAACCTGGCCGCGGCTCACCCCGGCTTCCTGTCCCCGTCCGGCGTCGAGATCGCCTTCCTCCTGGTCGGCCTGGTCACCTTCGGCGCCGCACTGGTCACCGTCACCACCCGCCAGCTGGTGCACGCCGCTCTGTGGCTGGTGGTCGCGCTCGGCGGCCTCGCCGTGGAGTACCTGCTGCTCACGGCCGAGTTCATCGCCTGGGTGCAGGTCCTGATCTACGTCGGTTCCGTCGTCGTCCTCCTGCTGTTCGGTCTGATGCTCACCAAGGCCCCCATCGGCCGCTCCCCGGACGCCGAC
Source organism: Streptomyces sp. NPDC001153 (assembly GCF_053598315.1). Lineage (NCBI taxonomy): Bacteria > Bacillati > Actinomycetota > Actinomycetes > Kitasatosporales > Streptomycetaceae > Streptomyces > Streptomyces sp. NPDC001153. Next base: position 10,720 of record NZ_JBSFJZ010000042.1, read on the forward strand.
TCCGGCAACCGCTGGGCCGCCCTGGCCGTCGCGGTGACCGCCGCCGTCGCCCTGGTCTGGGTGGTCGTCGACGCGTTCCGCACCACCTGGATCGACCTGAACGGCCCGGCCGCCGGCTCCACCCGGGTCACCGGCGAGAGCCTGTTCCGCAACTGGGTGCTGCCCTTCGAGGCCCTGTCCGTGCTCCTCCTCGCGGCACTGGTCGGCGCGATCGTCCTGTCCCGCAAGGCGAAGGCGGAGTCGAACCCTCCCCAGGTGAACTCCCGGGGTGTCACCGGGAGTTCCCCCTCCGTCACGGATTCCGGAATTCACCCGGTCGAGCAGGAAGGCGCCCGCTGATGCACCTCGCCTACCCGGCCGTACTCTCCGCCCTCCTGTTCTGCACCGGCCTGTACGGCGTCCTCGCCCGCCGCAACGCGATCCTGGTGCTGATGTCGGTCGAGCTGATGCTCAACGCCGTCAACCTCAACCTCGTCGCCTTCGACGTCTGGCTCAGCCGGGCCGCGAAGGACACCCTGCACTCCGGGCAGGCGCTGACCCTGTTCACCATCACCATCGCCGCCGCCGAGATCGGCATCGGCCTGGCGATCGTGCTCGCCGTCTACCGCAACCGCGGCACCTCCGACATCGACAAGCTCCGCGACACCGCCGAGGGCCCCGGCACCGAGGAACCGGGCTCCTCCGCGGCCGAGAAGGCTGAGGCCACCGCGTGACCACGATCACCCTCGCCGTCCTCGTCCCCCTCCTTCCGTTCCTCGGCGCCGTGTCCGGACTGCTGCTCGGCCGCACCGCGCCCGGGTTCGTCCGCCCGCTCGCCGTGCTGCCGCCGCTGGCCTCGCTCGTCGTGGCCGCGCTGGTCGCCGCACGCCAGGGCGGCGACCAGGCCATCACCGCGCACACCGAACTGACGCCCACCGGCTCGGTCCCGATCGAGCTGGCCCTGTACATCGACGGCTTCGCCGCGCTCGTCGCGATCCTGGTCGCGTTCGTCGCGGCCTGCGTGCAGATCTACTCGACCGGCTATCTGCGCGACGACCCGCGCTACCCCTCGTACGCCGCCCTCGTCTCCCTGTTCACCTCCGCGATGCTCCTGGTCGTCTACTCCGGCGATCTGATCGTGCTGCTGGTCGGCTGGGAGGTCATGGGCATCTGCTCCTACTTCCTGGTCGGCCACTACTGGGAGACCCCCGAGGCCCGCGCCGCCTCCCTGAAGGCCTTCCTGGTCACCAAGCTCGGCGACGTGCCGTTCCTCATCGGCCTGTTCGCACTCGCCACCGACGCCGGCTCGTTCCAGATCACGCGCGTCCTCGGCGCCGTCGCGAGCGGCGACCTGCACCATCCGACGGTGGTCGCCCTGCTGCTTCTCGCGGGCGTCGCGGGCAAGTCGGCGCAGTTCCCGCTGCACACCTGGCTGCCCGACGCGATGGCCGGCCCGACGCCCGTCTCGGCGCTGATCCACGCCGCGACGATGGTCGCCGCCGGTGTCTACTTCGTCGCCCGCCTCCTTCCGGTGTTCGAGGCCTCCCAGGCCGCGATGCTCGTGCTCGCCGTCATGGCCGCCGTCACGATGGTGGGCTCCGGTCTCGCCGCGCTCGCCCAGGACGACATCAAGCGCGTCCTCGCCTATTCGACGATCGGCCAGCTCGGCTACATGACCGGTGCCCTCGCCGTCGGCGACCGCGGTGCCGCCGTCTTCCACCTCCTGTCCCACGGCGCCTTCAAGGCGCTGCTGTTCCTCGCGGCCGGCGTGATCATCCACGCCGCCGGCACCAACTCACTGGCCGCCATGTCCCGCATGCGCGGCCTGCGCGACCGCGTCCCGGACGCCTACTGGACGATGACCGTGGCGCTCCTCGCGCTCGCCGCGATCCCGCCGTTCAGCGGCTTCTTCTCCAAGGAGTCCGTCCTCGGCGCCGCCGAGCACGTGGTCGACGGCCACTCGGACCACGCCCCGTGGGCCGCCGGCTGGATCGTCCTCGTCGCCGGTCTGCTCACCGCCCTCCTCACCGCCGCCTACGCGGCCCGGCTGTGGCTGCTGGCCTTCCGCGGGCGGGGCGCCGAGGCCCCCGACCACGGCCGTCAGCCACTGACGATGACCGTGGTGCTGTGGGTCCTCGCCGTGCCGTCCCTCGCCTTCGGCGGGCTCGCCTACCGCGCGCTGCCCGGCTGGTTCGACGGCCGCGACCTGACCCCGACCCTGTTCACCTCCATCCTCGGCACGGGCCTCGCCCTGGTCGGCGGGCTGCTCACCTACGGCGCCTGGCAGCGCACCACCCAGCTCGCGGCCCGGGTCCCGCTGGGCGCGGTCGCCGCCCATCCGGAGGGGGACGCCGGGCTGGTCGAGGCCGAGGCCATCGCCACCCACGAGCCGGCCTACGGGGACATCGCCTACGCGCCCGACCCGGCCGACCCCGGCCGGCTGCTGCTCGGCCCGCTGCACCGGTCCGCGGCCGCCGGATTCCACCTGGACGCCGTGTACACGGCACTGTTCGTCCGCCCGGTCCAGGCCGGAGCGAGTCTCGTCCGGTTCCTCGACCGCGAGGTCGTCGAGACCTACGTACAGGGCGCGGCCGCCCTGCCCCGGCTGCTCGGGGCGGCCGTACGGCGGGCGCAGACCGGCAATGTGCAGACCTATGTGAGCGCGCTGCTCGCCGGCACCGTCGTCCTGGCGGTCGCCGTCGTCCTCGTCGCCACGGGAGCGTGAGCAGGCGTGATCGATATCAACGAGTCCGTGATGCAGTTCCTTCTGGCATTCGTCGTCGTCGGCCCGCTCCTCGGCGCCGTCGCAGCCCTCCTCCCGGCCCCGCCCGGACTGAAGGGGAAGTCACCCGAGCAGGCCGTGCTGCGGCACGGTGTGACCGTGACCGGTGCGATCCTCATCGCCGCGATCGTCCTGGCGCTCGACTTCGACCAGGACCATCCGTCGAGGATGCAGGCCACGACGGACATCAGCTGGATCCCCGCGCTCGACGTGCGGATCCACCTCGGCATCGACGGCATCTCCCTCCCCCTTGTCGTCCTGACCGCGCTGCTGACCTTCCTCTGCGCGCTGTACTCCTACTTCAAGCCGCCCGCGGGCGGCTCGCCGAAGGCGTTCGTCGCGCTGCTGCTCCTGCTCGAGTCCGGCACCCTCGCGACCTTCGCCGTCCTCGACCTGCTGCTGTTCTTCCTCGCGTTCGAGATGGTGCTCATCCCGATGTACTTCCTCATCGCCCGCTGGGGCGGTGAGGGGCGGACCCGGGCCGCGTGGAAGTTCATCCTGTTCACGCTGCTCGGCTCCGTCGTCATGCTGCTGGGCCTGCTCCTGATCGGGATCAAGGCGGGCACGTTCGACATGGTGGCACTCGCCACTGACAACGGCCGGTCGCTGACCGCGTCCGTGCAGGTCATCGCCGTTCTGGCGATCGGGATCGGGCTCGCGGTGAAGTCACCGATGTGGCCGCTGCACAGCTGGCTGCCCGACGCCCACACCGCCGCGCCGACCGTCGGCTCGGTCCTGCTGGCCGGTGTCCTGCTCAAGATGGGTACGTACGGGTTCGTCCGGATCCTGCTGCCGATCGCGCCGCACGGGTTCCACACCTTCGCGCCGTACCTCGCCGCGTTCGCCGTGGTCGGGATCATCTACGGGTCCCTGGCCTGCCTGGCCCTGGCCAAGCGGGGCGCCAGGGGCGACCTCAAGCGGCTGATCGCCTACTCCTCCGTCGGCCACATGGGCTTCGTCCTGCTGGGCATCGCCACCATGACCCCGACCGGCGTCAACGGCGCCCTGTTCGCCAACATCGCCCACGGCCTCATCACCGGCCTGCTCTTCTTCCTGGTCGGCGCGCTGAAGGACCGTACGGGCACGACCGACCTGGACACCCTCGCCGAGGAGACCGGCCTCGCCCTGTACGGCAAGGCCCCGCGGCTCGGCGGGCTGCTCGCGTTCGGGGCGGTCGCCTCGCTCGGCCTGCCCGGGCTCGCCGGGTTCTGGGGCGAGATGCTGGCGCTGTTCGGCGCGTTCGAGCCCGCCGCCGGCCTCAGCCGCCCGGCCTTCCTCACCTTCATGGCGATCGGCGCGTTCGGCACCCTGCTGACGGCCGCGTACCTGCTGATCGTGGTCCGCCGCGTCTGCATGGGCGGCGTCGAACAGGAGGTCCCGAAGCTCGCCGACGTCCACGGCTACGAGTTCGCCGCCTGGACCCCGCTCGTCGCCCTCACCGTCGTCGCCGGACTGTGGCCGAGGGCGCTGCTCGGCCTGACCGACCCGGTCGTGCACCAGCTCCTCGCAGGAGGCACCCGATGAGCGCCCAGCCCCTCGCCGAGTCGCTGGTCCAGTCCGTCGACTGGCTCGCCGTCGCCCCGCCGGTCATCGCCGCCGCGGTGGGACTGGCCGTCCTGGTCGCCGACCTGTTCCTGCCCGAGGCCCGCAAGGCCGTCCTCGGCTGGGTCTCGGTCGCCGGACTGGCCGTGGCCGTGCTGATGCTGCTGCCCCTCCTCGGCGGAGACCGCAGCACCTTCTGCCTGACCGGCGGTGCCACGCGCGCGTGCAGCTACACCGCCGACCACTTCACGCTCGTCATCCAGTTCCTCGTCCTCGGCGGCGCGCTCCTCGCAGCCCTGCTGTCCGTCACGAACCTCAGGGACGACCAACGCCGCGTCCCACCGGGCGAGTTCTGGTTCCTGCTGCTGTCCTCGGCGGCCGGTGCCGCGCTGCTGCCGGCTTCCCGGGACCTGGCCACCCTGATCGTCGCCCTGGAGGTCGCCTCCCTGCCCGCCTTCGCCCTCGTCGGCATCCGGCACGGCGACGAGCGGTCCTCAGAGGCCGCCCTGAAGTTCTTTCTGTCCTCGGTGACGGCCACCGCGGTCAGCCTGATGGGCATCAGCTTCGTCTACGCCTCCACCGGCACCCTCTATCTCACCCAGGTCGCCCAGCGCCTGCCCCACGTCGCCGGACAGCTGCACACGCTCGCCCAGGCGGGTGTCGTCCTCACCCTGATCGGCTTCGCCTTCAAGACGGCCGCGGTCCCCTTCCACTTCTGGGTGCCCGACACCTACGTCGGCGCACCGCTGCCCGTCGCCGCCTACCTGTCGGTCGTCGGCAAGGCGGTCGGCTTCTCCGGCCTGATCCTCGTCACCGTGGTCGCGTTCCCGTCGTACGCCGACGTCTGGGGCCCCGCGCTCGCTGCCCTGGCCGCGCTCACCATGACCGTCGGCAACGTCGGTGCCCTGCGCCAGCAGGCCACGCGCGCGTACAGCGCCGTACGGCTGCTCGCCTGGTCCTCCGTCGGCCAGGCCGGCTATCTGCTGGTGCCGATCGCCGCCGCCGGCTACGCCAAGGACCCGCAGAAGGCGATCGGCTCCACGGTGGCCTATGCGCTGATGTACGGCGCCGTGAACCTCGGCGCGTTCGCGGTGGCCGCGGTGGTGGGCCGCAGCCGGGCCCTGAACCGGATCAGCGACTACCGGGGCCTGTACGCCACCAACCCGCTCACCGCGCTCCTGCTGGCGTTCTTCCTGCTGTGCCTGGCCGGGCTGCCGCCGGGCGTGATCGGGCTGTTCGCCAAGGTCACCGTGTTCTCGGCGGCCGTGGACGCGGGCCTCGGCTGGCTCGCCGTCGTCATGGCCGTCAACGTGGTGATCGCCCTCTTCTACTACCTGCAGTGGACGGCCCTGCTCTTCCGCGCCCCCGAGGGCGAACCCGCCCGGCACCGTGTCCCGGCCCCCCTCACGGCCGCCCTCGCCCTCACCGGCGTACTCGGCGTCGCCCTGTCCGGAGCACCCCAGCTGGTCCTCCGTTTCGCGGCCACCGGACTGTTCTGAGGACTCGGCCACGCGCGCGTGGGGCAGCCGTAACCTCCACGCGCGCGTGGCCGTACGCGTGCCCTCACCCGTACGGCCCAGGTGCGCAGCCGCACCCACCAGGGAACTCGCAGCCGCCGCCTGGCGTTGTCACAGACGGGAGGGTCCACTGGACCAAAGTGTTCCCCAGCTGCACGACTTGGAGGGCGCACGGTGCACCGCCGGCACAACGGGCTCAGGACCGCAGTACTCCTCGGGGGACTGTCCGCACTGATCATCGTCATCGGCAGCTTCTTCGGCCGCACGGGCCTGGTCGTCGCCGTCCTCGTGGCCCTCGGCACGAACGCGTACGCGTACTGGAACAGCGACAAGCTGGCGCTCCGCGCGATGCGCGCCCGGCCGGTCAGCGAGTTCGAGGCCCCGGCGCTGTACCGCATGGTCCGAGAGCTGTCCACGCAGGCCCGCCAGCCCATGCCCCGCCTGTACATCTCACCGACGGAGGCCCCCAACGCCTTCGCCACGGGCCGCAACCCGCGCAACGCGGCCGTGTGCTGCACCGAGGGCATCCTGCGCCTGCTGGACGAGCGCGAACTGCGGGGCGTCATCGGCCATGAGCTCAGCCACGTCTACAACCGGGACATCCTCATCTCCTCGGTGGCCGGCGCGCTCGCCTCGGTGATCATGTTCCTGGTGAACTTCGCCTGGCTGATCCCGGTCGGCCGCTCGGACGACGACGACGGCCCCGGCCTGCTCGGCATGCTCCTGATCATGATCCTCGGCCCGCTCGCCGCCACCCTCATCCAGCTGGCCGTCAGCCGCTCCCGCGAGTACGAGGCGGACGCCTCCGGCGCCCAGCTCACCGGCGACCCGCTGGCCCTCGCCAGTGCCCTGCGCAAGCTGGAGGTCGGCACCCAGCAGCTCCCGCTGCCGCCCGAGCCGCGGATCGAGACCGCCAGCCACATGATGATCGCCAACCCGTTCCGTGCGGGCCAGGGGCTGAGCAGGATGTTCTCCACCCACCCGCCGATGGCGGACCGCATCGCCCGGCTGGAACAGCTGGCGGGCCGCCACCGGTGAATGCCCCCCGTCGCGCACGGAAGCCGTACCGGAGCGCGTATCCGCGTCCGACGCCATGCGGAGCGCGATCGAGCAGCTCGCCGAGCTGCTGGGGCGAACCCCGGAGTCGGTTTCGGCACTGAGACCGACCGAAGCGGGCTGGGAAGCCGTGGTCGAAGTCGTGGAACTGGAGCGCGTGCCGGACACGAGCAGTGTCATGGCCGGCTACCAAGTCGTATTGGACCCCGCGGGCAAGCTGCTCGGCCGGCCTCGCTCTGGCCGACCTCAACATCGACCTGGGGCCGCTGGGCACGCTGCTTCCGCCGTGACCGGCGCCCGGCGCATGAGATTGCGCCCGCGCGCGACACCGCGCCCCGCGTATGAGATCAGCGCCCGGCGAAACCCTGGTCCGACGGAACCACCTCACGTCCGAGCGGCATGAGCGAGATCGGGATGAGCTTCAGATTCGCCCAGCCGAAGGGGATCCCGATGATCGACAGGAACAGCGGGATGCTCGTGATCAGGTGGGCCAGCGCCAGCCACCATCCCGCGAAGATCACCCAGATCACGTTGCCGATGAAGGATCCCGCGCCCGCGTCCGGCCGTTCCACGGTCGTCCGGCCGAAGGGCCACAGGACGAAGCCGGCGATGCGCAGCGACGCGATGCCGAACGGGATGGTGACGATGAGGACGAAGCAGATCACCGCAGCGATGAGATAACCGATCGCCATCCACAGGCCGCAGAAGACGAGCCACAGGATGTTGAGCAGCAGGTTGAACACCTTCATGATCGGTACCTCTCCGGGTCGCTCCGTCGGCATGCCTGCTGCCACAAGTATCAGTGCGTCAGGCGTTCGGGCAGAACCGCAGCACCCTTGTGGCGTGATCGGGAACGTTCGGAGACGGTCCCGTACGGCGTCACTCGGGACGTCGTCCCTGAGCCCACCGCCGTACGCCGTAGGCCGCCGCCCCCACCGCGAGCACGCCCGCCCCCACGGACACCGAGACGGCGGGCAGCGCGAACGCCAGCGTGGCGCAGCCCAGCAGGCCCGCCACGGGCACCGCACGCGCCGACGGGGCCGGACTCAGGGTCCAGGCGGAGGCGTTGGCGACGGCGTAGTAGGCGAGCACGCCGAAGGAGGAGAAGCCGATCGCGCCGCGCACGTCGACCGTCGCGGCCAGTACGGCGACCACCGCGCCCGCGGCGAGCTCCGCCCGGTGCGGCACCCGGAAACGCGGGTGCACGGCCGCCAGCGTCCCCGGCAGATGCCCGTCCCGGGCCATGGCGAGCGTCGTACGGGACACGCCGAGGATCAGCGCGAGCAGTGAGCCGAGCGCCGCCACCGCCGCCCCGGTCCGCACCACCGGCACGAGCCCCGGCGCACCGGCCGCCCGTACCGCGTCGGCCAGCGGTGCCGCCGCGTGCCCGAGCCCGTCCGCGCCGAGGACGGCGAGCACCGCGACGGCCACGCACGCGTACACCACGAGTGTGATCCCCAGGGCCAGCGGGATCGCACGCGGAATCGTGCGCGCCGGATCCCGCACCTCCTCCCCGAGGGTCGCGATCCGCGCGTACCCGGCGAAGGCGAAGAACAGCAGCCCTGCCGCCTGGAGCACCCCGCCCGTGCCCGATGACAGCCCGATGTCCAGCCGTCCGGCGTCGGCGCGCCCGGAGGCCAGGCACACGGCCACCACGGCCGCGAGGACGGCCAGCACCACCGCCACGATCACGCGTGTCAGCCGCGCCGACTTCCGGATCCCGCCGTAGTTCACGGCCGTGAGGCCGACCACGGCCGCCACCGCCACCACGTGCGCCTGCCCCGGCCAGACGTAGGCGCCCACGGTGAGTGCCATGGCCGCGCAGGACGCCGTCTTGCCGACCACGAAGGCCCAGCCCGCGAGACAACCCCAGAAGGGGCCCAGCCGTTCCCGTCCGTACACGTACGTCCCGCCGGAGGCCGGATAACGAGCCGCCAGCCGGGCCGAGGACATGGCGTTGCAGTAGGCCACCGCCGCCGCGAGCGCCAGCCCGGGCAGCAGCCCCGAACCGGCCGAGCGCGCGGCCGGCCCCAGGGCCGAGAACACACCGGCCCCGATCATCGAGCCGAGGCCGACGACCACGGCGTCCCGCACTCCGAGGGTGCGTCGCAGCGCTGTGCCGGCCGTTGTCATGCGCCGCACCCTACTGACCGTGGGAACCGGTTGGTGGTCCGCCGGCGTCTCCCTCGTCGAGGGGCCACGAGCATGTGGCCAACAGGCAGTGAACGCGCGCGACGGCAGCACGGAAGGGCGGGCACCGCTCGGGGGCGCCCACCCTTCCGTCTGTCGCGGATGCCGGTTCCTAGCGGTAGTTCACGAACTGCAGCGCGAAGTCGAAGTCCTTGCCCTTCAGCAGTGCGATCACGGCCTGCAGGTCGTCCCGGCTCTTGGAGGAGACGCGCAGTTCGTCACCCTGGACCTGGGCCTTCACGCCCTTCGGCCCCTCGTCGCGAATGATCTTCGCCACCTTCTTCGCGTTCTCCTGGGAGATGCCCTCCTCGATCGACGCGAAGATCTTGTACTCCTTGCCGGACAGCTGGGGCTCGCCCGCGTCCAGCGCCTTCAGCGAGATACCGCGCTTGATCAGCTTGGACTGGAAGACGTCGAGGACGGCCTTCACCCGGTCCTCGGAGTTCGCCTCCATGAGGATCTTGTCCCCGGACCACGAGATCGAGGCACCCACGCCCTTGAAGTCGTAGCGCTGCGAGATCTCCTTGGCGGCCTGGTTGAGGGCGTTGTCGACCTCCTGCCGCTCGACCTTCGAGACGATGTCGAAACTGGAGTCGGCCATGTCCTGTGGCTCCTTGTATCGGGGTGCGTATCGGGTGCGTGCCGGCGTGCGCGGCGGCGGCCGCCGGGCCCGGCATTGCGCCGGGCCGCATCCGCACCAGCCTAGCCATCCCGCGAGCCGAGGGGTGGAGATCAATCGGGTGGCGAAGCACCCCCACGTATCGGGTATTGTTTACGTCGTCGCCAGGGGGCACCGCCGAATAGCGGTTCGATCTGGTGGCCAACCCGGCGGTGTGCCCGAGCGGCCAAAGGGAGCAGACTGTAAATCTGCCGGCTCAGCCTTCCCAGGTTCGAATCCTGGCGCCGCCACACTGGGGAAGACCCCCTCTGATCTGTTGTGAAGCAGCTCAGAGGGGGCTTCTTTGTTGAGCCTCTTCGTGCTCAGGAGCAGAGATTCACGTGTCGGACGGCCAGGACGTGCCCCGCCGCGTCGATGAGGCGGCTGCGGGCGAGGTGTCCGTCGGCCACCGCATTGGTGATTGCCGTGGCTATGGAGGAGGTTTGGGAGCTGGGGTTGCTCCCAAGGTCGAACATGACCATGTCGGCGCCGGAGCGCAGGGCCTGGACGGCGGCGGTGGACACGCTGAAGCCGGCTGCGGAGATCGCCTTGGCGCTGAGCGAGTCGGTGACCACGAGCCCCTTGAAGCCGAGCTTGCCGCGCAGTTCGGAGCTGATGGCGGTGGGGGACAGGCTCGCCGGATTGGTGCCCAGGCCCGGCACGGTGTTGTTGGAGACCATGATGGCCGGGGCGCCGGCCTTGATGGCCGCTGTGAACGGCGGGATGGCCACCTTCTGCAGGGTGGACCAGGGCAGGGTGTGGGCGGGGCCGAAGTCGGAGTTGTAACTCGAGCCGCCGAGGCCCGGGAAGTGCTTGACGACGGGTATCACACCTCCGGCGCGCAACCCGTTCATGTACGCGACACCGTCCTTGGAGACCACCGAGGTATTGCCGCTGAAGGAACGCCATCCGTCGGGGTTGGTCTTGCTGGGGGCCACGTTCCTGCCGTCGACGTCGACCACCGGTGCGAGGTCCATGTTCACCTGGGCGGCCGCCATCTTGGACGCGACCTTGGTGACGTTCTGCTGGATCTGTGCCGGGGTCCAGTGCGTGCCCATGTAGGCGGCCCAGGGCAGGGAACCGACGAGGTTCGCCATGCGCTGGATGCCACCGCCCTCCTCGTCGGTCATCACCAACAAGCCCAAATGGCCCGGTACATGCGTCTTCAGGGTGGTCAACCTGGAGCCGAGGTCGGACGGTGCCTTGCTGCCGAACAGCAGCACACCGCCCGCACCGGCGCTCACCTCGGAGGTGGCGTCGGACACCGAGGCCTCCGACACCGGGACGGCGACGGTCAGCATGGCCAGCCGGTGGTTCGACCACCCGGCCAGCTTCGTGCTGTTGGTGCACGCGGTGGCGGTGGTGGTGAGGTCCGGACTGAATGACGAGGGGGAACGGGAAGACGCGGTGGACGGCGCCGGGGAGACGCCGGGGCTGCTGGAGTGCGGAGCCGCCTTGGGCGTGCTCGTGCCACAGCCCGCCAGAAGCGTCGCCGTCACGGCGGCGGCCGTGCCCAGTCTTCGTGCGTTCCTGGCCCGGCCGGGGAGCCGCGGCGGTGCTGCCGCGCTTGTGCGGTCACGGTACGACGGGAAAGCCATTGCTCGACCTCCTTCGGGGAGTCGCGACGGTGCCCGTCGCGCTGAAGGCCGCATCAATATGAGGTGGGTGTTGCGACGCGTGAGATGCGTACGACTCCGCGTTTCTTCGCTGGTCCACAGTCGGAGTGCCAGGATCTCGCGCCTTGGAGTCGAACGAAAGTCCAGCGGATATGAGCGGGGCCCCTCGGGAACCGACTTGCACCGGGCTTCACCCCGGTCGCAGCCCCGTTCACGGTGCGACGGGTGCGGGGCGATGACCTCGGGGGCGGGAAACGGCAGGTCAGGGCACGTCTCCGGGATGGTCTGCAAAACCGCTGCGGAAGTGTCCGTGCCGCGTGCCAGGCTGTGGCCGTGATCGGTGACGTACCCAACGTTGAAGCGAGCCAGGAGTCCAGCACGCGTTGGCCGGCGCACGAGGCGGGCGTGCGTAGACCCTGCAGGAGGGCATCTGTGGACGCCGCGGTTGCGGAGCCAGGCCTTCAGGCGCCTGACGCCGAGGCGACGCAGAGCGGCCGGGGTCCGGGAGCCGGTGAGCAGGGTGAGCGTGCCGTTCTGCCCTCCCGGGCGGACGGGTTCGCGCGGCCCGCCCCAACGCGGGCGGTGTACGGCCGGCCCGGCCCGGTGCGCCACCCCGGAGCGCATCACGAATAGGTGACTACTGCACGGAATCTTCACACCGGCATCACATCTGTCGCTACGGTCTTCCCTTCAACTCACCCTGGGGGGACACATGAGTGACCCGTACGCCATGCCGCCACAGCCGCCCATACGCACGGCCCCGAGGTGGGCGCGGAAGCGGTACGTGCTGCCCGCGATCGGTCTCGCCTTCTTCCTCGGCGTCGGTGCCGGCGGCACGGCCAGAAACAACGGGACTGACGCGAAGCCGGCGGCGGACAAGGTGAAGCCGACGGCGACGGTCACCGCGACGGCTACGGCCACGGAGACCGCCAAGCCGAAGCCGGCGCCTACGGTGACGGCGACGAAGACGGTCAAGGTGACGGTGACCGTGACCGCGCATGCCGCGGCCGCGGGTTCGGGGAGCGGCGGGAGTTCGTCGGGCGGGTCGTCCGGGAGCGGCGGCTCCAACTCGTCGGGTGCTTCCAGCAGCGCCGGGAACGGTGCAACCGCGCTCTGCAACGACGGTACGTACTCGTACGCCGCTCACCACCAGGGAGCCTGCTCGCACCACGGAGGTGTAGCGGTCTTCTACCGGTAGGCCGAGTGCGTGGTCCGGGTCAGCGAGCGGTGCGGGACGCCCGCAGGCGTCCCGCACC
>NZ_JBSFJZ010000042.1:23325-95990 GCF_053598315.1 Streptomyces sp. NPDC001153
GGCCGGGCGCCCCCCCCGCCCCCCCCCCCGCACCGCTCCAGGTGGGCAGGATGGCCTTCGACAGGGCGGCAGGATCTGAGGTTGTTTCCCCCTGGTGTTCCCCGGTATTGAGCTGGCAGTGGAAAGCCGCAGGTCGCGCGGCGTGAGATGAGCCCGCTGTAAATCCGCCGGCTCAGCCTTCCCAGGTTCGAATCCTGGCGCCGCCACACGGGAACGAGAGCCCCGTGACCTGCGAGAGCGGGTCACGGGGCTCTCGTCGTCGACCCTCAGTGGAACTTGGCGACCATGCCCGCCTCGTAGTCACCGGCGGGCTGCTGGGTGATGACGTTTCCGCGGTTGAAGGCGTTGATGACGGCGATCTGGGCCACCAGGTCGGCGAGTTGGTCCTCGTCGTAGTACTTGGCCGCGTTCGCCCAGACCTCGTCCGGGACGCCGCCGGCCGCGTCGGCGATGCGGGTGCCCTGCTCCGTCAGCTCCAGTGCGGCGCGCTCGGCGTCGGTGAAGACCTTGGCCTCCCGCCAGGCGGCCACGAGGTGGAGGCGTACGGCGGTCTCCCCGGCCGCGGCGGCTTCCTTGGTGTGCATGTCGATGCATCCGGCACAGCCGTTGATCTGGCTGGCGCGGAGCATCATCAGTTCGCGTGTCGAGGCCGGCACGGTCGACTCGGAGAGGGCCATGCCCGCGGCGATGATGTGCTTCATGACCTTGGCCGCGACCGGGGCGGCCATGACGTTCAGACGAGCTTCCACGGTGTACTCCTGGGTGGTTGCCGGTGTGTACGCCCTCTGCGTACGCCCTCTTGGACAGAGCGGCCCCGCGCACTGTGACAGGAATGGATGTGACCCGCGTCTCGACGCCTCTCGACGACGGAGAGCCGTTTTCACGCGAACCCTGTTCGGTCGCCTCCCGCTGGTCGCACTTCCCGGTCCCTTCACTAGAATCGAACGTGTGAACGATGATCGTCCGCTGACGCGTCTCGACATGCTGCGTTTCGCGCGCCGCGTCGTCGAACATGAAGCCGTGCGGCAGCTCGCCCTGATGGACCGGTGGATCGCGGACGAGGAACGCCGGGAGGCCGAACGGCAGCGCCGCCTGGCCACCCGGCAGGCCGCTCCGGAGTGGCTGATCGAGCGCGGCCTGAACGGCCGCACCGCGGTGTACGTCCACGTCGGCGGCTGTACGAGCGCCGGCGGGCGCGCCAAAGGGGCCGACCGGGACGAGGCCGTACGTGCCCTCGCCGAGGGAGGTGTCGCAGCATGCCCGCTGTGCCGCCCCGACACCGTGCTGGGAATACTGGAATGACCGGTCCGGGTGCGTTCCCGGGCGGTCCGGACGATGCTGGAGCCATGGCCGGGAAACGACCCATTATCGTGCACCTGCCGTCCCCGACCGGCGGCCGCCGGGTCCGGGTGGACGGCGAGATCCTCGGCCTGGCGCACAACGTCGGGGACCTGGTGGAGTTCCTGCGCCGCGCGGGGCTGGAGATCGAGCCGGAGCAGGTGGCCGACTCGCCGCTGATCGACTGGCGGGGGGTGGGACCCGACCGCTGGGAAGCCGAGACCCGGACCTGACCGCGGTGTCGTGCCGACCGGCGCCGGTGCGGGCACACTGACGGCATGTCCTCCCGACGCAGAACCTGTCCTGTGTGCCACCGCGACATCGCCGTGGTCGCGGGCCGCTACGCGCGGCACGACCCGCCCGGGGCGCGGGAGAACGGAGAACTCGTCTCCTGCGCCGGGTCGCGGCGGCAGGCGCAACTCGGGGCCGTCCAGCCGGCGTTGGACGGGTACGCCGTACCGGAGTTTCCCGGGCAGTTGCCTCTGTTCTGAGTCATGACGAGTGTCATGACGAGACGGAGGGGGCCGGCTCGCGTGTGTGGGCGGGGCGGGAGGATCTGACGGTGTGACAGGTCAGCGATACCGAAGGCCCGGTGGCGGGATCCGTCCGTTCAACGGCCGGTGGCCGGCCTCAGTTCCCGGCCACCGATTTCACCGCCACCGACACCGGAGTCGATCCGCTGATCAGCTCCAGCGTCAGGCCGGTCGTCGCCGGGGTGTCCACCAACTCCGCGAGTACGGCGGCCACATCGTCCCGGGGGATCGCGCCGCGCCCGGTGTGCGCCTCCAGACGGACCTGACCGGTGCCGGCGTCGTCCGTCAGCGAGCCGGGGCGCAGGATCGTCCAGTCCAGGGCCTCCTGGCGGGTGACGTACGCGTCCGCCTCGCCCTTGGCGCGCAAGTAGGCGTCGAAGACACCGTCGCCCTGGTGAGCGGGATCCGCGCCCATCGAGGACACGACCAGGAATCGGCGCACGCGCGCGCGAACGGCCGCGTCCGCGAACAGCACCGCCGCGCCCCTGTCCACCGTCTCCTTGCGGGCCGCCCCGCTGCCCGGGCCCGCTCCGGCCGCGAAGACCGCCGCGTCGGCGCCCTGCAGGTGCGCCGCGACCTCCTCCACGGAGGCGGACTCCAGGTCGAGCAGTACCGGTTCGGCGCCGGCCGTCCGCAGATCGTCGCCCTGTTCGGACCTGCGGATGATCCCCGCGACCTCGTCCCCGCGCGCGGAGAGCAGGCGCTCCAGCCGTAGCGCGATCTGACCATGACCACCAGCGATGACAATGCGCATGAAACCGACCGTACGCCGGACGGGGCGCATCCGCCGCGCGAGTTGACCGGCGTGGCAGGACCGCGCCGGGCGCGCGCCCGCCGACCCGCGCCGGGCGCGACGCGAACGGCCACAGGCCGGGCGCAGGTGGACGGGAGCGCGCCGGGGGCAGGTGGACGGGTACGCGCCGACGTGCACGCCCATCCACGCGCCTCTCAGCTCTGCAGGCGCCGCGCCCTGGCCCCCCGGCGCCCACCCGAGACCGCGCGCCCCCTCACGACAACGCGCCCCGCCCCTGTCGCGGCAACCCGAGTTCCGCCGTGGCCGCCGAGTTGCAGTACTCGCGTACCGCGCTCGTGCGGGCCACCACCCGGCCGCGATGGACCACGATCCGGCTGTAGGCCAGGGACAGGGCGCCGGCCAGGCGGTTGCCGCGTACGGCGAGGAGGTCGGCGGGGAAGCCGGCCTCCACGCGTACCTCCGGCAGGCCCAGCGTCGCGCGGGCCGAGGTGCTGACGGCGTCGTAGGCGTCCTCCGGGCGCAGGCCGTGCGCGGAGGCGAGGAGGTAGGCCGCCTCCAGGGGGTCACCGCGGCCCACGGGGTTGGAGGCGTCGCGCAGGGCGCCGCTGCCCGCCGACACGCGCACCCCGGCCGCGCGCAGCAGCCGTACCGGAGCGGCGCCCCGGCGGTCGGTTCCGCAGCAGCCGCCCTGGGGCAGGCACACGACCGTCACACCGGCCGCCGCGAGCTGGTCGGCGGCGCGGCAGGCGGCCTCGGTGGGCAGGCGCGCGAGACCGGCGCACGGTCCGATCGTCACGCCGGGGCGCAGTCCCCCGGCCAGGGCAGCGAGCCGGGACAACCGGGCGGGGTCGGAGGCGTCCGTGTGCAGGTCCACCGGGCAGCCGTGCTCGGAGGCGATCTCCAGGACGGTCTCCACATAGCCCGTGGGATCGGGGTCCAGGTCGGGGCAGCCGCCCACCACGGAGGCGCCCATCTTGAGCGCGTCGCGCAGCATCGCCAGCCCGTCGGCCCCGGCCACGCCGGTCAGCAGCCGTGGCATCGCCACCGTCGTCAGCTCGGCGAGCCCCCGTAGCGAGCGCCGCGCCTGCAGGACGGCGCCCAGCGCGTCGAGCCCCTGCACATCGCCCACGCGCACGTGCGCGCGTGCCGCCGTCGCCCCGTGCCCGAGCTGCAGCAGGGCCGCCTCGGTCGCCCGGCGCTGGACGTCCTCGGGGGTGTACGACGCCGGGCCGGGGCGCTCGGCGGACAGCGCGGTGTCTCCGTGGGCGTGCGGCTCGGCCGGGGCCGGCAGGAGCAGGTAGCCGCTCAGGTCCACGCGCGTGGCGCCCGTCCGCGTGGCGCCCATCCGCGTGGGGCCCGGCGCCAGACTGCCGGCCGTGCCCACCGCCTCGATGCGCCCGCCGCCCAGCCGTACGTCCACCGTGCGGCCGTCGGTGAGCCGCGCCCCGCACAGCAGCAGAGCGGCCGGGGCGAACTTGCCCGAGGATCCCGAGTTCGACTGCGGGTGGGGCTGCGGCTGGCTGTCGGGCATCGCGCTCCAGGGTCGGGGGCCGGGGGCTCGGGCGCGCCCGTGTGAGACTCCGGGGCCCGGGCCCCAAGATCACGCCGGGCGAGTCGAGCCTAGGGTGGCGAGCCGTGCCGGGCGCGCAGGAGCGCAATAGTCGTACCGGTGTGGTCCGCCCTTCGCGGTACTACGTGTCGCCCACCCGCGCGGCCCTCGTTCTCCCCCGGCGACGCGCACGCGTGCGTGCCCCGCTTCTGTCACTAGGCGTCCCGGGCCGGCCGCTCTTGGCGATCACCCACTGCCTCATCGGCCCCCGCACTGCGACCCATGAGGTCGCTGCGGGCCCTGGGCCGGGGGTGGTCGCGGGCTGCCGGATACGGATTTGGGTGAACGGCGGCGGACCGTGTAATGTCTTCATCGCTCGCCCCAATAGCTCAGTCGGCAGAGCGTCTCCATGGTAAGGAGAAGGTCAACGGTTCGATTCCGTTTTGGGGCTCTGGTGTGAGAGGTTCCCGTCGAAAGGCGGGACTCGATCGCACCGCAGCGGTGTAGCTCAGTCGGTAGAGCAAGCGGCTCATAATCGCTGTGTCACCGGTTCAAGTCCGGTCACCGCTACTCACAGTAGCCGATTGCGGGGTCGGTCCTTCGATCGGCTACTCTTTCTTGCGTTGAATTAGTCCACCCGTTCGTCTTAGGAGCACTCACGTGGCTGCCACCGACGTCCGCCCGAAGATCACGCTGGCCTGCGTGGAGTGCAAGGAGCGGAACTACATCACCAAGAAGAACCGGCGTAACAACCCGGACCGTCTTGAGATGAAGAAGCACTGCCCGCGTTGCAACGCGCACACCGCGCACCGCGAAACGCGATAAACAGGCTCGTCCGCGAGGCCGTCCCCTTCCGAGGGGGCGGCCTCGCGGCGTTTCACCCCCTCCACCGGGGCTTCGGCTTCACCCGCGCTTCAGCGGCCGGGACTCACCCGTCCCCCGCGCGATCCCCGCCGTGGATTCCGGCTAATTTGGGGCCATCACAGCAGACATCAGGAGGTGCCGGGCCATGGCGCTCGACCAGTCCTTCGTGGGACGGACCTACCCGCCCACCGCGCCCTACGAGGTGGGCCGGGAGAAGATCCGCGAGTTCGCCGAGGCGGTGGGCGAGACCAACCCGGTCTACACGGACCCGGAGGCCGCGAAGGCGTTCGGTCATTCCGATGTGATCGCCCCGCCGACGTTCGTGTTCGCCATCACGTTCCCGGCCGCGGGGCAGATCGTCGAGGACCCGCAGCTCGGTCTCGACTACAGCCGCGTGGTGCACGGCGACCAGAAGTTCGCCTACAGCCGCCCCGTGCGGGTCGGCGACCGGCTCACGGTCACCTCCAGCATCGAGGGGATCAAGTCCCTCGCGGGCAACGACATCCTGGACATCCGTGGTGAGGTGCACGACGAGGCCGGTGAGCACGTCGTGACCGCCTGGACCAAGCTCGTGGCCCGCGCGGCCGAGGGGGCGTGAGGACCTGATGACGGCGAAGATCGCGTACGACGACGTCGAGGTCGGCACCGAACTGCCGGCGCAGACCTTTCCCGTGACCCGCGCCACGCTCGTGCGCTACGCGGGTGCCTCCGGGGACTTCAACCCGATCCACTGGAACGAGAAGTTCGCCAAGGAGGTCGGCCTGCCGGACGTCATCGCGCACGGCATGTTCACCATGGCCGAGGCGATCCGCGTGGTCACCGACTGGACCGGGGACCCCGGCGCGGTCGTGGAGTACGGCGTCCGCTTCACCAAGCCCGTCGTCGTGCCGAACGACGACAAGGGTGCGCTGATCGAGGTCAGCGGCAAGGTCGCGGCCAAGCTGGACGACAACACCGTACGCGTGGACCTGACGGCGACCAGCGACGGCCAGAAGGTGCTGGGCGTGTCCCGGGCGGTCGTACGGCTGGCCTGACGGCTTCCACCGGAACGGTGATGTAAGGGGCGTCCTCCTGGTGGGACGCCCCTTACGCACATCCGCGCACGAGGGCCTTGCCAAGTTAGTGATTGAGCACTAACTTACCTCCCATGGTCAGGATGAGCGCAGAGGAGCGGCGCGAGAGCGTCGTTCGCGCGGCGATCGCGGAATTCGCGCAGAAGGGCTACTACGGCACTTCCACGGAGGCGATCGCGAGCCGCGTGGGTGTGTCGCAGCCGTACCTCTTCCGGCTCTTCGCGGGCAAGAAGGCGATCTTCGCGGCCGCGTCGCTGCGCTGCGTGGAGGACACCTGCCGGGTCTTCCAGGAGGCGGCCGCGGGGCTGCAGGGCGAGGAGGCCCTGCACGCCATGGCGAACGCCTACGTGCGAATGATCACGGAGCAGCCCGAGAGGTTGCAGATGCAGATGCAGACGTACATCACGGTCGCGGCGGCCGAGGCGGAGGGGGACCACGAGTTCGGCGAGGCCGTACGGGCCTCCTGGATGAAGCTCTGGGACACCGTTCACCTGCCGCTGGGGGCGGACGACAACGGGACCACGACCTTCCTGGCGTACGGAATGCTCATCAACACCCTCGCGGCCATGAGGTTCCCGCCGGAGCACCGGGTCTGGCAGGGGATGTATCCGGCGGCCCGGATCACCGGCCGACTGGAGAAGTAGCGGAACGAGGCGGACTGTCCCGCCTCTTTCTTTGCGCACAAAAGTTAGTCATCAATAACTAACTAGAGATCGCTCTCTGGGGGAGAGATGTCACAGCAGACCGCGACGAGCGCGGGGCGCGGAAGCGCCGCCTGGGCCCTCGTCATCACCAGCGTCGCCGGCTTCATGGCGGCCCTCGACAACCTCGTCGTCACCACCGCCCTGCCCTCCATCCGCAAGGACCTCGGCGGCGCGCTGGACGACCTCGAGTGGACCGTGAGCGCCTACACGCTCACCTTCGCCGTCCTGCTGATGTTCGGCGCGGCGCTCGGCGACCGCTTCGGGCGCCGCCGGCTCTTCATCGCCGGACTCGCCGTCTTCACCGGCGCCTCCGCCGCCGCGGCCATGGCCCCCGGCATCGGCTCCCTGATCGCCGCCCGCGCGGTCCAGGGTGTCGGCGCGGCCGTGATGATGCCGCTGACGCTGACCCTGCTGACCGCGGCCGTGCCCGCCGCCAAGCGCGGGATGATGTACGGCATCTGGGGCGCCGTCAACGGGCTCGCCGTCGCCTCCGGACCGCTCATCGGCGGCAGCCTCACCGAGCACGTGTCCTGGCACTGGATCTTCTGGCTGAACGTGCCGCTCGGCCTGATCACCCTGCCGCTCGCCCGTCTCCGCCTCGCCGAGTCCCACGGCACCGGCGCCCGGCTCGACGTCCCCGGCACCCTGCTCGCCAGCGGCGGCCTCTTCGGGATCGTCTACGGCCTGGTCCGCGGCCCCGCCGACGGCTGGACCGACTCCGTGGTCCTCACCTCGCTGTTCGCCGGGGGCGCGCTGCTGACCGGGTTCGTTCTGTACAGCTCCCGCGCGGCCGCCCCCATGCTGCCGATGCGGCTGTTCCGGTCCCGGGCCTTCTCCGGCATCAACGCCGCCAGCCTGCTGATGTTCGTCGGCATGTTCGGCTCGATCTTCCTGCTCAGCCAGTACATGCAGGGCGTGCTCGGCTACTCGCCCACCGAGGCGGGCCTGAGGATGCTGCCCTGGACCGGCATGCCGATGCTCGTCGCGCCGATCGCCGGAATCCTCTCCGACCGCATCGGCGGCCGACCGGTCGTCGCCGCGGGCCTGTTCCTGCAGGCCCTCGGTCTCGGCTACATGGCCGCCGTCGCCACCGCGGACGCCTCCTACGCCGCCCAGCTGCCCGCCCTGGTCATCAGCGGGATCGGCATGGCCCTGTACTTCGCTCCGGCCGCCAACCTGGTGATGTCCAGCGTCCGCCCGCAGGAACAGGGCATCGCCTCCGGGGCCAACAACGCGCTGCGCGAGGTGGGCGGCGCGCTCGGCATCGCCGTGATGTCGTCGATCTTCTCCGCACAGGGCGGCTACGACAGCGCACAGAGCTTCGTCGACGGCCTGCGGCCGGCCCTGGTCACCGGCTCGGCGGTTGTCGCCCTCGCCGCGGTCGCGGCCCTGGTGATCCCGGCCCGGCTCGGCGCCGCCCGCCTCGCCCCCGCAGCGGACGGGCAGACGCCCGCCCCGGCCCCGGAGGCCGCTGGCGCCGAGGCTCCGGTGCCGGCGGCCACCGCCCGCTGAAGACCTGCCCGGCACCTCGCCACCCTCGTCACAAGGAGTTCGCGATGCCCGCACTCCCCGCTCTTCCCTGGATCGTGCCGAACACCCCGCCGCAGGACACCGAGGTGCACGTCTTCGCCTCGCGCTTCGAGACCCGCTCCCTGTGGGGCGCCCTCCGCTTCCTGGTTCGCACCCCGGCCGTGTGGCGGCAGGTGGGCAGGGCGCCCGGCGCGTACGGGGCCTCCCTCAGGGCACAGCCCCTGCGGCGGACCTTCTGGACGCTGTCCGCCTGGGAGTCCGCCGACGCGCTGAAGGCCTTCGCCCACTCCGGTGCCCACCGGCCCACCTCCCGCGCGCTGGCCTCCCGGATGCGGGACTCCGCGTTCGCCACGTGGCAGACCACCAGCGACCAACTGCCGGTGACCTGGGAGGAGGCGGAGCGGCGGCTCACGTAGACCGTCGGCGGCAGAGACGGTACGCCGTCCACGCGCGCGTGGCCTTCGAGGGGAGCCACGCGCGCGTGCACGTGTGTTGTGGTTCACGTGCGGTGCACATCTGTCAGGTGTTCACGCGCGCGTGCACGCATGTCACGCGTTCACACGCGCGTACGTGCCTGTCGGTGCGTGCGGGTTGCGGAGCGGCTGGGTGCGGTCGGCGTGGGACCAAGGCTTGGCGCGGCACCGCGGCCGTGCCGGGGCGGCCCTGCCGTCGGCCCGGGGCCGAGGGCCTCCGGCGACTGCCACGGTGTCGTAACCGCCGCTCCTACGGATGTTGTGCCTCCGGCAGCAGGACGCGACTGCGTGCCGGGGCGGCCCTGCCGTCGGCCGGGGCCGACGCCGTCGGTGGAGGAGTCCCGTCGTCCCGCAGAAGTAGGGGCCCCCGTCGTCCGGCAGAAGTAGGGCCCCCGGCGTCCGGCAGGAGGAGGGGCCCGCGGCGTCAGGCAGAAGAAGGGGCCCCCGGCGTCCGTCGTGGTGCCGTGACCGTCGCCCGTGCCGGCGGAGTCGTCTCGTAGTCTTGGGCCCGTGCAGGTACTCCACGACGCCCCTCTTGCCCCGCTGACCACCTTCCGGCTGGGCGGTCCAGCGACGCGGCTGGTCACTGCGGTGACCGACGCCGAGGTGATCGCCGCCGTCCGTGAGGCCGATGACAGCGGGACGCCACTGCTGGTCATCGGCGGCGGATCGAACCTGGTCATCGGCGACAAGGGGTTCGACGGCACCGCCCTGCGCATCGCCACACGCGGGGTCGAGCTGCGCGGCACGACGCTGGAGCTCGCGGCCGGCGAGGTGTGGACGGACGCCGTCGCCCGCACGGTCGAGGCGGGGCTCGCCGGTATCGAGTGCCTGGCCGGCATCCCCGGCTCCGCGGGCGCCACGCCGATCCAGAACGTGGGCGCCTACGGCCAGGAGGTCTCCTCCACCATCACCGAGGTCATCGCCTACGACCGGCGCGCCGGCGAGACCGTCACGCTGACGAACGAGGAGTGCGCCTTCTCGTACCGCCACAGCCGCTTCAAGGCCGACCCCGAGCGCTATGTCGTGCTGCGCGTCCGCTTCGAGCTGGAGGACGCCGACGGGCTCTCCGGGCCCGTCAAGTACGCCGAGACGGCCCGCGCGCTCGGCGTCGAACCGGGAGACCGGGTACCGCTGGCCGACGCCCGCGAGACAGTGCTGAAGCTGCGCACCGGGAAAGGCATGGTGCTCGACCCCGAGGACCACGACACCTGGTCCGCCGGGTCCTTTTTCACCAACCCGATCCTCACCGACGAACAGTTCGCCGCGTTCCACGCGCGCGTGCGCGAGCGGCTGGGCGACGGCGTGGAGCCGCCCGCCTACCCGGCGGGGGAGGGCCGTACGAAGACCTCCGCGGCCTGGCTGATCGACAAGGCGGGCTTCACCAAGGGCTACGGCACCGGACCGGCCCGCATCTCCACCAAGCACACCCTCGCCCTCACCAACCGGGGCGCCGCCACCACCGAGGACCTGCTGGCCCTGGCCCGCGAGGTGGTCGCCGGCGTCCGTGAGGCCTTCGGGATCACGCTCGTCAACGAACCGGTGACGGTCGGCGTCAGCCTCTGACGGCACGAACGGCGGTGGCCTAGTACGCCACCCCCACCCCCTGCTTCACCGTCCCCTCGTCATCGATCATCGCCAGCATCGCGTGCGCCACGTCGGCGCGCGCGATGAAGCGGCCCTTGCGCGGGAAGCCGCCGACGGCGGTGCGGTAGCGGCCGGTGAGCGGCTTGTCCTGCAGGCGCGGCGGCCGTACGGACGTCCAGTCCATGCCGCTGCGGGCCAGCTCGGCCTCCATCCCGCGCAGGTCGGTGTAGACGTCCTTCAGGACGGCCGACACCAGGCCGCGCATCGCACGGTCCAGGGCGCCGTCGTCCTCGGGGGCGGGGCCGACGGGACCGGCGCTGACCACGAGCAGCCGTCGTACGCCCTCCGCCTCCATGGCGCGCAGAACCGTACGGGTCAGCCGGGTGGCGACCCCGGCGTCCTTGCGGCTGCGCGCGCCCAGGCCGGAGAGGACCGCGTCCCGGCCCCGGACGGCGGCGCGCAGCTCCTCGGGGTCGGTGAGGTCGGCGCGGAAGACCTCCAGTGCGTCCCCCGTGACGTCGAGCCGGGCCGGATCGCGGACCACGGCCGTCACCCGGTGGCCCGCGCCGAGCGCCTGGCGGACGATCTCCCGGCCGATGCCGCCGGTGGCGCCGAAAACGGTGAGGTTCATGAATGCTCCCGTACTCGGGATTGGTGGGTGAGTATTCACTCACCCTTGCTCACTCTAGAGTGGGTAAGCACTCACCCACTCGTCAAGCCCGATTGGACGCCCATGGAGCCGAAGCCGGCGCGTGTCCGCATCCTCGACGCCGCCCACGAGCTCATGCTCACCGTCGGACTCGCCCGCGCCACCACCAAGGAGATCGCCCGCGCGGCCGGCTGCTCCGAAGCGGCCCTCTACAAGTACTTCGACAGCAAGGAAGACCTGTTCGTACGCGTGCTCGCCGAGCGGCTGCCCCGGCTCACGCCCCTCCTCAACGGCCTCGCCGCGAAACCGGGACAGGGCACCCTGGAGGGCAACCTCACCGAGATCGCCCGCCAGGCCGCCCTCTTCTACGAGCAGAGCTTCCCGATCGCCGCCTCCCTGTACGCCGAGACCCAGCTCAAACGGCGCCACGACGACGCCCTGCGCACCCTCGGCGCCGGCCCGCACCGGCCCATCCAGGACCTGGACGCCTACCTGCGCGCGGAACAGGCCGTCGGCCGTGTCCGCGCCGACGCCGACACCTTCGCGGCCGCCTCCCTGCTGCTGGGTGCCTGCGCGCAGCGCGCCTTCGCCTACGACGCGACCGACACGGGCGAGCGGCCGTCGGTCGACGCGTTCGCCGCGCGGCTCGCACGGACGCTGCTGGGCGGAATCTCCGTTGCCCCGGCCTCCGCGTGAGCCTCACGCTGGGGGCATGACAAACGCCCCCGCGATCACGACCGTATGCGGCTGAGGCTGCGCGAGTTCCGGCCCCGCACCGGCCCGCACGAGCACCGGGTCGTCCAGCCCCGGCAGCCCCTGCGCCACACCTCGCTGCGCGCACCCGAACCCATCGGCCTGCTGCTCGGCGACCACGACGGACTGAGCCGGCTGGCCGGCCTGTTCTCCTTCGCCGCCTACTCCCGGCACACGATCGTCCACGTGCCGCTGCGCGACGGCGTCCCGCCCGACGAGGGCGTGGGCGAGCGGGTCGACCTCGTCCTCGCCCATCACACCCTCGGGCTGCGCCCCGCCCAGTGGCCCGAACTGCGCCGCAGGCTCGGCCGGGGCGCGCCGCTGACCGTCCGCACCGACGAGGCGCGCACCGCGCGGGACGCCGCCGCCTGGCGCGAGCGCCGGGAGCGGCCCGGCCTCCGGGACGTGCTGCGGCACGCCACGCACGCCCGTACGTTCTTCCTCTTCGGCAGCCGGGACGTGTTCGCCGAGACGGCCACCTGGTTCGCCCACGCGGCCGGCAACGGGCCGTACCGGAAGAACGTCGCCAAGGGACACGCCACGCTGATGGCGGAGCTCCCGGCCCTGCTCCAGCCGCCCGGCGGCGGGCACTCCATCGACGTCCTGGTCTGTTTCAAGCCCTACCCGCCCTACGCCCACTTCAGACGGCCGGGCGGGCCAGCCAGTCGTCCACGCCGGCCAGCAGCCGCGCCCTGACGTCCTCCGGGGCGGCCGAACCCCGTACCGACTGCCGGGCCAGCTCGGCGAGCTCGGCGTCCGAGAAGCCGTGCGCGTGCCGGGCGATCTCGTACTGGGCGGCCAGCCGGGAGCCGAACAGCAGCGGGTCGTCGGCGCCGAGGGCCATCGGAACGCCCGCCTCGAAGAGGGTCCGCAGCGGGACGTCCTCGGGCTTCTCGTACACGCCGAGCGCCACGTTCGACGCCGGGCACACCTCGCAGGTCACCTGCCGGTCCGCCAGCCGCTTCAGCAGCCGCGGGTCCTCCGCCGCGCGCACCCCGTGGCCGATTCGCGAGGCGTGCAGGTCGTCCAGGCAGTCGCGCACCGACGCCGGGCCGGTCAGCTCGCCGCCGTGCGGGGCCGACAGCAGGCCGCCCTCGCGCGCGATGTGGAAGGCCCGGTCGAAGTCCCGCGCCATGCCCCGCCGCTCGTCGTTGGAGAGCCCGAAACCGACCACGCCCCGGTCCGCGTACCGCACCGCGAGGCGGGCCAGGGTACGGGCGTCCAGAGGGTGCTTCATGCGGTTGGCGGCGACCAGCACGCGCATGTCGAGCCCGGTCTCCCGGGAGGTCGTGTCCACGGCGTCCAGGATGATCTCCAGTGCGGGGATCAGACCGCCCAGCCGGGGCGCGTACGACGTCGGGTCCACCTGGATCTCCAGCCAGCCCGAGCCGTCCTTCAGGTCCTCCTCGGCGGCCTCCCGGACCAGGCGCTGGATGTCCTCCGGTTCCCGCAGGCAGGAGCGCGCCGCGTCGTAGAGCCGCTGGAAACGGAACCAGCCCCGCTCGTCGGTGGCCCGCAGCTTCGGCGGTTCGCCGCTGGTCAGTGCGTCCGTCAGGGCCTCGGGCAGACGTACGCCGTGCTTGTCGGCCAGTTCCAGGACGGTCCCCGGCCGCATCGAACCGGTGAAGTGCAGGTGCAGATGGGCTTTCGGCAGCTCAGAGAGATCACGTACACGCTCCATTCCCAGATCCTGCCGTACGTCCCTGCCGTACCGGTAGCCGTTTCCCCGTACGTGGTCTTGCTCGCACAAACGAACGGGGGCACCCGGGAAGGTTCCCGGGTGCCCCTGTCCAAAAATGGACCGCTCGGTTGTCCAAAGCTGGACTGCTCAGGCCTTGGCCTCCGCCAGCAGCTTCTGGATGCGGCTCACGCCCTCGACGAGGTCCTCGTCGCCCAGCGCGTACGACAGCCGCAGATAACCCGGCGTGCCGAAGGCCTCGCCCGGGACGACCGCGACCTCGGCCTCCTCCAGGATCAGCGCGGCCAGCTCGACCGTGTCCTGCGGGCGCTTGCCCCGGATCTCCTTGCCGAGCAGCGCCTTGACCGACGGGTAGGCGTAGAAGGCGCCCTCGGGCTCGGGGCAGACCACGCCGTCGATCTCGTTGAGCATCCGCACGATGGTCCTGCGGCGCCGGTCGAAGGCCTCGCGCATCCTCGCCACGGCCTCGAGGTCACCCGAGACGGCGGCCAGGGCGGCCACCTGCGCCACGTTGGAGACGTTGGAGGTGGCGTGCGACTGCAGGTTGGTCGCGGCCTTGACGACGTCCTTCGGGCCGATGACCCAGCCCACGCGCCAGCCGGTCATGGCGTACGTCTTCGCGACACCGTTGACCACGATGCACTTGTCGCGCAGCTCGGGCAGCAGCGCCGGCAGCGACACGGAGGCCGCGTCGCCGTAGACCAGGTGCTCGTAGATCTCGTCGGTCAGCACCCACAGACCGTGCTCGACGGCCCAGCGGCCGATCGCCTCGGTCTCGGCCTCGGAGTACACCGCGCCGGTCGGGTTGGACGGGGAGACGAAGAGCACGACCTTGGTCTTCTCCGTGCGCGCCGCCTCCAGCTGCTCGACCGAGACGCGGTAGCCGGTGGTCTCGTCGGCCACGACCTCCACCGGGACACCCCCGGCCAGGCGGATCGACTCCGGGTACGTCGTCCAGTACGGCGCCGGGACGATGACCTCGTCGCCCGGGTCGAGGATCGCGGCGAACGCCTCGTAGATGGCCTGCTTGCCGCCGTTGGTGACGAGGATCTGCGAGACGTCGGGCTCCCAGCCGGAGTCGCGCAGCGTCTTCGCGGCGATCGCGGCCTTCAGCTCGGGCAGGCCGCCGGCCGGCGTGTAGCGGTGGTACTTGGGGTTCTTGCAGGCCTCTACGGCCGCCTCGACGATGTAGTCCGGGGTCGGGAAGTCGGGCTCGCCGGCGCCGAAGCCGATCACCGGACGCCCGGCGGCCTTCAGGGCCTTGGCCTTGGCGTCCACGGCGAGGGTGGCGGACTCGGAGATCGCGCCGACTCGGGCGGAGACCCGGCGCTCGGTGGGTGGGGTTGCAGCGCTCATGGAGCCCATCGTTCCAGACCGGAAATGTCCCCGGCACACGGGTTTCACGGACTGAACAACCAGGGGTCGATGCGTGAACACGGGTCCGAATCCGGTCCCCGGCCAGGACGATCTTTGGTCAACAGGCCCCGGACGGGCGCTTTCTGTTCGACGCCGGGCCGCGGACCACGTACACTCTCACCTCGTTGGCCTTCAGAAGCCGCCGCCGAAACCGGTGCACACCCCGCACCCGGCCGGATGCGGTACGTTGGGGGACACACAAAGGGTCGTAGCTCAATTGGTAGAGCACCGGTCTCCAAAACCGGCGGTTGGGGGTTCAAGTCCCTCCGGCCCTGCTACACACACCGCCAGGATGTGTGCGCATGTACGTACAGCATTGCACCGCCGTGCGGCTCAGAAACCGGGCGCGGCACGGCCACGACCCGGGACCAGGTGAGGACAATGACGGACGCCGTGGGCTCCATCGACACGCCTGATGCCCAGGACGAGGCACTCGAGTCGAAGAAGACACGCAAGGGCGGCAAGCGCGCCAAGAAGGGCCCGCTGAAGCGCCTGGCCACCTTCTACCGCCAGGTCATCGCGGAGCTCCGCAAGGTCGTCTGGCCGACGCGCAACCAGCTGACGTCGTACACCACCGTGGTGATCTTCTTCGTCGCCATCATGATCGCGCTGGTGACCGTGATTGACTATGGGCTCAACCACGCGGCCAAGTACGTCTTCGGCTGAGCCAAGAGCGAAGGGCGCCGTGGCACCGGCGCCCGTTTTCGCATGTTCCACCCCTATGTATCCAGGAAGAAGCAGCCATCGTGTCTGACCCGAACCTGAACGACGACGCCACCGAGCCTCGCGGGACCGCTGCCGAGATGGTGGACGACGAGCTCGACATCGTCGAGGGCGCGGACGAGCAGGACGAGTTCGAGGCTGCCGAGGCCGAGGCGGGGGAGCCGGCCGAAGAGGCTGCCCTGAACGTCGAGGACGAGGACGAGGAGGCCGGCGAGGCTGCCGAGGAGGCCGCCGCCGAGGCCGCCGAGGAAGAGCCGGCCGAGCCCGTCGACCCCGTCGAGGCCCTGCGCGAGGAACTGCGCTCCCTGCCCGGCGAGTGGTACGTCATCCACACCTACGCCGGCTACGAGAACCGCGTGAAGACCAACCTGGAGCAGCGCGCCGTCTCGCTGAACGTCGAGGACTACATCTTCCAGGCCGAGGTGCCGCAGGAAGAGGTCGTCCAGATCAAGAACGGCGACCGCAAGACGATCAAGCAGAACAAGCTGCCGGGTTACGTCCTGGTCCGCATGGACCTGACCAACGAGTCCTGGGGTGTCGTCCGCAACACCCCCGGCGTCACCGGCTTCGTCGGCAACGCCTACGACCCGTACCCGCTGACCCTGGACGAGATCGTCAAGATGCTCGCCCCGGAGGCCGAGGAGAAGGCCGCCCGCGAGGCCGCCGAGGCCGAGGGCAAGCCCGCCCCGCAGCGCAAGGTCGAGGTCCAGGTGCTGGACTTCGAGGTCGGCGACTCGGTCACCGTCACCGACGGCCCGTTCGCCACGCTGCAGGCGACCATCAACGAGATCAACCCCGACTCGAAGAAGGTCAAGGGCCTGGTGGAGATCTTCGGCCGCGAGACGCCGGTCGAGCTCTCCTTCGACCAGATCCAGAAGAACTAGTCCATTTCTGGACGTCGCTCTTCCGCGCAGGTCAGGCGGGCTGTCTCAGCCGGTCTGACCTGCTCGGTTTTTGGCCGCGCATCTATACCCGTTATCGTTGTGCGGTATGCCTGCGTCAGGATCGCGATCCTCGCGCGGGCATGGACCCGAATGAAAGGACCCGGAGAGCTATGCCTCCCAAGAAGAAGAAGGTCACGGGGCTCATCAAGCTCCAGATCAACGCCGGTGCGGCGAACCCGGCCCCGCCGGTCGGCCCCGCGCTGGGTCAGCACGGCGTCAACATCATGGAGTTCTGCAAGGCGTACAACGCCGCGACCGAGTCGCAGCGTGGCTGGGTGATCCCGGTGGAGATCACGGTCTACGAGGACCGCTCCTTCACCTTCGTCACCAAGACGCCGCCGGCCGCGAAGATGATCCTCAAGGCCGCTGGTGTCGAGAAGGGCTCCGGCGAGCCGCACAAGACCAAGGTCGCCAAGATCACCGAGGCGCAGGTCCGCGAGATCGCCCAGACCAAGATGCCCGACCTCAACGCCAACGACCTGGACGCCGCGTCGAAGATCATCGCCGGTACCGCCCGTTCCATGGGCATCACGGTCGAGGGCTGACCTCAACCCCCCAGCAGTCATGCGGCCTCGGCCGCACGTGGCAGGGCCTGCTCGGCCCAGGGACCACGACTCCTTTCAGAACACACAGGAGCAAGTTGTGAGCAAGCGCAGCAAGGCTCTCCGCGCTGCGGACGCCAAGGTCGACCGGGAGAAGCTGTACGCCCCGCTCGAGGCCGTCCGTCTCGCCAAGGAGACCTCCACGACCAAGTTCGACGCCACCGTCGAGGTCGCCTTCCGTCTGGGTGTCGACCCGCGCAAGGCCGACCAGATGGTCCGTGGCACCGTGAACCTTCCGCACGGCACCGGTAAGACCGCCCGGGTCCTGGTCTTCGCGACCGGTGACCGTGCCGAGGCCGCGCGTGCCGCGGGCGCCGACATCGTCGGTGCCGACGAGCTGATCGACGAGGTCTCGAAGGGCCGCCTGGACTTCGACGCCGTCGTCGCCACCCCGGACCTCATGGGCAAGGTCGGCCGCCTCGGCCGCGTCCTCGGCCCGCGTGGTCTGATGCCGAACCCGAAGACCGGCACCGTCACCCCCGACGTCGCCAAGGCCGTCACCGACATCAAGGGCGGCAAGATCGAGTTCCGCGTCGACAAGCACTCGAACCTGCACTTCATCATCGGCAAGGCGTCCTTCGACGACGCCAAGCTGGTGGAGAACTACGGCGCGGCGCTGGAGGAGATCCTCCGTCTGAAGCCGTCCGCCGCCAAGGGTCGCTACCTCAAGAAGGCCGCCATCACCACCACGATGGGCCCCGGCATTCCGGTCGACCCCAACCGCACCCGCAACCTCCTCGTCGAGGAGGACCCGGCCGCCGTCTGAGCCGTCCGCTCACCCCGGTAGCCGCGTCAGGTACGCGTGAGCAAGGGCGGGCCCTGCAACCTTCGAGGTGCGGGGTCCGTCCTTTCTTCGTACGGCCTTACTTTGTACGGCCTTTCGAATGACTGTCAGTGCCCTGGACTACCGTGCCGGGCACAACGACTCGCAACAGGGGTGGGACCAGATGAAGAGCACGACCGTTCGCCGCACGGCCCTTTCCGTAGCGGTGGTCGCCGCGCTGACCTCCGTGGCAGCCTGCGGCTCCTCCTCAGGCTCCGGCAAGGGGGACAAGGCCGCCGGCGGCGAGACGATCCACATCAGCCCCATCGCGGCCGTGCTGCGCACCGCCGAGCAGTCCACCGACAAGGCGGACTCGGCGAAGGTGCGCTCCACCATGGTCGTCGGCGACGTGATGTCGATGTCGGGAAACGGCACCATGCGCTGGGGCAACGGCCTCACCGGCAGCCTCACCATCACCTACACCGGCGGCAAGATCGCCGAGGCCATGCACAAGGTCGGTGCGGCGCCGTCGCTGCAGGCCCGCTACCTGCCGGACGCCTACTACGCGAACCTGGGCGGCGCGTCCGCCGAGCGCCTGGGCGGCAAGCACTGGATCAAGTACTCGTACGACCTCCTCGCCCAGGTCAGCGGTGCCTCCGGGGCGTACCTGAAGGACCAGGTCCGCACCGCCACGCCGAACCAGTCCGTGAAGCTGCTGCTGGCCTCCGGTGATGTCAAGAAGGTGGGCGAGGAGACGGTCTCCGGCGTACACACCCGGCACTACTCGGGCACGGTGAACGTCGCCGACCTCGCGGGCAGGAACAGCAACATCAGCGCGGACCAGCTGGCCGCCCTGAAGAAGCAGCTCGACCAGGCGGGCATCACCACCGAGACCGTCGACATCTGGCTCAACGACCAGAACCTGCTCGTGAAGAAGATCGAGAAGGGCGCCACGGCCAAGGGCGAGATGGTCAACACCGCCTACTACAGCGACTACGGCGTCCCGGTCACCACCGAGGCCCCGCCGGCCTCCGACACGCTGGACTTCGCCAAGCTCATGAAGTCCAGCGGCCTGCCCAACGGCACCGCGACGGGCAGCGGCACGAGCATGACGACGTCCTGACCCGATTTGCCTGGGCGGGGGGCCGTCCCGTACTCTTCCACGGAAGCCAAAGACCGCTGGTCGTTGTCGCACGCTCGAACGAGGGTGCGGTGGCCGAAGGATCCGCTGAAAAGTGGGCGACCCGCGCAGGTGACAGTGGAAGAACTCCCGGAGTGCGCGCGCTGAGCGCGTGTGCGGCCGGTCGAGTCCGCCCCGTGCGCCTGCGCCGGGGCGTTTCGTTTTTCCCAGTCCTCCTTCGGGTCCGCGCGGTCCGAATCACCCGGAAGGAGGCCGAGGCTCTATGGCGAGGCCCGACAAGGCTGCCGCGGTTGCGGAGCTGACGGACAAGTTCCGCAGCTCCAACGCCGCCGTGCTGACCGAGTACCGCGGTCTCACCGTGGCGCAGCTCAAGACGCTGCGCCGGTCGCTCGGTGAGAACGCCCAGTACGCCGTGGTGAAGAACACGCTGACCAAGATTGCGGCCAAGGAGGCCGGGATCACGCTGGAGGACCAGCTCTTCGCTGGCCCGACGGCCGTCGCCTTCGTCACCGGTGACCCGGTGGAGTCGGCGAAGGGTCTGCGTGACTTCGCCAAGGACAACCCCAATCTCGTCATCAAGGGCGGTGTCCTCGAGGGCAAGGCCCTCTCCGCCGACGAGATCAAGAAGCTTGCGGACCTCGAGTCCCGCGAGGTTCTGCTCAGCAAGCTGGCCGGTGCCTTCAAGGGCAAGCAGTCCCAGGCTGCTCAGCTCTTCCAGGCGCTGCCGTCGAAGCTCGTCCGTACCGTGGACGCGCTGCGCGCCAAGCAGGCCGAGCAGGGCGGTGCCGAGTAATTCGGCTCGCTTTCTGACCCGCGCCGACGGCACGGGTCGCAGCGGGCCGACGTACGCCCGCCACATCCAGTACATCCGGCACCTGCCGATTTGAGTGGAAGGATCGCCCATCATGGCGAAGCTCAGCCAGGAAGACCTGCTCGCGCAGTTCGAGGAGATGACCCTCATCGAGCTCTCCGAGTTCGTGAAGGCCTTCGAGGAGAAGTTCGACGTCACCGCCGCCGCCGCGGTCGCCGTTGCCGGTCCGGCCGGTCCGGCCGCCCCGGCCGAGGCCGAGGAGGAGAAGGACGAGTTCGACGTCATCCTCACCGGCGCCGGCGACAAGAAGATCCAGGTCATCAAGGTCGTGCGTGAGCTGACCTCCCTGGGTCTGAAGGAGGCCAAGGACCTCGTCGACGGCACCCCGAAGCCGGTCCTCGAGAAGGTCAACAAGGAAGCCGCCGACAAGGCCGCCGAGTCCCTCAAGGCCGCCGGCGCCTCCGTCGAGGTCAAGTAACACCTTCCGGGTCCCGCACGCACCGCAGGACCCGGCCGCGCGCTGAAATCAGTCCCGTAGGGCTGTAACGCGAACGCACCGAAGGGCGATCATCCATCCGGGTGGTCGCCCTTCGGCGTTCCCCGGAGCCCGGCCTGGGCTGCCTTGCACCTGTGTTCGTGAGGGGTAAGGTGATCTTCGCCGTGTCTCCGGATCCCCGGTTCCCGCAAGGGAGCCCTTGACGAACCGCACGCAGCGCGCAATTCTCAGGACGCGTCGTCACAAGGATCCGAATCCGAGGCATGGATCGACGGCGAAGAGGGCAGTATCAACGTGCGTTGAGGGCAGCATGCCGAGGGCGTTGACAAGAGTGGTGAGCACAGCGAGGGTCTCGACAAACCCGCACTGGACATCAGTGTGCCAAGTGGCTACACTGACCCTTTGCGCTGCCTGTTAGCTGTCCCCTGCCCGTCACCAGGGGTCTGCCCTCACTCGAGCACTGACGACAAAAGCTCCCTTGACCTGGGGTTTCTGTCTCTGTGTACGGGTGAGGGGCCGGTACGCGCGTAGTGAGTCCGAGCCCTCGGAAGGACCCCCTCTTGGCCGCCTCGCGCAATGCCTCGACCGCGAATATGAACAACGGCGCCAGCACCGCCCCGCTGCGCATCTCCTTTGCAAAGATCAAGGAGCCTCTCGAGGTTCCGAACCTGCTCGCGCTGCAGACCGAGAGCTTCGACTGGCTGCTCGGCAACACCGCCTGGCAGAGTCGGGTCGAGGAGGCTCTGGAGAACGGTCAGGACGTCCCCACCAAGTCCGGTCTGGAGGAGATCTTCGAGGAGATCTCCCCCATCGAGGACTTCTCCGGGTCGATGTCCCTGACGTTCCGGGACCACCGCTTCGAGCCGCCGAAGAACTCCATCGACGAGTGCAAGGAGCGCGACTTCACGTACGCCGCCCCGCTCTTCGTCACCGCGGAGTTCACCAACAACGAGACCGGTGAGATCAAGTCCCAGACGGTCTTCATGGGCGATTTCCCGCTCATGACGAACAAGGGCACCTTCGTCATCAACGGCACCGAGCGTGTCGTGGTGTCCCAGCTGGTCCGTTCCCCCGGTGTCTACTTCGACTCCACCATCGACAAGACGTCCGACAAGGACATCTTCTCCGCCAAGATCATCCCGTCCCGGGGTGCCTGGCTGGAGATGGAGATCGACAAGCGCGACATGGTCGGTGTGCGTATCGACCGCAAGCGCAAGCAGTCGGTCACCGTGCTGCTGAAGGCGCTCGGCTGGACGACCGAGCAGATCCTCGAGGAGTTCGGCGAGTACGAGTCCATGCGCGCCACCCTGGAGAAGGACCACACCCAGGGCCAGGACGACGCGCTGCTCGACATCTACCGCAAGCTGCGTCCGGGCGAGCCCCCCACGCGTGAGGCCGCGCAGACGCTGCTGGAGAACCTCTACTTCAACCCCAAGCGCTACGACCTCGCCAAGGTCGGCCGCTACAAGGTCAACAAGAAGCTCGGTGCGGACGAGCCGCTGGACGCCGGTGTGCTCACCACCGACGACATCATCGCCACCATCAAGTACCTGGTGAAGCTGCACGCCGGCGAGACCGAGACGACCGGCGAGTCCGGCCGCTCGATCATGGTCGAGACCGACGACATCGACCACTTCGGCAACCGTCGTATCCGCAGCGTCGGCGAGCTGATCCAGAACCAGGTCCGTACGGGTCTCGCCCGTATGGAGCGCGTCGTGCGCGAGCGCATGACCACCCAGGACGTCGAGGCGATCACGCCGCAGACCCTGATCAACATCCGCCCGGTCGTGGCGTCGATCAAGGAGTTCTTCGGCACCTCGCAGCTGTCCCAGTTCATGGACCAGAACAACCCGCTGTCGGGGCTGACGCACAAGCGTCGTCTGAACGCCCTCGGCCCGGGTGGTCTCTCCCGTGAGCGGGCCGGCTTCGAGGTCCGTGACGTGCACCCCTCGCACTACGGCCGCATGTGCCCGATCGAGACGCCGGAAGGCCCGAACATCGGTCTGATCGGCTCGCTCGCCTCCTACGGCCGGGTCAACGCGTTCGGTTTCATCGAGACCCCGTACCGCAAGGTCGACGAGCAGGGTGTGGTCACCGACGAGGTGGACTACCTGACCGCCGACGAGGAGGACCGCTTCGTCATCGCGCAGGCCAACGCGCCGCTGACCGACGAGCTCCGCTTCGCCGAGGCCCGCGTGCTGGTCCGCCGCCGTGGCGGCGAGGTCGACTACGTCGCCCCCGAGGACGTGGACTACATGGACGTCTCGCCGCGCCAGATGGTGTCGGTCGCGACCGCCATGATCCCCTTCCTCGAGCACGACGACGCCAACCGTGCCCTCATGGGCGCGAACATGATGCGTCAGGCCGTGCCGCTGATTAAGTCCGAGGCGCCGCTCGTCGGCACCGGCATGGAGTACCGCTCCGCGGTCGACGCCGGCGACGTGGTCAAGGCCGAGAAGGACGGTGTGGTCCAGGAGGTCTCCGCGGACTACATCACCACCGCCAACGACGACGGCACGTACATCACGTACCGCCTGGCCAAGTTCTCCCGGTCCAACCAGGGCACCTCGGTCAACCAGAAGGTCATCGTCAACGAGGGCGACCGCGTCGTCACCGGCCAGGTCCTGGCCGACGGCCCGGCCACCCAGAACGGCGAGATGGCCCTCGGCAAGAACCTGCTCGTGGCGTTCATGCCGTGGGAGGGTCACAACTACGAGGACGCGATCATCCTGTCGCAGCGCCTCGTGCAGGACGACGTCCTCTCCTCGATCCACATCGAGGAGCACGAGGTCGACGCCCGTGACACCAAGCTCGGCCCCGAGGAGATCACCCGGGACATCCCGAACGTCTCCGAGGAGGTCCTCGCCGACCTCGACGAGCGCGGCATCATCCGCATCGGTGCCGAGGTCATCGCCGGTGACATCCTCGTCGGCAAGGTCACCCCGAAGGGTGAGACCGAGCTGACCCCCGAGGAGCGCCTGCTCCGCGCGATCTTCGGTGAGAAGGCCCGTGAGGTCCGTGACACCTCGCTGAAGGTGCCGCACGGCGAGACCGGCAAGGTCATCGGCGTGCGCGTCTTCGACCGCGAGGAGGGCGACGAGCTGCCGCCGGGCGTGAACCAGCTGGTCCGCGTCTACGTCGCGCAGAAGCGCAAGATCACCGACGGTGACAAGCTCGCCGGCCGTCACGGCAACAAGGGTGTCATCTCCAAGATCCTGCCCATCGAGGACATGCCGTTCCTCGAGGACGGAACTCCGGTCGACATCATCCTCAACCCGCTGGGTGTGCCGTCCCGAATGAACCCGGGACAGGTCCTGGAGATCCACCTCGGCTGGCTCGCCAGCCGCGGCTGGGACGTCTCCGGCCTCGCGGACGAGTGGGCCCAGCGCCTGCAGGCCATCGGCGCCGACCAGGTTGCCCCGCGCACCAACGTCGCCACCCCGGTCTTCGACGGTGCCCGCGAGGACGAGCTGGCGGGTCTGCTGCAGCACACCATCCCGAACCGCGACGGCGAGCGCATGGTGCTCCCGTCCGGCAAGGCGCGGCTGTTCGACGGCCGCTCCGGTGAGCCGTTCCCGGACCCGATCTCGGTCGGCTACATGTACATCCTGAAGCTGCACCACCTGGTCGACGACAAGCTGCACGCCCGCTCGACCGGTCCGTACTCGATGATCACCCAGCAGCCGCTGGGTGGTAAGGCCCAGTTCGGTGGCCAGCGGTTCGGCGAGATGGAGGTGTGGGCCCTCGAGGCCTACGGCGCCGCGTACGCCCTCCAGGAGCTGCTGACCATCAAGTCCGACGACGTCACCGGCCGCGTGAAGGTCTACGAGGCCATCGTCAAGGGCGAGAACATCCCCGAGCCCGGCATCCCCGAGTCCTTCAAGGTCCTCATCAAGGAGATGCAGTCGCTCTGCCTGAACGTGGAGGTGCTGTCCAGCGACGGTATGTCCATCGAGATGCGTGACACCGACGAGGATGTCTTCCGCGCTGCGGAGGAGCTCGGCATCGACCTGTCCCGGCGCGAGCCGAGCAGCGTCGAAGAGGTCTGACGGGAGTCCGGCGGGGCCCTCACCCTTAAGGGCCCCGCCGACCCCCAGGCCCCCGTTTCAGACCACAGACTTACGACCCTGAGAGGGATTGACGCATAGTGCTCGACGTCAACTTCTTCGACGAGCTCCGGATCGGCCTGGCCACCGCTGACGACATCCGTCAGTGGAGCCACGGCGAGGTCAAGAAGCCCGAGACCATCAACTACCGCACCCTCAAGCCCGAGAAGGACGGACTCTTCTGCGAGAAGATCTTCGGCCCCACCCGGGACTGGGAGTGCTACTGCGGCAAGTACAAGCGCGTCCGCTTCAAGGGCATCATCTGCGAGCGCTGTGGCGTCGAGGTCACGCGCGCCAAGGTGCGCCGTGAGCGGATGGGCCACATCGAGCTGGCCGCGCCCGTCACGCACATCTGGTACTTCAAGGGTGTCCCCTCGCGCCTCGGCTACCTGCTGGACCTGGCGCCGAAGGACCTCGAGAAGGTCATCTACTTCGCCGCGTACATGATCACGTACGTCGACGAGGAGCGCCGTACCCGCGACCTGCCCTCCCTGGAGGCGCATGTCTCGGTCGAGCGCCAGCAGATCGAGAACCGCCGCGACGCCGACCTGGAGGCCCGCGCCAAGAAGCTCGAGGCCGACCTGGCCGAGCTGGAGGCCGAGGGCGCCAAGGCCGACGTGCGCCGCAAGGTGCGCGAGGGTGCCGAGCGCGAGATGAAGCAGCTGCGCGACCGCGCGCAGCGCGAGATCGACCGCCTCGACGAGGTGTGGAACCGGTTCAAGAACCTCAAGGTCCAGGACCTCGAGGGCGACGAGCTGCTCTACCGCGAGCTGCGTGACCGCTTCGGCACGTACTTCGACGGCTCGATGGGTGCCGCGGCGCTGCAGAAGCGCCTGGAGTCCTTCGACCTGGAGGAGGAGGCCGAGCGGCTCCGCGAGATCATCCGCACCGGCAAGGGCCAGAAGAAGACCCGTGCCCTCAAGCGCCTGAAGGTCGTCTCCGCGTTCCTGCAGACGTCCAACAGCCCCAAGGGCATGGTCCTGGACTGCGTCCCGGTCATCCCGCCGGACCTGCGTCCGATGGTGCAGCTGGACGGTGGCCGCTTCGCGACCTCCGACCTGAACGACCTGTACCGCCGTGTCATCAACCGCAACAACCGTCTGAAGAGGCTCCTGGACCTCGGTGCCCCGGAGATCATCGTCAACAACGAGAAGCGCATGCTTCAGGAGGCCGTTGACGCCCTCTTCGACAACGGCCGTCGCGGCCGTCCGGTGACCGGTCCCGGCAACCGCCCGCTGAAGTCCCTCAGCGACATGCTGAAGGGTAAGCAGGGCCGTTTCCGTCAGAACCTGCTCGGCAAGCGTGTCGACTACTCGGCGCGTTCCGTGATCGTCGTCGGTCCGCAGCTGAAGCTGCACCAGTGCGGTCTGCCGAAGGCGATGGCGCTGGAGCTGTTCAAGCCGTTCGTGATGAAGCGCCTGGTCGACCTGAACCACGCGCAGAACATCAAGAGCGCCAAGCGCATGGTGGAGCGCGGCCGCACGGTCGTGTACGACGTCCTCGAAGAGGTCATCGCCGAGCACCCGGTCCTGCTGAACCGTGCTCCCACCCTGCACCGCCTCGGCATCCAGGCCTTCGAGCCGCAGCTGGTCGAGGGCAAGGCCATCCAGATCCACCCGCTCGTCTGCACCGCGTTCAACGCGGACTTCGACGGTGACCAGATGGCCGTGCACCTGCCGCTGTCCGCGGAGGCGCAGGCCGAGGCCCGCATCCTGATGCTGTCCTCGAACAACATCCTCAAGCCGGCCGACGGCCGTCCGGTGACGATGCCGACCCAGGACATGGTCCTCGGTCTGTTCTTCCTCACCACCGACGGCGAGATGCGTGACGTCAAGGGCGAGGGCCGCTCGTTCGCGTCCGTGGCCGAGGCGATCATGGCGTTCGACGCCGGCGAGCTCTCGCTGCAGTCGCGCGTGGACATCCGCTTCCCGGTGGGCACCATCCCGCCGCGCGGCTGGACCCCGCCGGCCCGCGAGGAGGGCGAGCCGGAGTGGCAGCAGGGTGACTCGTTCCGTCTGAACACGACCCTGGGCCGCGCGCTCTTCAACGAGCTGCTGCCCGAGGACTACCCGTTCGTCGACTACGAGGTCGGCAAGAAGCAGCTCTCCGAGATCGTCAACGACCTCGCCGAGCGCTACCCGAAGGTCATCGTGGCGGCGACGCTCGACAACCTGAAGGCGTCCGGCTTCTACTGGG
Organism: Streptomyces sp. NPDC001153; assembly: GCF_053598315.1. NCBI lineage: Bacteria > Bacillati > Actinomycetota > Actinomycetes > Kitasatosporales > Streptomycetaceae > Streptomyces > Streptomyces sp. NPDC001153. The sequence goes on from NZ_JBSFJZ010000042.1 coordinate 50,030, forward strand.
CCACCCGTTCCGGCGTCACCGTCGCCATCTCCGACGTCGTCGTTCCCGAGGCGAAGAAGGAGATCGTCAAGGGCTACGAGGCGCAGGACGAGAAGGTCCAGAAGCAGTACGAGCGCGGTCTGATCACCAAGGACGAGCGCACGCAGGAGCTCATCGCGATCTGGACCAAGGCGACCAACGAGGTCGCCGAGGCGATGAACGAGAACTTCCCGAAGACCAACCCGATCTTCATGATGGTGAACTCGGGTGCACGAGGCAACATGATGCAGATGCGTCAGATCGCCGGTATGCGTGGTCTGGTGTCGAACGCGAAGAACGAGACGATCCCGCGGCCCATCAAGGCGTCGTTCCGTGAGGGTCTGTCCGTGCTGGAGTACTTCATCTCCACGCACGGTGCCCGTAAGGGTCTGGCGGACACCGCCCTTCGTACCGCCGACTCGGGTTACCTCACCCGTCGTCTGGTCGACGTCTCGCAGGACGTCATCATCCGCGAGGAGGACTGCGGCACTGAGCGTGGCCTCAAGCTCCACATCGCGGAGCGCGGTGCGGACGGCGTGCTGCGTAAGGCGGACGACGTCGAGACGTCCGTGTACGCGCGCTGCCTCGCCGAGGACATCGTCGTCGACGGCAAGGTGCTGGCCCCGGCCGGTACCGACCTCGGTGACGTGCTCATCGACGAGCTGGTCAAGCACGGCGTCGAGGAGGTCAAGACCCGCTCGGTCCTGACCTGCGAGTCCGCCGTCGGCACCTGCGCGATGTGCTACGGCCGTTCGCTCGCCACCGGCAAGCTGGTCGACATCGGTGAGGCGGTCGGCATCATCGCCGCCCAGTCCATCGGTGAGCCCGGTACCCAGCTGACGATGCGTACCTTCCACACCGGTGGTGTGGCCGGTGACGACATCACCCAGGGTCTGCCGCGTGTCGTCGAGCTCTTCGAGGCCCGTACCCCGAAGGGTGTCGCCCCGATCTCCGAGGCCTCCGGCCGCGTGCGGATCGAGGAGACCGAGAAGACCAAGAAGCTCGTCGTCACCCCGGACGACGGCAGCGACGAGACGGCGTACCCGATCTCCAAGCGTGCCAAGGTCCTGGTCAGCGAGGGCGAGCACGTCGAGGTGGGCCAGCAGCTCACCGTGGGTGCCACCAACCCGCACGACGTGCTGCGCATCCTGGGCCAGCGTGCCGTCCAGGTCCACCTGGTCGGCGAGGTCCAGAAGGTCTACAACTCGCAGGGTGTGTCGATCCACGACAAGCACATCGAGATCATCATCCGGCAGATGCTCCGCCGCGTGACGATCATCGAGTCCGGCGACGCCGAGCTGCTGCCCGGCGAGCTGGTCGAGCGCTCGAAGTTCGAGACCGAGAACCGTCGTGTGGTCCAGGAGGGCGGTCACCCGGCCTCCGGTCGTCCGCAGCTGATGGGTATCACCAAGGCCTCGCTGGCGACGGAGTCCTGGCTGTCGGCCGCCTCCTTCCAGGAGACGACCCGAGTCCTGACGGACGCGGCGATCAACGCCAAGTCCGACAGCCTCATCGGCCTCAAGGAGAACGTCATCATCGGTAAGCTCATCCCGGCCGGTACGGGCCTGTCCCGCTACCGCAACATCCGGGTCGAGCCGACCGAGGAGGCCAAGGCCGCGATGTACTCGGCCGTCGGCTACGACGACATCGACTACTCGCCGTTCGGCACCGGCTCCGGCCAGGCCGTTCCGCTGGAGGACTACGACTACGGTCCGTACAACCAGTAAGCGAGCAGCATGAAGGGCGGTCACCCCTCGGGGTGGCCGCCCTTCGGCGTGTTCACCGGCCGTGCGGCCGGCCGCTGCTACTGCCCCTGCTGCTGCCCCTGAGGCTGCAGATACGGCTGCAGGTGGTGCAGCCGGGTGTAGTGGTCCGGATGGGACGACAGCAGCCGGGCCAGCGCGCTCTCCTCGACGGGCCGCCCGCCGTTCTGAGCGGCCAGCTGGGCCTGCTGCCACTGCTCCTGCCGGTGCAGCTTGTCGAGTACGGCCGCCAGCATGGGGGCGAAGCCGAGCACGGCGGCGTGCTCGTCGGCCCGCAGCTCGGCACGGCGGCCCACGGCGGCCAGCGCGTACGGCACCGCCAGGATCAACAGCGGCAGGCCGAAGAACGTGGAGATCGTGGCCAGGGCGATCCCGCCGACGAGCAGCACCAGAAAGCCGAAGCCGAGGCAGCCGAAGGCACGCGACACCTTGAACATGAAGCCGAAGGACGCCTTCAGCACCCGCCAGGCCACCCGGCCGGGCAGGGCGTACCAGTAGCCGAGCAGCGAGGACCAGGCGTGGCCGCCGACGTGGTGGCCCAGCTCGTGCGCCATGACGGCGGCCAGTTCGCCGTTGGGCAGCTCGTTCATGGCGAAGCGGGTGACGCCGACGATGTGTCCCGCCGCCGCGACCGCGTTCAGGGCGTCGCTGTCCTCCACCCACAGCTCGTAGTTACGCCCTTCGATGCCGGCGCGGGCCGTGACCTCCCGCCAGACCGGTTCGAGTTTGGCTCGTTCTTGTGGAGTGGGGTAGCGCAGACGGAGCACATGGCGCGCGAGGGCGCTTTCCGTGGGCCGGTGGAACACGAGTGCGCCGCTGGCGACCCAGGCGAGTATGACGACGATGCCCAGGCCGCCGAAGAACAGCGAGACCAGGGCGACGACGAAGAGGCTGCACAGGAAGTTGGGCACGTGCAGCAGCAGGTTCCCCACGGCCGTGGCGTCCGTCCGCCGCTGGTCGGCGGAGAGGAAGACCCGCCCCCGGTCGGTGTCGATGTGGTGCGGGTGCTGGGCGGGGGCCGGGGGCACGGGCGCCGGCGCGGGCGCCGCCGGGTACTGCGGCGGCACGGGCGCCGCCTGCGGGTACGAGGGCGCCGCTGGTGAGTGCTGGGGCGGTGCCGCCTGGGGGTACTGAGGCGCTGCCTGCGGATACTGGGGCGCTGCCTGCGGGTATTCGGGTGCCGCTTGCGGGTACTGCGGTGCCGCCTGGGGGTACGCGGGAGCGCTGGGCTGCTGGGGAGCGGTGGGCTGCGGGTAGGGCGGCGCCGTGTGCGGGTACGGCGGGGCCGGCTCGGAGTGGGGGCGGGCGGGGGGCTCGGGTCGGTCCGGGGGCGTGGGCTGGGTCATGGCGGTCGTTCGTTCCTTCACGTGCGGGTGGGGACGGCTGCGGACGGGCGGATCAGCCGATCAGCAGGGATGCGGGCAGCAGGACCGTGCCGGCGCAGAAGGCGATGAGCCCGGTGCGGATCCACTGGTGCTTGCGTGTGGCGATCCGGCTGTTCTCGGTCAGGGCACGGGCCAGCCCGGCCGTGGGGTGGTGCTCGGTGTCGGCGAGAGCGGTGTCCAACCGGCCCTGCCGGACGGCCTGTTGGATGTCACCGAAGTACGACAGCGGTTCCCCGGGCGTCCAGGTGCCCAGCTGGTAGCGGGGCAGTACCGCGAGCAGCAGGGCGAACAGCGAGAGCAGGAGCGACAGGGCCCCCGCCCACCACACGACCGTGCCAAGCGCGGAGAGGGTGGACGGGGTCCAGTTGCGTCCGGCGACCAGACCGCTGAACACACCGGCGGTCATCCCGAGCGCGGCGACCAGGACGGAGGCCTTGTTGTCGGCGTGGGCGATCTCGTGCCGTGTCTCGGCGAGCAGCCGCTCGCACAGCCGCGCGGCAGCGGCGGGGACGTCCGGGGCGCCCGGTGCGCCGGGGGGATCCGGGGCCGTGGCCGTCATGGAGCGCTCCCGTCGCCGTCCTCGTCGCCGGGTGCGACCGGCGCCTTGATGTCGTCCGGTTCCGCCGTGGCGCGCGCATCCGGCACCGTCGGCGTCGTGCCGTACCCGGGCGGCGGCTGCCAGGCCGGGGGCGGCGGGGCGTAGGCGGGCTGGGGCGGCGGGGGCGGAGCGGCGGGGGTGCCGTACGGCCCCGGCATTCCCGGCGGCGGCAGGAAGGGGGGCGCGCCCGTGGCCGGCGGACCGAAAGGCGCTGCCTGAGCCGCTGCCGGCGGCGCCGGCGGGCTGAAGGGGCCCGTCGGAGCTGCCGGCGGCGCCGGGGGAGCCGTAGGTGCCGGAGACGGGGGAGGGCCGGAGGGCTGCCCCTCGGGGGCCGGCGGCGGTGGTGTTCCCCCCGGCGCCCCCGGCTGCGGGGCCGGCGTCGGCTGTGCCGGTGGGCCGTAGCCGGATCCGTCGGGCACCGGCGGGCCGTAGCCGGTGCCCCCCGGCAGCAGGGGCGGGTTCTGCGGGACTCCCGGGAGGCGCTGGTTGAGGATGTCGCTGACCGTGCGGAGAGCCAGTTGCTTGGGTCCCTCCAGCTCGTAGCTCTCGGCCGTGTCGCCGCTCAGCAGCTGCTTCACCAGGTCCATCTGGGCCTGGATCATGCGCAGTTGGTCCTCGCGCATGCTGGACATCACCAGCTGGGAGTCCTCGGGGTGCTGGGCGAGGTGGAGCGCCCAGGCGTGCACGCCGCCCTGCTGAAGGTGGTACTGGTAGAACGCGATCTTCTGGGCCTCGATCTGCTGCAACTCGATCTGCTGGCGGCCCTGTTGCAGGGCGAGCTCGTGCTGCTGCCCGCCGGCGAGCATGGCCTGCTCGTGCTGCCAGTGCTGCTGCCGCAGAAGCAGCTCGTGCTGCTGGGTGCCGTACGCGACGGCCCGCTCGATCTGCAGGGCGTCCTGCTGACGCAGCCTGCGGTCCACCTCGACGTCGACCTCCATGCCCCGCTGGGCCGCGTGGACCTGCTCGGTGGCGGAGTGGTCGATGGCCCGCAGCCGCTGCTGGTGCTCGATGTCGGCCTGGTCGCGCTTGAGCCGCAGGGTCCAGGTGACCTGGAGTCCCGCGGTCGCGCCCAGCGGCCCCAGCACGGTCACCGCCTCCAGCAGCTTCCGCTCGGCCGACGCGCTGTCCGCGACCTGGAAGCCCCGGGACACCGGCCGTGCGGCCTGCTGGAGTTCGCCGAGCACCAGGGCGGGCACGTCCCGGTGGCCGCTCGCCACGAACCGGGCCGGGTCCAGCACCTGCCAGGACAGCTCGACCTCGGCGGTGAACTCGAAGGCGTCGTTGTCGCTCGGCAGCGCGAGGGTCGTGGTGTAGGGATGGACCCCCATGTCCACCTCGTAGACGGCGGAATAGCGCTTGGCCGTGATCTCGGCGCGCGTCGGCCGCTGCGGCGGCAGATAGGCCTCGTAGGAGCCCTTGGGGGTGGAGAAGACGAGTGCGTGGTCGATGCGGACCAGGGACCGGAAGTTGAACTCGAAGCGGGACAGCTGCCGCACGGTGAGCACCGGGTCGACCAGCTGGGTGTGCCGGTCGGCGGGCTGCTGCCACTCGGGTCGGAAGGAGGGCATGGCGTGTCGTCCAGGGGTAGGTCAGCGGGTGGGACGTGGGTCGGTGTGGAGCGCGGTCAGCAGGCGGTCGGTGACCTCGGGCGGGGGAGTGCCGTCCTCGCCCGGCATGGTGCGCAGCAGGTGGTTCAGCCGCTCGTGCTCGGTGGCCGTGGTGACGAGCCTGGGCAGCAGCGCGGCCAGGGCCCACTCGACGGCCGTCGACCGGTCGGCGATGAGCACCCAGGTGCGCAGGACCTGCAGGGCCTGCCGGGTGGCGCGCGGATCGCCCAGCGCGGCCCGCCACAGGAACGGCACGCCCTGCGCGGCGGGCCCGCCGTCGGCGGCCGCGCGGGCGAACCAGCCGAGGACGAGAGGAAGGCCGTACCGCTCGTCGTCCTCGGTGTGCCGGCATGCCCCGACGAAGCCGCTCAGCGCCAGGTCCCGCACGGCATGGTCGTCGGCCAGGTGCTCGCGCAGCTCGTCGAGGACGCGGTCGCTCGCCGCCGACAGCAGCAACAGCTCCACGGACTCGGCCAGTTCCCGCGCCAGTTCGCCGTCGATGTCGTCCGGGGTGTCCGCGTACAGGCGCCGTACGGCCCCGCGCAGGGCGGCCAGTGCCTGCTCCGGTCGCTCCGCCCCGATCAACCCGTAGGCCCTTACGGCCACCCAGCGCAGCCTCGGGTCGTCGCCCTCGCACCAGGTGTCCAGGATGCGCGGGACGTTGGGTGTGCCGACCAGGTGGGACAGGGCGAGCGCGTTGACCGCCACGAGCCGCTGCCGGTACCGCTTGGAGGTCGCCCACGGCTGGATGACCAGCGCCATCGCGGACGGCAGGTCGGTGCGGGCGAGGACGGCCGCGGTGGAGGCGGCCCGGGTGCGCACCAGCGGGCGGCCGTCGTCCGCGAGCCGGCGCAGCCAGGCGACCAGCGCGGGCCGGGCGGAGGGGTGGCCGGTCCACACCTCGCGCAGCAGCACCAGGGAGGCGCGTTCGTCGCGGAACGCGGCCTTCTGCTGGTCGACCGGGCCCCACTCGGTGTGCTCGGGCTCCCCGTAGATGCGCGCCCGCGCCAGTTGCAGCCGCTTGCCGACGTGCGTGCCGAAGACGGGGACCTCGGGGACGCGGGCCGGGTTCTCGGTCTCCTGGAGGAACCGGTAGAGCAGGTCGCTCAGTTCGGCGGTGAGCGCGTAGGGTCCGCCGTCGAAGGCGGCGAGCGCGACGAGGAAGGCCTTGTCCCGCAGGTGGAGTTCGGACTCCTCCGCCTCGAACCACTCCTGGACCTGGTTCTCCAGGGACACCAGCGAGAACTGTCCTACGGCGTCCTCGGCGGCCTCTCCGGTCGCGTACCGGGCGAGGAGCCGGGCGAACGCGGCGGCCTCGCGCGGCTGGTGACTGCGCTGCAGGAATTCGGTCACCGGCGGCAGGCCGAGCATCTTCCCAGCCGTCTCCTGGTCGGTGCGGGCGCTCAGCTGAGCCGCGAGCACGTCGGCCGCGGCCGGCGGGCGCCACTCCTCGGCGGTCACGTCGTCCAGCGCGGCGCCGGGATCGAGGGTGACGACGAGGTAGGCGTCCCGCTCGGTGAGGCGTTCGCGGGCGGCGAGCAGATGCGTCCAGCGCAGCGGCCGGTCGCGGCGCGGGGCGAGGTCGCACAGGACATGGCCGCGGGCCTTCGGCTCGCCCCGCTCACCGCCGAGCCGCTCGGCGAGGCTGTCGGCGGTGGTGTCGCTGACCAGGGTGCGCACGGGCAGGGCACCCAGGCGGCGCAGCAGCATCAGGGCGGCCGTGCGCCGGCCGGTGAAGCGGCCGCCGGACAGCACCAGGACCCGGTCGTCGCGCAGCCGGCGCAGCAGGCGGTCCATCAGCCGTTCGTCGGCCGCGAAACCGCGCTCCAGCTCCTCCAGGGTGGCCTCGGGCACCTCGCCGGAGGGAGGGGCGGCGGCCCCGGACGCGGCGAGCTGGTAGACCTCCGTCCTGCCGCCCAGGAAGACGTCCCCGGTGAAGTGGCCGCCGCTGATGCCGCCGTGCTGGTCGCCGCCGAGCAGACCGCCGCTGAAGCGGGCGCGGGCGCCGACGTTCATGCTGCGGGGGCTGTGGTCGACCAGGTCGCGCCGCGCCGACCAGGCGGTCTGCGGCTGGTCCCGCTCCTCGGACTCGCCCGCGTCCGCGGCGCCTTCGGGCGGTCTGGGCTCGTCCGGGGCCGGCTCGTTCCCCGCTGCGGCCGCCGGGCGGGGCGGGGCCTGCGCCTCGGGTGTGCTCACGCGGTCTCACCCCGCCCGCGCCCGCCGTCCTTGCCGGGTTCGCCGAAGACGACGTCGCCGGTGAAGTGGCCGCCGCTGATGCCGCCGAACTGGTTGCCGCCGATCAGCCCGCCGGTGAAGCTGCCGCCGTGGACGTTGATGACCGGGCCCGGGGCCGGGGCTCCCCCTGATCCGGCCGGCGCCGGGCCGTCCTCGGCGGGGGCAGCGGGCGTGCGCGGTGCCGGGCGGTCCCCCGAACCGCCCGGCACCTCCCCCTCCCCCGTGTCACGGTGGTCCTCCTGACAGTCCTGCTGCTGGTCCTCCTGCCGGTCCTCCTGCCGGTCCAGGCCGGCGGGCAGCGGCCCGTGCAGCCAGGCCTTCAGCGGGCCGTTCTTGCTGCCCACCGTCACCGGGCGGAACTCGGCCGCGGGAATGCCCGGGTGGTCGTGGCGCACCACGCCCGCGTACAGGGCGTCCGAGACGCACAGCGCGAAGTCGTCGGACCGCTCGCGCAGGGCGTCGCGCAACAGGCCGGCGTCGAGCAGGCGGCAGGCGTGGTTCAGATCGGAGCCGACCCAGCCGTCGAGTTCGTCCACGGCGACATAGCCGGTGGCGACGACACCGCGCAGCCGGATCTGGGCCGAGCGGGACGCCATGCGGTTGACGGCGTGCAGCTCGGCCGGGACCTCCTTGAGCAGGACGCGCAGCAGCGTCGTGACCGAGGCGTTCGCATCGATGAGTGCCAGGACCGCGTCCCCGCGGTCGGCGCGCAACCGCTGGGTCTCGTCGATGCCGGCGCGTTCCAGGGTGCGGTCGGTGATGTCGTAGAGCATGCGCCGCAGATAGGCCTGCTCCACGTCGTCTCGGTGGCTGAACCTCTCGATGTCCAGCAGCAGGATCGTACGGCTCACGGGGTCGGTCATCGTCGCCTCTCGGGGGGGTCCGCCGTGCAGGACAGCAGAGTGGCCGCACCGCGGCGGCGGCCGTGAGGGCGGATGACGCAGTCGAAGTGTGACCGTGTGCACAGAGTGACCCGGGGGGCCGCCGTCACCCTTCGGGGGCTCGGTCCCTCTCGGGTGACCGTGGTGGCCGGCGCCGCTCTTCGGGAGCCGGTCCCTTTGGGGTGGCCGCCGTCGCTCTTCGGGGTCCGGGGGCAGCAGTGATGGCCGGCGTCGCTCTCCGGGCGGCCGTGGGGGCAGCCGTCCGTCCCTGGGACGGCCCGGCCCCGAGGCCCCCTGCCAGGCCGGCACCGCGCTGCGTCTGTCACCCATCTGGCGGCGCCGGCGGCTGCTGTGACCGTCCTGCGGTTGTCGCCGTCCCTGCGGTGCCGGTGACTGCTGCCACGGTCCTGCGGCTGTCACCCTTCTGGCGGTGCCGGTGACCGGTGTCGCACCCTGCGGTCCTGGATGACTGCTGGAACCGTCCTGCGGCCGTCACCCTCCTGAGGCCGCTCCGATGAACGCTGGCGCCTTGCCAGCGGCCCCGCTGCCCGCCGTCACGCGCCCGCGATGCCCGCCGTCACCCCCACGCCCGCGATGCCCGCCGTCACCCCCCGTCCGGCGGTCCCGGCGGTGACGGAATCCACGGGGCGCCCGGGGCGCCCGGGGCGCCCGGGGCGGAGGTGGAGGCCGCGGCCGCTATTCGGCGCAGCACGTCGGGGCGGTGGATGAGCAGGGCCCGGCGGCCCGTGGTGACCGCGTGTTTGTCGCGCAGCTCCTTCAGCAGGCGCTGGACCATCTCGCGGGAGGCACCCACCGAGCCCGCAAGCTCCTGTTTGCTCAGGGGGACGGAGACCTCGATGCCCTCCTCGGTGCGGCGGCCGTGCGTGCGGGCCAGGTCCAGCAGCAGGACGGCGAGCCGCTCGCGCACGTTCATGGAGGCGAACTCCAGGCGGCGCCGGTCGGCCGCCCGGGTGCGGTCGGCGGTGAGGCCCAGCAGGGCGAACGACGCGGCGGGGGAGCGGCGCAGGAAGTCCCGGAACCGCTCGTGCTCCACGGCCAGCGAGCGCACCGGCTCCAGCGCGGTCACCGTGGCCGAACGCGGCCGCCCGGTGAGCGCCGCCGACTCGCCGACGATGTCACCGGGGCCGCGCAGCGCGAGCAGCGCCTCGTATCCGTTGGCGGCCGCCGCGGTCACCTTGGTCCAGCCCTGCACGAGAAAGAGCACATGGGAGGAGGGCTCGTGCTGGTGGATCAGCACCATGCGGGCGGTGAAGGCCAGCTCCCGGCCGAGGGCGAGCAGCACCTCCCGGTCCTCGGTTTCCAGCCGGGCCAGGAAGGGCACCCGGTCGTCCAGGCCGCCGTCGTCCCGTGCAGACGCGGTCGTCCAAGTGCTCGCCATGCCGGCCCCCCGAATTGTTCACCCGCAGCGGACGGATCAACGTACTGAAAGCGCACCAGGCATATCCTCGGCAAGAGCGGAAACCGGCCAGGTACGGCCGGAGGGCACTTTCCGGCCTTCCGACCAGGCCTGACGCCGTTCGGTGGGCGGCTCGCGGCGGGCGCTGGACAACTGGGACGAATCCCGGCCGGCGAGGTGGGAAGTCCGGCGTGTCGGTGCTCGCTCCATTTGTTTTGACCGAAGTCCGTGAGGTAGGTACGCTCAGACCTTGTGCCTGGGGTGTGCCCTGGCTCTCGTGCGTGCCTTCAAACCGCATGGCGAGCTATGAGCGGCCACCGTAATCTGTGCTCTTTTCGCCTTGCGGCGGGAGTCCGCCGGATTCGACACACCCGACCGCGTGGGTCGGCGACGTTCCAGGTTAGCTGTACCCATCGGCACACAGAAACCGGAGAAGTAGTGCCTACGATCCAGCAGCTGGTCCGCAAGGGCCGGCAGGACAAGGTCGAGAAGAACAAGACGCCCGCACTCGAGGGCTCCCCTCAGCGTCGTGGCGTCTGCACGCGTGTGTTCACGACCACCCCGAAGAAGCCGAACTCGGCCCTCCGCAAGGTCGCGCGTGTGCGTCTGACCAGCGGCATCGAGGTCACCGCTTACATTCCGGGTGAGGGACACAACCTGCAGGAGCACTCCATCGTGCTCGTGCGCGGCGGCCGTGTGAAGGACCTGCCGGGTGTTCGCTACAAGATCATCCGCGGCTCTCTCGACACCCAGGGTGTCAAGAACCGCAAGCAGGCTCGCAGCCGTTACGGCGCCAAGAAGGAGAAGTAAGAATGCCTCGTAAGGGCCCCGCCCCGAAGCGCCCGGTCATCATCGACCCGGTCTACGGTTCTCCTCTGGTGACCTCCCTGATCAACAAGGTGCTGCTGAACGGCAAGCGCTCCACCGCCGAGCGCATCGTCTACGGCGCCATGGAGGGCCTGCGCGAGAAGACCGGCAACGACCCGGTCGTCACGCTCAAGCGCGCTCTCGAGAACATCAAGCCGACCCTCGAGGTCAAGTCCCGCCGTGTCGGTGGCGCCACCTACCAGGTCCCGGTCGAGGTCAAGCCCGGCCGTGCCAACACCCTGGCGCTGCGCTGGCTGGTCGGTTACTCCCGCGCCCGTCGCGAGAAGACCATGACCGAGCGTCTCCTCAACGAGCTTCTCGATGCCTCCAACGGCCTCGGTGCGGCCGTGAAGAAGCGCGAGGACACCCACAAGATGGCCGAGTCCAACAAGGCCTTCGCGCACTACCGCTGGTAGTCGCTACCCACATCGAGACCGAGAGAAGACTGAAGCCTTATGGCTACCACTTCACTTGACCTGGCCAAGGTGCGCAACATCGGCATCATGGCCCACATCGACGCGGGCAAGACGACCACCACCGAGCGGATCCTGTTCTACACCGGTGTGTCGTACAAGATCGGTGAGGTCCACGACGGCGCTGCCACCATGGACTGGATGGAGCAGGAGCAGGAGCGTGGCATCACGATCACCTCTGCTGCCACCACCTGCCACTGGCCGCTGGAGAACGTCGACCACACCATCAACATCATCGACACCCCGGGCCACGTCGACTTCACCGTCGAGGTGGAGCGCTCCCTGCGCGTGCTCGACGGTGCCGTGACGGTGTTCGACGGCGTCGCCGGCGTTGAGCCGCAGTCCGAGACCGTGTGGCGTCAGGCGGACCGCTACGGCGTTCCGCGTATCTGCTTCGTCAACAAGCTGGACCGGACCGGTGCCGAGTTCCACCGCTGCGTCGACATGATCTCTGACCGCCTCGGCGCTCAGCCGATCGTGATGCAGCTGCCGATCGGTGCCGAGGCCGACTTCAAGGGCGTCGTGGACCTGGTCCGCATGAAGGCGCTCGTGTGGTCCGCCGAGGCGACCAAGGGCGAGATGTACGACGTCGTCGACATCCCGGCCACGCACACCGAGGCGGCCGAGGAATGGCGCGGCAAGCTCCTCGAGGCCGTCGCCGAGAACGACGAGCAGCTGATGGAGCTGTACCTGGAGGGCGAGGAGCCCACCGAGGAGCAGCTCTACGCGGCGATCCGTCGTATCACCATCGCGTCCGGCAAGGGCACCGGCACCACCGTGACCCCGGTGTTCTGTGGCACCGCGTTCAAGAACAAGGGCGTCCAGCCCCTGCTCGACGCGGTCGTGCGCTACCTGCCTTCCCCGGTTGACATCGAGGCCATCGAGGGCCACGCGGTCAACAACCCGGAGGAGGTCGTCAAGCGCAAGCCGTCCGACGACGAGCCGCTGTCCGCGCTGGCGTTCAAGATCATGAGCGACCCGCACCTCGGCAAGCTCACCTTCGTCCGGGTCTACTCGGGCCGCCTGGAGTCCGGCTCTTCGGTGCTGAACTCCGTCAAGGGCAAGAAGGAGCGCATCGGCAAGATCTACCGCATGCACGCCAACAAGCGTGAGGAGATCGACTCGGTGGGCGCCGGCGACATCGTCGCCGTCATGGGCCTGAAGCAGACCACCACCGGTGAGACGCTGGCCGACGACAAGAACCCGGTCATCCTGGAGTCCATGGACTTCCCGGCGCCGGTCATCCAGGTCGCCATCGAGCCCAAGTCGAAGGGCGACCAGGAGAAGCTGGGCGTCGCGATCCAGCGCCTGGCCGAGGAGGACCCGTCCTTCCAGGTCCACTCGGACGAGGAGACCGGCCAGACCATCATCGGTGGTATGGGCGAGCTGCACCTCGAGGTGCTGGTCGACCGTATGCGCCGTGAGTTCAAGGTCGAGGCCAACGTCGGCAAGCCGCAGGTGGCCTACCGCGAGACGATCCGCAAGGCCGTCGAGCGCGTCGACTACACCCACAAGAAGCAGACCGGTGGTACCGGTCAGTTCGCGAAGGTGCAGATCGGCATCGAGCCGCTCGAGGGTGGCGACACCTCGTACGAGTTCGTGAACAAGGTGACCGGTGGTCGTATCCCGAAGGAGTACATCCCTTCGGTCGACGCCGGTGCGCAGGAGGCCATGCAGTTCGGCATCCTCGCCGGTTACGAGATGACCGGTGTCCGCGTGATCCTGCACGACGGTGCCTACCACGAGGTCGACTCCTCCGAGCTCGCCTTCAAGATCGCCGGTTCGCAGGCCTTCAAGGAGGCCGCGCGCAAGGCTTCGCCCGTGCTGCTCGAGCCGATGATGGCCGTCGAGGTCACCACGCCCGAGGACTACATGGGTGAGGTCATCGGTGACATCAACTCCCGCCGTGGCCAGATCCAGGCCATGGAGGAGCGGGCCGGTGCCCGCGTCGTGAAGGGCCTCGTGCCCCTCTCGGAGATGTTCGGTTACGTCGGCGACCTGCGCAGCAAGACGTCCGGCCGTGCGAGCTACTCCATGCAGTTCGACTCCTACGCCGAGGTTCCGCGGAACGTCGCCGAGGAGATCATCGCGAAGGCCAAGGGCGAGTAACGCACCGCGTTCACACGCCGTAGGCTTGACTCCGGAGCCTCAAGGGGCAAACAGCCGTAAACCCGGATGTTTGCCCCCGGTTCCGGGCCTTTACAGCAAAGATCACCTGGCGCCGATGAAGTAAGGCGTACAGAACCACTCCACAGGAGGACCCCAGTGGCGAAGGCGAAGTTCGAGCGGACTAAGCCGCACGTCAACATCGGCACCATCGGTCACATCGACCACGGTAAGACGACCCTCACGGCCGCCATTACCAAGGTGCTGCACGACGCGTACCCGGACCTGAACGAGGCCACCCCGTTCGACAACATCGACAAGGCGCCCGAGGAGCGCCAGCGCGGTATCACCATCTCCATCGCGCACGTCGAGTACCAGACCGAGGCGCGTCACTACGCCCACGTCGACTGCCCGGGTCACGCGGACTACATCAAGAACATGATCACGGGTGCGGCGCAGATGGACGGCGCCATCCTCGTGGTGGCCGCCACCGACGGCCCGATGCCGCAGACCAAGGAGCACGTGCTCCTGGCCCGCCAGGTCGGCGTTCCGTACATCGTCGTCGCCCTGAACAAGGCCGACATGGTGGACGACGAGGAGATCCTGGAGCTCGTCGAGCTCGAGGTCCGTGAGCTCCTCTCCGAGTACGAGTTCCCCGGCGACGACGTTCCGGTCGTCAAGGTCTCCGCTCTCAAGGCCCTCGAGGGCGAGAAGGAGTGGGTGGACTCCGTCCTCAACCTGATGGCCGCCGTCGACGAGTCGATCCCGCAGCCGGAGCGCGACGTCGACAAGCCGTTCCTGATGCCGATCGAGGACGTCTTCACGATCACCGGTCGCGGTACGGTCGTCACCGGCCGTATCGAGCGTGGTGTCCTGAAGGTCAACGAGACCGTCGACATCATCGGCATCAAGCCGGAGAAGACCAGCACCACGGTCACCGGCATCGAGATGTTCCGCAAGCTGCTCGACGAGGGCCAGGCCGGTGAGAACGTCGGTCTGCTGCTCCGCGGCATCAAGCGCGAGGACGTCGAGCGCGGCCAGGTCATCATCAAGCCGGGCTCGGTCACCCCGCACACCGAGTTCGAGGCCCAGGCCTACATCCTGTCCAAGGACGAGGGCGGCCGCCACACGCCGTTCTTCAACAACTACCGCCCGCAGTTCTACTTCCGTACGACGGACGTGACCGGCGTGGTGACCCTCCCCGAGGGCACCGAGATGGTCATGCCGGGTGACAACACCGAGATGAAGGTGGACCTCATCCAGCCCGTCGCCATGGAGGAGGGCCTGAAGTTCGCCATCCGCGAGGGTGGCCGCACCGTGGGCGCCGGCCAGGTCACCAAGATCGTCAAGTAAGTCCAGCTTGCTTGAGGGTCACCTGACCTGAGGTCTCTGACCTGGGAGAGGCCCGTACGACTCCGGTCGTACGGGCCTCTTCGTCGTTCCGGGGGGGCGGTTTTCACTGCACGCCTGCCGCAGCCATTGCCGTACGATGCGCCCTCGTGGCGATACAGAATCCGTACCCGTGGGGACCCCCGTACGGCGGTCCGCCGCCTCCGCCGGTGAACATCCCGGCGAAGGACCTGCGGCCCCGGCGCATCTGGTACGTGGTATCCGCGCTGCTGGGGCTTGTACTGGCCGGTGCCGGCGTCGCCTTCATCGTGGTGACGGTGAAGGACACCGTGGACTCGATCGACACCGCCCACAGCTTCTCCAGCGGTGACTCGCGGACGTTCGGCTTCGTCCGGGGGAAGACGAAGGCGATCTACGTCTCCCAGTCCGGGCAGGGCCATGTCGTCTGCCGGATCCCGCAGATGCGGTCCGGGTCGATGACCCAGCCGGACAGCACCTTCACCATCACCCTCGGTTCCCGCACCTGGGACCGCGTCCTCGAGGTGAAACCCGGCAGCAGCGGCGACTACACGCTCACCTGCACCTCCGAGCTGCCGGCCGAGTTCGCCCTGGGAGACAAGCCCCGGGTGGGGGCCACGATCGGGAGCATCGCCGCGGGGATCGCCTGCTTCCTCGCCGCGGTCGCCACCACCGCCACCATCGTCATCGTCACCGCTGTCCGACGCGGTCGGCACCGGCGCCGGCTGGCCGCCGCGTCGGCCCCGCCACCGCAGTGGGGTCCACCGCCCTCCGGACCTACGGCGTGGCCCCCGGCCGGGCCGGTGTCCTGACACGGTTCGTCACCCGGCCGCACGGAGAGCGGCCGGTCGTCGGCTCACCGGCTCAGGTAGGTGATCTGCAGGACATAGACGCGCTCGCTGCGCACGACGATCTGGTACGTGAACATCCCGCCGGGGACGATGACGTCTCCGCCCTTGGGGTCATGACCGGCGTGGGCTCGGCCGTGCACGTACAACGCCTCAGCGGCTCGGACCAGCTCGGCTGCCTTGCGTTCAACCTCGGCGAGGAAGCCGGGTGGGAGATGACGGGCGGCTGCCTCTGCTGCGAAGGCGTACTCCCAGGTCCAGCTCAAGCGCGTACTGCCTCCATCGCCTC
The DNA here is from genome assembly GCF_053598315.1 of Streptomyces sp. NPDC001153. Taxonomy (NCBI): domain Bacteria; kingdom Bacillati; phylum Actinomycetota; class Actinomycetes; order Kitasatosporales; family Streptomycetaceae; genus Streptomyces; species Streptomyces sp. NPDC001153. The sequence goes on from NZ_JBSFJZ010000042.1 coordinate 65,885, forward strand.
GTCCAGGACAGCGCTCAGTTCCCGCAGGGCTGCCCCGGCGACGGCCGGGTCTTCATGTTCCAGGTCGTTCTTGGCTCGGGCATGGCGGGCGGCGAGGTCGGGGCGGCGGGCGATCTCGATGTCCCTGGCCCAGGCCAGAACCCAGCTCCGCACCGGGCTGAGTGACTGCCAATCCACGGCCTTGGCGAACGCCTCGTCCTTCGTCCGCTGCATCTCCGGCAGGCGCCCCGGATCGACGACGGCGAGGGCGGCCCGCAAAGCGTCCGGAGTCTGTTCGGGACGAGGAACCAGCTCGTGTCCGTGGTCGGCCTGCGTGCTCATGGAGTCCTCCCGGGAGTGCACTGGCCAGGGTAGTCGTCCGGGGCGGCTGTGGTGCGGGAGCGCGGACATGCTGTGCCGTCTTCCTGGTCAGTGGGTGGGGGAGTGGCCGGGGCCGGAGTCGGGCCGAGATCCTGCGGGGCTCGTGGCCGTGGCACGGCAGTCCCGGCACAGACCTCCGGGCCCGGGTCCGCGGAAGGCGCGGTCGCAGCCGTCGCAGTTCCGCAGGGGACGCCGGACGGGTCGTGGGGCGGGCGGGGCTCGGAAGGGGGGTGGGGGCGGGAGCCGGGCTGTGAGGCGGTGGGCCGGCAGAGCTGCTGGGCGGCGTACACCCTCGGGTGGCAGGTCGGCGGTCAGGGCGCGGCGTACGGCGGTCGGGGACACGTCGTGCAGCAGCCAGGTGACGACGCCGGGGGCCAGGTGGGCGGTGTCGCAGGCGGAGAGGAGGAGGCGGGGGTCCTCGCGGTGGAGAGTGGCGAGGAGATCCGTGGCCTGCTCGAGGAGGGCGGGAGAGGGGTACGCCGGCTGGGGGACCGGGGGAAGCGGGTGCCGCTTCTTGCGGGGTTCGTGGGGCTTGTCGTGCCTTGCAGGGGGTTCCTCGGGGGCCGCCGTCTGGTTGGTGTGGGCGATGGCGGGTGCGTGCCGGCGTACGGCTGCCTGTGGCTGGTTGCAGGAGATCGTGCGGGTGACGATGCGCCCGCCGGGGGTGCGGGCGCGTTCGCGGCGCAGATAGCCGTGGGCCTCCAGTTCGCGCAGCGCGGCGCCGATACGGGTCGCGCCCTCTGGGAAGCGGGCGGCCAGGGTCTTGATGTCGACGCGGGCGCCCTTCGGCAGGGACTGGATGTGACAGGCCAGACCGATCGCGAGGAGGGACAGATCCGGGTGCTGGGTGAGGTGGTTGCCGATCACCGTGAAGCGGGTGGTGTGGCGGGTGTGCTCGTGGATGAGCCCGCCGGCGTCCGGCGTGGACGGGGGACGCCGGTTCGGGTGCTTGTTGCCCGCAAAGCGGGACCGGGCGGGTGGGGCCGCGCTAGGGTGCTGGGTATCCATCAGGAAGAGTGACCTTCCTCGGTGGTCAGGCCCTCGCACTGGGATGCCAGTCCCGGCGGGGGCCGTCGCATGTCTGGGGTTGTGTTGCGCCGAGCGTAAGGCAGGCAACGGGGCGCAAATCCACCCGAGTTGGCGAAGTTCACCCAGGCGAGTGAGTTTGCGCCGCGGGCGGGAGAGGTGGGGCTTGGCGGGGGTCCTTTTCACTTCGTTTTTCTTCTTTGGGAAAGGCCGCTCGTGGCACCGGAGCGCGAGGCCCCGGGTTCCGGTGCGGGGACGGTGACCTCGGCCCATACGGTCTTGCGTGGAGTCCGGCCCGTCGAGACACCCCAGCGGTCGGCCAACGCGTCCACGAGGACCAGTCCCCGGCCCGACTCGCCCTGCGGAGACGGGGATTGGAGTCTGGGCAGGCGGTCACCGCGCGTGTCGGTCACCTCGATGCGGAGGATGTCGCCGACGACGTAGAGGGTGAGCCGGAAGTTCCGTCCGGACACCCGGCCGTGGATCGCGGCGTTGGCGGCCAGCTCACCCACGATGTGCTGCGCCGCATCCAACGGAAGCCCCCAGGTGCGGAGTTGCTCGGTAGCCAGCAGTCGGGCCAGCCGGGCGCCGCGACGCGTGGGGGACAGGAGGACCGTGAAGTTGGGGATTGGGCTGGTGAGTTCGGCCGGGGCCTCGCCGATCTCGGCCGTCTCGGCGGTTTGTTGATTCATGTCACTCAGCGTGGCGGTCCCTGCTTCCATAGGTGAGTGACAACGCCTTCACGTACGGTGACTGTATCCGCTTTGTCTCGGCTGTCTCGGCTGTCTCGGGCGTTGTACGGGTACAGGTGCGCGTCGGAGGAGGGTCATGAGCGACGGTGTGGACGAGGCGGGTTGGGACGTCGAGCCGGGGGACGAGATCGAGCCGGTGGTCCAGGCGGTGGGGCGCCTGCTCAGGGTGTGCCGCGAGGCGGCCGGGCTGAGCGTGGCCGAGCTGGCCGAGGCCCTGGGCTACGGCGAGGACATGATCCGCAAGATCGAGCGCGGCGTGCGGATTCCCCGGCCTGAGCTGCTGGACAGGGCGGACCAGATCCTGAAGGCGCAGGGGCATCTGAGGGCCTTCATGGAGGACATGCGCAAGGCCCGGTATCCGAAGAAGGTGCGGGAGCTGGCGGAGATGGAGGGCCGGGCGGTCGAGCTACTGCTGTACAGCCACCACAACATCCATGGCCTGCTGCAGACGGAGGAGTACGCACGAGCGCTGCTTCGCACCTGGCGTCCGGCCTATACCCCGGATCAGCTGGAGCGCATGGTGGCGGCGCGCATCGCCCGGAAGTCCGTCTTCGAGCGGTCGCCCGCACCCGAGTTCAGCTTCGTCCAGGAAGAGGTGACACTGCGCCGCCCGGTCGGGGACACAATGGTGTTGCGCCGACAGCTAGAACACATGCTGGAGGTGGCCCGGTTGCCGTTCGTGGAGCTTCAAGTGATGCCGACCGCCCGCGCGAATCACCCTGGGACGGGTGGTCTGATCGAGGTGCTGAAGTTCCTGGATGGAACGGGAGTTGGCCGTACCGACGGTGACTTCTCGGGCCGCCCGGTCTCGAGCCCGAGGCAACTCCGTGTCCTCGACCTGCGCTATGGCATCATCCGGGCTCAGGCGCTCACGCCAGAGGAGTCTCTGGTCTTCATCGAGCAAGCACTGGGAGAACTATGAGCACCCCGGAACTCCACTGGTTCAAGAGCAGCTACAGCAGCAGTAGCAACGGCAACGACTGCATCGAGGTCGCCCCCACCCCTACCACCATCCACATCCGCGACTCCAAGAACGCCGACGGCCCCCGGCTCGCCCTCGCGCCGGAGGCCTGGTCGGAGTTCGTTCGCAGGATCTGACACACCCGGAAGAGAACCCGTGAGCACCGTCCCGTCACCCCCTGATCACCCCGATGAGTCCTCCATACCCGACGAGCAGTGGGAGGCGTTCCTGCGCGAGGCCGTGGAGGACGGTGGCAGGAACGCGCCGAAGGAGCCGTCCGCGCGGGCGCGGATGGTGACCCGTCGGCTGCAGGAGCAGGACGAGGCGATGCGAGGCCGGACGGCCGATAGCGGCGGCCGGTGGCGGTGGCGGCGGAAGCGGGCGCACGAGCCGCATCCTCCGGTGGGGCGGAGCAGCCGGCGCCGGACCGTGGGTTCGGTGATCGGTGTGGTGCTGGCGGTGGCGCTCGCCGTCGTAGCCGTACGGCCGTCGCTGCTGCTGGACCGGCTTCCCGGCCGCGACCACGGCGCCGCCGATTCGGCCTCGCCGCTGCCTGCCGAGACGGCGCCGCCGTCCGGCGCACCAGGCGCGGTCGGTCAGGCCGGACTGCCCACCCGCAAGGACCCGTTTCGCGGATCGCCCGCCCAGCGGTGGGCCGACGGGGCGGATGCTGTCGAGGTGCCGCCTGCGAAGGCAGTGGGCGGGATGAGTCAGGAGGACGTGGCTCTCGCCCTGCGCCACACCAAGGAGTTCCTGGTCGGCACCAACCTGGACCCGGCCGTGCTGCGCGGCGGACAGCCCGACTCGGCGATGGCCCTGCTCGACCCGAAGCAGCCCCAACTGTCCGACCTGCGGCGCTCGCTGCGCACCCCGGACCGTCACCACGACCTCCTGCAACTGGTGACCCGCTTCGACCCGGCGGATGTGGCCCTCGCCGGGGACGTGGTCAAGGTGCGCGGCCATATGACGTTCTCCGCCGGTGCCGCGGGCGAGGTGCGGGTGCACGCGGACTACACCTTCGTCTACCCCCTGGTCCGGGCCGGCGGAAAGGGCGACGGCGGCGATGCCGTAGCACGCACGATCATCCGCCGCGACCTGACCCTCGTCCTGCTCGACCCGCACAAGTGGATCGCGACCGAGGGCAAGCTCACCGTCCGGTCGTCCGACAGCGAATTCTACAACAGCGAGTGCGGCGTCTACGACGGCTACTACCACCCCGTCTTCCCGGACAGCACCCCCACCGGCGCCCCGGGCACGGGCCCCGCCGCAGACCCTTACGACCGCAGCAAGCCCGTGACGGACGACCACCACAAGGGCTGCGGCACGGTCACCCGCACCTGACGAGGTCCGTGCATGCGAGAGGACCAGCGCGAGATCAGAAGACCGGCAGCGCCGTGAGTGAGTCGCCGTCCACGATGAACACACGGTTGGCGTCGGCCGTCATCCAGTAACTCCTGGGGTTCTTGATGATGCGAAAGCTCCAGGTTGTCTTGCCCAGCGTGGAGTTGGGATCGAAGCCGGAGCTTTGCGGCCCGTCGGCCACATCGAGGACGCCGACCGCGCCCTCCGTCGCGTTGACGGCGACCGACCAGAAGCCGTGGCCCTGTACCGCCAGTGGGCTGTGCGGGTCGCACATGTACTCGAGGTCGTAGAGCCAGCCGCTCTGTTTCCCGTTCTTGATGTCGAAACGCACCGGTGCTCCGAGTGCGGCCGCGAAGACGTAGGGGCCGTGGATCGCCGAGGGACCCCAAAAGATCTTCGTGCCGTCCGTCCGTCTCAGGTCCGGGCGCCACAGCTGCTTGCCGTCGGTGAGGCGACGGGCCGTGAAGTACGGGCTGCCGCTCACGAACAGGGTCCCGCCCGATGCGGCGATCCCCGGCCTGTCGTCGGCCTGGTCACGCAGCACCCATGCCGTGCGGCCGGTGCGTGTGTCGACGGCGAGGACGTCCCCGGCCTTCGTGGCGACAGCCAGGACGCCCTGGGCCACGACACCCTTCGCCGAGCCGGTCGTGCCGAGGTCGGCACGGGGTTTCGCGGTCCAGCGGATCTTCGCGTCGGAGCGGCCGACGCTGCGCAGTCGGCCGTCGTCGGTGACGACGTACACCGCCTCGGCGTCGGCCGCCAGGATGTAGGAGGCCTCCGCGGGCGCCGTCCACTTGGGGGCGCCGGTGGACGCCACGAAGGTCCGCAGTGTGCCATGGCTGTCGACAGCGGCGACCAGCCGGTCGGAGAGCGATACGAAACGGCTTATCGCCTGGGCTTCGGGCGCGGACCAGCGTGGTTTCCCGTCGACGACGTTGTGTGCCGTGATGCTGCCCTTGCTGTCTCCGACGATCAGGACGTCGCGTACGGGCAACGGCGCGGGTGCGTCGGCACTGAGGACGGACGGCCGGGTCCAGATCGGGTCCGGCGTCTGTCCGAGGACGTAGTCCCCCTTCTCCGCCGACAGCAGGCGGGCCTTCGGGGTCGCGACGGCGGGCGGGATGTCGAAGAGATTGCTGCGGTCCTTGCGCCAGAACCACCAGGTGGCCGTGCCCGCGCCGGCGAGGGCGACCGGGGCGCCGACCGCGACAGCCGTCAGCACACGGCGCCGGGAGACCCCGCCCGGCGCGCTGCTCGTGCCCGGCAGCGTGGTCAGCTCGTGCAGGGCGCGTTCACGGCGCCGCACGTCCTCGGCCAACGGGCCGGAACGCCACACCCGGTCGGCGCCGCGTGGCGGAGCGAAGGCCTGCGCGATGGCGTCCGGGGCGGGCCGGTACGCGGGATCCTTGGCCAGGCACGGGCCGATGAGCTGCTGGAGGGAGGGCGGGATGCGGTCCATGCGCGGCATGCCGTGGACGACCTCGTACTGGACGGCCGCGACGTGTGAACCCCCGTACGCGCGCTGCCCGCTCGCCGCGTACACCAGCAGGGCGCCGAGGGAGAAGACATCGGCGGCCGGGCCGACGCGCTGACCGAGAGCCTGTTCCGGCGCGCCGTAGCCCGGGGTGACCGGAACCTGGCCGGTGGTGGTGAGGGTGAGTCCGTGCTCGGGACGGGCGATGCCGAAGTCGATAACGCGCGGGCCTGCCGAGGTGAGCACCACGTTGGCGGGTTTCAGGTCGCGGTGCACCAGCCCGGCGGCGTGGATGTCCCGGAGCGCGAGGGCGAGTGCCGCCGCGAGAGCCCGGACCCCGTTCTCGTCGAGCGGTCCGTAGGTGCCGACCGCCTCGTCCAGGGTCGGGCCGCAGAGGAACTCGGTCGCGATCCACGGGCGCCCGCCCTCGGTCTGCGCGTCCAGGACCCGGGCCACACCCGGGCTGCTGACCGCCTGCGCCATCCGGGCCTCGCGCACGAAACGCTGACCGAGCTGCGGGTCGTCCGCCAGGTGGCGGTGCAGCACCTTCACGGCGGCCGTGCGACCGTCGCGTTCCTGGCCGACGTAGACCTTGCCCATGCCACCCTCGCCGAGCACGCCGAGGATGCGGTAGGGCCCGAGGCGGAGCGGGTCTCCGGTGTCCAGTGGCTTCATGTCCGGTGCTGACTCTTTCGTCGTTCCGTCTCAGAGGGGCAGAGGGTCAGAGGAGCGGATAGCCGGCGGCGTAGTTGTCGCCCACGGCGATCAGTCGCCCCGAGGCCGGGTGAGCGAAGTAGCGGGCCGTCGCGGCGGCCTTGACGGGGCGTGTCGTGCCGCCGTCGGTCAGGTCGACAGCCGCCAGGTGCGGCGACGCGTTGCGGTACACGTAGGCGAGGCCCACCACCGGCGGGGCGACGAGATCCGCGGCGGTGGCGCCGCCGCTCTTCTCCGTCCAGCGCGGTTCGCCGCTGACGGCTTCGACAGCGACAACCCCGCGGCCGGCCTCCACCGCGTACACCACCCCGTCCTTGACGGCGGGCGGGCTGTACGTGGCTCCGGCGGGACCCTTGTCGTAGCGCCAGGCGACCTTGCCGTCGTCCAGGCCGAGCGCGAGCAGCCCGCCGGCCGACGGGTACACGTGCCGGTCGTCGACGGCGAGACAGGCCCGGCTGAAGGCAGGCTGCGCACTGTCCAGTGCGCGGCTCCACAGCAGTCGCCCGGTACCGGTGTCGCGGACGACCAGCTCGGTTGCGCCATCGGCTGCCTGCTGGACGAGGACGAGACGGGCACCCGAGACCTGGGCGGACAGGAAGTGGAGCCGTGGGGAGCCTTCGGGGCGCGCAGGCAGCGGCACGCCCCACAGCTTCTTGCGGGCCCGGAGGTCGAACGCGAGCAGATACCAGGCCTGGCCCCTGCGGAAGGAATCGCTGTCGATCGGCTGGGTGCCACGGCCGCCGACCGCGTAGAGCGCGGTGTCCGTGGCACAGAGCAACTGGGTCCCGTAGAGGTCCCCGCTGAAGTCCTTGAGCTCAATGAGCGGGTCACCCGCGCTGCCGTCGGCCGGGTCGACCCGGCACACGGTCAGTGGCGGGGGATCCTCGGTGACGTGGTCGAGCGTGTGGATCAAGGTGCCGTCCGTGGCCGTACGATGCTGGAAAGAGATCGCGGCGTACTGCGGCCAGAGCGCCTTTCCGCTGGTCGGGTTCAAGCCCTTGAGTTCGACCTGGCCGACGACGAGGAGCCGGTCCAGCAAGAGCGGCGCCGGCGGGACGAGTGGGTCGTCGAAGTCGGCCGACACCTGCCAGAGCAGGTCCCAGGCGGGTTTCCGCTGTGCGGCGCCGGTCGGCCGGGGCGGGGTGGGCGTGCCGCCGCCGTGGTTGCCGAGCCAGGCCCAGGCACCTGTCCCGGCCGCGGCGACGCCGAGGGCCGTGGTGCCGCCGAGCGTGAGCAGACGGCGTCGGGACATTCGCGTCCCGGTGCCGTCGGGTGCGGTGTCCGCGAGGCCGTGCCCGGCCGGGGGCGGCAGCCGGCGGGGCTCGACCCGCCAGACGTCGGCGGCTCGCCGGGCGATGTCCACCAGGACCGGCTCCGGCAGAAAGTCCGCGAAGTCTCCCTCGTCACCGCCCAGTTGGCAGCGGAGCTGGTCGGTTGTGGGCCGGTGCAGCGGATCCTTGGCGAAGCACGGCCGCAGCGCGGAGACGAGCCCGGCCGGAACCCCGGTCAGGTCCGGTTCCGCATACCGCACCCGGTACAGCAGATCCGCCGCCTGCCCCGCGCCGAACGGGCCCCTGCCCGTCGCGGCGTGGACCAGCACTCCCGCCAGGGCGAAGACGTCACCGGCCGGCGTGTGCTCCCCGCCCGCCGCCTGCTCGGGCGACATGAACGCAGGCGTGCCCGCAGCCGCACCTGCCCGGGTGAGCCGGTCGTCGCCGAGCGCCCGAGCGATACCGAAGTCGATGACCTTGGGGCCGTCCGCTGTCACGATGATGTTGGAGGGCTTCAGGTCGCGGTGGACGACGTCCGAGTCGTGCAGCTGGGCCAGCGCGGCGCACAGCCGGGCACCGAGGGCCCGGACCGCTCGTTCCGGCAGTGGCCCGTTCAGCCGGACGGCGTCGTCCAGGGGCGGGCCGATCAGATACTCGGTGGCCAGCCAGGGCGTGCTGTGGACGATGTCGGCGTCGAAGACCCGGGCGCCGTGCTCCCCGCCGATCACCCGTGCGGCGTCCGTCTCCAGCCGGAACCGGGTCCGGAAGACGGGATCCGCTGCGATGCGGGCGTGCATCGTCTTGAGGGCGACGACGACCCCGGTGTCTGCGCGGCCGAGATAGACGGTGCCCATGCCACCGCTGCCGAGGCGGGCGATCAGGTGGTAGGCGCCGAGCGTCCCGGGATCGTCGTGAGCGAGAGGGGTGAACATCAGGGCCGCCCCGCCTCCTGGGTACGTGCGGCCGGTCGGGCGATGAGAACGGCCGCCGACTGACGGGCCAGAGCGGCGACGATCCGGGACGGCAGAGGGAACGCAGGGCCGTCGAGAACCGTGGGGACCGGTGTCGGGGCCTGCGGGGCCACTTGGTGTCCGAGCCGGGGTGCTGCCAGACCGGCTGAGAGGTCGGCCGCCGACGGCCGCCGGGCGGCGTCACGGGCGAGGCAGGCCGTGATCGGCTCGCGCAGCGACGCCGGCAGTTCCTTCCGGTCCGGGACGGTGTAGCCGCTGCTCGCGTACGACAGCACGGCGCCGAGCGCGTACACGTCACCGAGGGGCCGGGGACGCCCGCCCTGGGCCTGCTCCGGAGCCAGACAGCCGGGGTCCAGTCCTGGCCTGCCCAGCCGCGGCTCGCCGTCCGGGGCGATGGCGCGCACCGCACCGAAGCAGGCCAGCAGCGGTCCGTCCACACCGAGCAGGACGGCGGCCGGGGACAGACCGGCGTGGGTCACACCCCGCGCGTGGGCCGTGGCCAGCGTGCCGGCGAGGGCCGCGCCCAGGGCGCGTACGACGGTCTCCGCCAGCGGACCACCATGTGCGGCGAGGGCGGCGGGCAAGGGCAGTACCGGGGTGTACGGAGCGGCGTGCCAGGGTGAAGCGGCGGCCTGGACCACCTCCGTCACGGGCGCGAAGCCGGATACGGACAGTCGCCGGGCGTCTTCGGCCTCGGCGGCCCAGCGGGCCGGATCGGTCTCGGGGCGCGGAACATGGACCAGGACCGTGCGCCGGCCGTCCGCGCTGCGGGCGACATACCGGCGATCGGGCGCCCGCCGCCGCTCGTGCTCCTCGTCGATCCCGCCCAGAACCGCGTACGGGCCGATCCACGCCGGGTCGTCGTGACGCAGCTGCATCATGCGCGCGTTCCCCCCGGTTGTCGGCACAGATGTCGGATCTTACCTGGAGGGGGTCGGTCCGCTCTGAGCGCACCCTTGGGAGGGCCAGGTCTGCCTCACGTCACGACCGGCACCCCACATCAGCAGCGCCAGTGTGAGCAGCGCCGCTCCCGTCGCCGGGACCGCCCCCACCCGCCGAACCGGTACGCGGTGACGCCGAAGTAGTCGACTCGGCGGCCGGCAGGGCTGTTCTCCCGGCCGGGGCGGCAACGGTCACCGAGGTGCTGGAGCGGGGTCAGCGGTAGCGGATGATGTGCAGGCGGTGCACGCCCGTCGGGTCGAAGGACACCGGCTCGTCCGACGAACCATCGATGACCATGACGCCGTCCTCCAGGCGCACCGCATTCACCAGCCAGCCCACGGCCTCGCGGCCGCGGCCGTCCGTGCGGCGGACCCAGACCAGGGCGCGGGCACCGACCGGTAGCGCCGCGAGCGCGTCCATCGTCGTCTGCCAGTCCGGATGCTCCGACACGGACAACACCTGGCCGAGCTGGGCGAGCGTCGGCTCGTACCATGACGCATGCCCTGGAGTGGGCGGTGTGGGCAGGTTCGCCGTGCCTGGATCCTCGCCGGCGTCCCAGCTGGCCAGCCATGCCCAGGGGTCCGAGTTCGGAAGGCCGAAGGGCGCGGTGTCGTCCTTCGGTACGACGACCGTGGCGTCGAGCATGGCGTCCTGCCACTGTCCGTCATCCAGGAAGCGCCTGCTGTTGCAGGAGAAGATCCAGCCGCGCCGCGTCTCGTCCTGGGCGGTCGGCCTGTCCAGGTCCACCTGTCCCCGGTAGGCGTCGTCGAGCCAGAGCCGGGCCTTGGCGACTGCCGAGGCGAAGTCGGGTGCCGATTGCTGCCAGGGAGAACGCCGGCCTGCGGACGCCCCGGGCAGGGCCCGCAGGAGGACGATCTCGCGCAGCAGCGGTGCCATGTCGAGCCGGGCGAGCGAAGAGGTCAGACCGTCCAGCAGGACGACCTGGCCCTTGTGGTTCTGGGCGTACAGCAGGTTCCCGGTGGCCTCCTGGCCGCCGATCTCACGGCGCACCCAGACCAGGCCCCGGGTGTCCGGTCCCGGATCGGCGACGGCCTTCACCACGTCGTCCCAGTCGCTGACCGCTACCTCCTCGAAGCCGGGGAAATACCGGCGGGCCATCCTGGGCCACCAGCCGGGTGCCTCGTCGGCCGGGCGCCAGGGCAACGCCACCGAGGGGCAGCCGTTGACCGCGGAGTGGACGGCGATCACACAACCGCGGGCATTGATCCGGCGCGGCTGGCCTTCGACGCGGGCGGCGGCTTCCTGGGGCCCGGCGGGCTCCAGGTCCGCGAGGGGAGTACTCGGCGCCGGATGGAAGGGCGAGCCACCGTCCTTCGGCACGACGACGGACGACGCGAGCATGGGCGTCTGCGGGTAACCCGGCTGAGGCAGGGTCCGGCACGCCAGCAGCCAGGCCGTGGCCGTCTCGTGCACCGGGTGCGGCGAGGCCGGCTCGACCAGCCCGCCGTAGGTCATGTGCAGCCAGGCTGTGGCCCGCTGGTCGGGACCCGGCATCTCAATGGCCCTTCTTCGGCGGCCAGTCACCAGCGGCCCGCCGCTCCATGTACTCCCCCGTCGGCAGGAACGTCGGAGGGAAGTGGACCCCCGTGCCGTCGTGCGGGGCGACGATCACCGAACTGAACGGGGCCGCCATCGGGTCGCCCGTTTCCAGATGCTCCTTGAAATCGAAGCGCACCGTCCAGCCGTAACGGAATTCGATCGCCGTGTCAGGAAGCACGACCACGGAATCGGCCCGGTCGGGGTAGGCGACGGTTTTCAGATACACGGCGGCCGAAGCCACCGCTTCATCCCTGGTCAACAATGCCAACTCCACTAACGATAAGGAATGTAGCCGATACGCGAGACACCATGCTCCAGTCTGCCGAGCGTCCCGCTCTGGCCGTCGAGGAACACCACACCGTGCTCCGTGTTCACGGCGTTGAAGACATGGGCCGACCCATCGGGCCGGGCGATGTACACCGCGCTTCTCGAGCCCTCTCCTCGCAGCTCCAGGTCGCGGATGACGTCATCGTAGGTGTGCGCACGGATATAGAGTCCCTTGGGGACGTTCTGCAGCCCCAGTGCCTCCGGGGGAATGTGGTCGGGAATCTGCTTGGGCGCGGCGCTGACCTCTTCGCCGTTGAGCCGGCGTTCCACTGCGACGACGTTGTGACTGCAGTTCTGGGTGTATCCGGGCATGCCCGTGTTGTTCACGTCCTTGAGCCAGGGAACCTGGTCGTCGATGAACGCCTGCGCCTCATCGGGAGTCACCGACTCGTAGTGAATCGCCCTTCGCGAGGCCGCGGTCGACGGCCGCGCCAGATGGCTCCACTTGCCACCTGCCTCTCCCGCCTGTTCCAGGCCCCCCTTGGCCATGTTCGCGGCCGTGGCTTCGGCGCCCTCCTCGACCGCCGTGCGCAGCCCACCGGCCGCGAGGCCGGCGCCGTCCGTGCCGATCACCTGCGGCAGCAGCCGGCCCATGAACTCGGAAGGGTCCTTCTCGAAGCCGTCGACGGCGGCCTTGAGCGCCCGTTCGGGATGGGCGGCCGTCGAGACCAGGCCGGAGAGCGTCATCGAGACACCCTGGAGGTACTCGGCCGGGTGGGTCAGGTTGTACGGGTCCATCGGGTCGAGGCCGCGTACGAAGTTGACCAGGCCGGCCGCGCCCTTGACCACGCCGCCGGCGACATGCAGCAGCTCCGTGTTGGCGGCTTGCGCGCCGTCCATGAAATCGTTGCCGAGGCGGTCCAGCGGGGGCGGCTCGGCGGGCGCGTGGGCCAGGGCCGCCTTGATCTTGCCGTTGGCGGTGGCGGCGGCGGTGTTGCGCTGCTTGCGTGCTTCGCCGAGCTTCTGCCGGGCCGCCTCGATGTCGGTCTTGCCGGGGTCGTGGAACGGCTCGGGCTCCGGGCCCGGGTCCTGGTTCTTCTTGATCTTCGCGTTGTAGGCGTCGATGCGCTTGTTGTACGCGCTGACGGCCGATTCGGACGCCTGCTTGCCGCGCTTGTACAGCGCGATGGCTTCCTTGGCCTGGTCCTGCGCCCACTTCACGGTCTCCGCGTAGGCCGTCAGCGCGTCCGAGGCGGCCTCACAGGCGTCGGCCGCGTGCAGCCACTTCGCCGGGTGCACACCGAACTTCTTGCGGAAGGCGTCACCGCCCTCGCCTTTCCAGCCGGAGGAGTCCACCCTCTTCAGACCGGCGCTGACCTTCTCGAAGGCGCTGAAGAAGTCCTTCAGGTGCTTGGCGGTCGCCACGATCTTGCCATGGTCGCCGTGGACCAGGTCCTTGGGATCGTCGCTGTCGCCCAGCTGCCGTTCACCAGGGGTGGCGCCGAGGTCGGAGGCGATCTCGTCGCCCCAGTCCTCCACCTTCCGGGCCGCGCCGTGATAGCCGGCCTCGTCGAGGCCTTCGCCGATCTTGTGAGCGCCGTAGTCGATGCCCGCGCCGACCACCTTCTTGGTGTCGTCGGCAAGCTTCTCGCCTTTGCCGAGGGCCCAGTTGGCGCCGTCTGCCAGGCCGTGACCGATGTCCCCCAGGACGCCCATCAGCCTTCGCCCCCGCCCTGCTGCATGCGGGCCCGCTCCTCGGGTGAGGGGCCGAAGGTGTCGTCGAGGAACTTGTTGTACTGCGTGTCCGACACGCCGAAGGCGCCGTGCAGGTCCTCCGGGTTCATTCCCGGCGGGCCGATGACCTGGGAGGTCATCATGTCCCGGCCGGCGTCCTTCCAGCCCTGGAGGCTGTTGTCGTAGGCCCGCTCGAAGGACTGCTCGCTGTAGTCGGGGTGCAGGTCCTGGGTGGCGATCTCTCCCCAGCCCTGCTTGGTGACCTCGTCCTCCGACGCGTGCGGATTGCCGATCAGCGAGTTCAGCCCGATCTTCATCGTGCCTTTGACGTACTGATCGGTCTCGTAGTACGTCCCGGCGGACATGCCCGTCTTCACGGCCAGGGCGTTGCCCTCGTTGATCAGTGAGCGCACGCCCCACTCCCAGCGCTCGCAGAACGAGTGGAAGGTGCTCGTGAGGGTCTCGTCGCCCAGTTCCAGGCCGGACAGTTCCAGCTGGCTGAAGCCCCGCCCGGCACCCGCCATGCCGACCATGCCGAGATCCTTCAGCTCGCCCAGGGCCAGGGTGAGCCCCTGCGCGATCTCGTCAAGGCCGCCGGTCGCGAGATCCGCTCCGCCTGCCTGCGCGCCCGCGCCCCCGTTCATCACTCCTCCTCCGTCGGGGCGGTCATGGCCCCGTCACCCACGTATCCCTTGTTGACCGCGTACGCGTCCGGAACGATCCCTGCGACCGGTGGGAACAGCACCGCACGTTCCCCGCCGTCGGCCGCGTCCAGGGCGACACCGCAGGGCACCCCCGCCTCCGGGACGGCCGCGTCGAGAAGCCGGGCCCCGAGCACCGTCTCGTACGTCCACTCCTCGTCGCCCCTGTCCCGGGCCAGCGCGTAGCGTGCGAGTGCCGGCTCGTCGGAGAACGCCAGGATCCAGCGGACCCCGCCCAGATCGACGGTCAGCCAGCCGTCGTCCCGCACGGGGACCAGGACGGCCGTGGTCCGGAACGATTCCAGTGCCTCGATGAACCGGCGACGCCTGGCTCCGGCCTCCGCCGGGGAGGCGGGCGGCGTGGCCGGGTCCGGCCCGGCGGGTGTCGGCGCCCCCTCGGGAAGCTCCTGCGAAGCGGCCGCCAGCGGTGGTGCCGTGTCCTTCGCGGGGCCGGCCAGGTCCGCGTAGTCGGCCAGCCGTGAGCGTCGTACCGGCGCGTGAGCGCCGCCCCCTGGATCCGTCATGTCCTAAACGGTGGCACAGTGGCGATCTTCGTCACCACCTGCCTCCAGAGGCACAGCAGTCACATCCCGAAGATGCTTACGACAACTCCACATTCCGCCCACCGCGCCAAACGGTTTGACCCCCGTCACCCCCGGGGTATTCTCTCCGCCCCGATTGGCATCCGCCCCGCCCCCTATGGCAGACTGTCCGAGTTGCTCGGTCGAGTGTTGATGCTGCGCGCCTCCCGCCGGGAGGACCGGAAGCGAGTCCCACAGTACTCGTCGTCCTAACTGCCCTCGGGCAGCACTGGGGCGGACGTACGGGAATCTTCCGGGAAGCGTGGGCGCGGCACCGACCAGGCGCCCGGTGGGCCCGAGGTCCCCGGTCCGCGGTTCCGGAAGGGCCGTCGCATTCCCCGCAGGGATGTTCGAGAGATGGGACATCTGTGTCAGCGGGAGCGCGACACGCCCGACCGCGTGGGTCGGAGGAGTGAGGGGCAAGAAGGAATCCGCCGGGTTCCAGAGCGTGAGAAGAGACAGGACTACTGAGTAGCCATGGCGGGACAGAAGATCCGCATCCGGCTCAAGGCCTACGACCACGAGGTCATCGACTCCTCGGCGAAGAAGATCGTCGAGACGGTGACCCGCACGGGTGCGTCGGTCGCGGGCCCGGTGCCGCTGCCCACTGAGAAGAACGTGTACTGCGTCATCAAGTCGCCGCACAAGTACAAGGACTCGCGCGAGCACTTCGAGATGCGCACGCACAAGCGCCTGATCGACATTCTCGACCCCACCCCCAAGACCGTTGACTCTCTGATGCGACTCGACCTCCCGGCCGGTGTCGACATCGAGATCAAGCTCTGAGGGTCGGTGAGCTGAGAATGGCTAAGCAGATCAAGGGCATCCTGGGCGAGAAGCTCGGCATGACGCAGGTGTGGGACGAGAACAACCGCGTTGTTCCGGTCACCGTCGTCAAGGCCGGCCCCAACGTCGTCACCCAGGTCCGTACGAACGACGTCGACGGCTACGAGTCGGTCCAGATCGCCTTCGGCGAGATCGACCCGCGCAAGGTGAACAAGCCCCTCAAGGGCCACTTCGCCAAGGCCGACGTCACCCCGCGCCGCCACCTCGTCGAGATCCGCACCGCGGACGCCTCCGAGTACACGCTCGGCCAGGAGATCACCGCCGAGGTGTTCGAGGCCGGTGTCAAGGTCGACGTGACCGGCAAGAGCAAGGGCAAGGGCTTCGCCGGTGTCATGAAGCGCCACAACTTCCGTGGCCTCGGCGCCGGACACGGCACCCAGCGCAAGCACCGCTCGCCCGGTTCCATCGGTGGCTGCGCCACCCCGGGCCGCGTGTTCAAGGGCCTCCGCATGGCGGGTCGCATGGGCAACGAGCGGGTCACCACCCAGAACCTGACCGTCCACGCCGTTGACGCGGAGAAGGGTCTGCTGCTCATCAAGGGCGCGGTTCCCGGTCCGAACGGCGGCCTCGTCCTGGTCCGCACCGCGGCCAAGGGGGCCTGAGGTAACCGATGAGCACTGTTGACATCCTTTCGCCGGCTGGCGAGAAGGCCGGTTCCGTCGAGCTCCCCGCGGAGATCTTCGACGCCAAGGTCAGCGTTCCGCTGATCCACCAGGTCGTCGTCGCGCAGCTGGCCGCTGCCCGCCAGGGCACGCACAAGACCAAGACCCGCGGTGAAGTCCGTGGTGGCGGCAAGAAGCCGTACCGCCAGAAGGGCACCGGTCGCGCCCGCCAGGGTTCGACCCGCGCGCCGCAGTTCGCCGGTGGTGGCGTCGTGCACGGTCCCGTGCCGCGCGACTACTCGCAGCGCACCCCGAAGAAGATGAAGGCCGCCGCCCTGCGCGGTGCCCTCACCGACCGGGCGCGTCACAACCGCATCCACGTCGTCTCCGGCGTGGTCGAGGGCGAGACCCCCAGCACCAAGGCCGCCAAGTCGCTGTTCGGCAAGATCTCGGAGCGCAAGAACCTGCTCCTGGTCGTCGACCGCGCCGACGAGGCCGCGTGGCTGTCCGCCCGCAACCTGCCCCAGGTCCACATCCTGGAGCCGGGCCAGCTGAACACGTACGACGTTCTCGTCTCGGACGACGTGGTCTTCACCCAGGCCGCTTTCGAGTCCTTCGTCGCCGGCCCGAAGGCCAACGAC
Organism: Streptomyces sp. NPDC001153; assembly: GCF_053598315.1. Lineage (NCBI taxonomy): Bacteria > Bacillati > Actinomycetota > Actinomycetes > Kitasatosporales > Streptomycetaceae > Streptomyces > Streptomyces sp. NPDC001153. The sequence goes on from NZ_JBSFJZ010000042.1 coordinate 82,650, forward strand.
ACCGAAGGGAGCGAGGTCTGATGGCCATCCGTCACCCGAGCATCGCCTCGAAGGCCGCCAAGGCCGCCAAGGCCGCGCGCGTCGCCAAGGCGCGTCGTCACGCCGCCGAGGGCAAGAACACCGTCGAGACCCCGCTGAGCAAGTCGTACACGGACCCCCGTGACGTCCTGCTGAAGCCGGTCGTCTCCGAGAAGAGCTACGCGCTCCTCGACGAGAACAAGTACACGTTCATCGTCGACCCGAACGCCAACAAGACCCAGATCAAGCAGGCCGTCCAGGCGGTCTTCGACGTCAAGGTCACCGGGGTCAACACGATCAACCGCCAGGGCAAGCGCAAGCGCACGAAGACCGGTTTCGGTCAGCGTGCCGGCAGCAAGCGCGCGATCGTGACCCTCGCCGAGGGCGACCGTATCGACATCTTCGGCGGTCCGACCGCGTAAGCGGGTCGGATCGTCCGATATCGGACGAGGACTGAGAAATGGGAATCCGCAAGTACAAGCCGACTACGCCGGGCCGTCGTGGCGCCAGCGTCGCCGACTTCGTCGAGGTCACGCGGTCCACGCCGGAGAAGTCGCTGGTCCGCCCCCTGCACAGCAAGGGCGGCCGTAACAACGCCGGTCGTGTGACCGTTCGCCACCAGGGTGGCGGACACAAGCGCGCCTACCGCGTGATCGACTTCCGTCGTCACGACAAGGACGGCGTGCCGGCGAAGGTCGCGCACATCGAGTACGACCCCAACCGCACCGCGCGCATCGCGCTGCTGCACTACGCCGACGGCGAGAAGCGCTACATCCTCGCCCCGCGCAACCTGCAGCAGGGTGACCGCGTCGAGAACGGTCCCGGGGCCGACATCAAGCCGGGCAACAACCTGGCCCTCCGCAACATCCCGGTCGGTACCACGATCCACGCGATCGAGCTCCGTCCCGGTGGCGGTGCCAAGTTCGCCCGTTCCGCCGGTGCCTCCGTGCAGCTGCTCGCGAAGGAGGGCTCCTACGCCCACCTGCGCATGCCGTCCGGCGAGGTCCGCCTGGTCGACGTCCGCTGCCGCGCCACCATCGGTGAGGTCGGCAACGCCGAGCAGAGCAACATCAACTGGGGTAAGGCCGGCCGTAAGCGGTGGCTGGGCGTCCGCCCGACCGTCCGTGGTGTCGTGATGAACCCGGTTGACCACCCGCACGGTGGTGGTGAGGGCCGGACCTCCGGTGGTCGCCACCCTGTGTCCCCGTGGGGCAAGAAGGAAGGCCGTACTCGTTCGCCCAAGAAGGCGTCGAACAAGTACATCGTCCGCCGCCGCAAGACGAACAAGAAGCGCTAAGGACGGGTTGAGATGCCTCGTAGCCTGAAGAAGGGGCCCTTCGTCGACGACCACCTGATCAAGAAGGTGGACGCCCAGAACGAAGCCGGCACCAAGAACGTCATCAAGACCTGGTCCCGCCGCTCGATGATCGTCCCGGCCATGCTGGGCCACACGCTCGCGGTGCACAACGGCAAGACCCACATCCCGGTGTTCGTCACCGAGTCGATGGTCGGCCACAAGCTCGGCGAGTTCTCGCCGACGCGCACCTTCCGGGGTCACGTCAAGGAAGACCGGAAGTCGAAGCGCCGCTAGTAGCGGATCGCATTCAGACACGTAAGTAACTGAAGGGACAACCATGGAAGCCAGGGCCCAGGCGCGGTACATCCGCGTCACGCCCATGAAGGCCCGCCGCGTGGTGGACCTCATCCGTGGCATGGACGCCACGGAGGCCCAGGCTGTTCTGCGATTCGCTCCGCAGGCAGCCTCCGTGCCGGTCGGCAAGGTGCTCGACAGCGCCATCGCCAACGCCGCGCACAACTACGACCACACCGACGCCGACAGCCTCTACATCTCCGAGGCGTACGTCGACGAGGGTCCGACCCTGAAGCGGTTCCGTCCGCGTGCCCAGGGCCGTGCCTACCGGATCCGCAAGCGGACCAGCCACATCACCGTGGTCGTCAGCAGCAAGGAAGGAACCCGGTAATGGGCCAGAAGGTAAACCCGCATGGGTTCCGGCTCGGTGTCACGACCGACTTCAAGTCGCGTTGGTACGCCGACAAGCTGTACAAGGACTACGTCAAGGAAGACGTCGCCATCCGTCGGATGATGACGTCCGGCATGGAGCGCGCCGGTATCTCGAAGGTGGAGATCGAGCGCACCCGTGACCGCGTGCGTGTGGACATCCACACCGCTCGTCCGGGCATCGTCATCGGCCGCCGTGGCGCCGAGGCCGACCGCATCCGCGGCGACCTCGAGAAGCTCACGGGCAAGCAGGTCCAGCTGAACATCCTCGAGGTCAAGAACCCCGAGACCGATGCCCAGCTGGTTGCCCAGGCCGTTGCCGAGCAGCTCTCCTCCCGCGTCTCCTTCCGTCGGGCCATGCGCAAGAGCATGCAGTCCGCCATGAAGGCCGGTGCCAAGGGCATCAAGATCCAGTGCGGCGGCCGCCTCGGCGGCGCCGAGATGTCCCGCTCGGAGTTCTACCGCGAGGGCCGCGTGCCCCTGCACACGCTCCGCGCGAACGTGGACTACGGCTTCTTCGAGGCCAAGACGACCTTCGGCCGCATCGGTGTGAAGGTCTGGATCTACAAGGGCGACGTCAAGAACATCGCCGAGGTCCGCGCCGAGAACGCTGCCGCCCGTGCGGGTAACCGCCCGGCCCGCGGTGGTGCCGACCGCCCGGCCCGTGGTGGCCGCGGTGGCGAGCGGCGCGGTCGCAAGCCGCAGCAGGCTGCCGGCGCCGAGGCCCCCAAGGCCGAGGCCCCCGCCGCTCCGGCTGAGAGCACCGGAACGGAGGCCTGACCGACATGCTGATCCCCCGTAGGGTCAAGCACCGCAAGCAGCACCACCCGAAGCGTCGCGGTGAGGCCAAGGGCGGTACGACGGTCGCGTTCGGCGAGTACGGCATCCAGGCCCTCACGCCGGCGTACGTGACCAACCGCCAGATCGAGGCGGCTCGTATCGCGATGACCCGCCACATCAAGCGTGGCGGCAAGGTCTGGATCAACATCTACCCGGACCGCCCGCTCACGAAGAAGCCGGCCGAGACCCGCATGGGTTCCGGTAAGGGTTCGCCGGAGTGGTGGATCGCGAACGTGCACCCGGGCCGGGTCATGTTCGAGCTGTCCTACCCGAACGAGAAGATTGCGCGTGAGGCCCTCACTCGTGCGGCTCACAAGCTGCCGATGAAGTGCCGGATCGTCAAGCGCGAGGCAGGTGAAGCGTGATGTCGGCCGGTACCAAGGCGTCCGAGCTGCGCGAGCTGGGCAACGAGGAGCTTCTGGCGAAGCTCCGCGAGGCCAAGGAAGAGCTGTTCAACCTCCGCTTCCAGGCGGCGACGGGCCAGCTCGAGAACCACGGCCGTCTGAAGGCGGTCCGCAAGGACATCGCGCGGATCTACACCCTGATGCGCGAGCGTGAGCTGGGCATCGAAACGGTGGAGAACGCCTGATGAGCGAGAAGAACGTGACTGAGAACGCAGAGGCCCGCGGCTTCCGCAAGACCCGTGAGGGTCTCGTCGTCAGCGACAAGATGGACAAGACCGTCGTCGTCGCCGTCGAGGACCGCGTCAAGCACGCGCTGTACGGCAAGGTCATCCGCCGTACCAACAAGCTCAAGGCGCACGACGAGCAGAACGCCGCGGGTGTCGGCGACCGCGTCCTCCTCATGGAGACCCGGCCGCTGTCCGCGACGAAGCGCTGGCGCGTCGTCGAGATCCTCGAGAAGGCCAAGTAATTCTCCTGCGGGGCGCCCCTCGCAGGACAGTTCCGCCAGGCTCCGGGGGCCCGCTCGGTTGAGCGGCCCCCGGGGAACCGGCAGACATTCAGGAGATAGACGTGATCCAGCAGGAGTCGCGACTGCGTGTCGCCGACAACACTGGTGCGAAGGAGATCCTTTGCATCCGTGTGCTCGGTGGCTCCGGTCGCCGCTACGCGGGCATCGGTGACGTCATCGTCGCCACCGTCAAGGACGCGATCCCCGGTGGCAACGTGAAGAAGGGTGACGTCGTCAAGGCGGTCATCGTTCGCACCGTCAAGGAGCGCCGCCGTCCGGACGGCTCGTACATCCGCTTCGACGAGAACGCCGCCGTCATTCTGAAGAACGACGGCGACCCTCGCGGCACCCGCATCTTCGGCCCGGTCGGCCGTGAGCTGCGCGAGAAGAAGTTCATGAAGATCATCTCGCTCGCGCCGGAGGTGCTGTAAGCATGAAGATCAAGAAGGGCGACCTGGTCCAGGTCATCACCGGTAAGGACAAGGGCAAGCAGGGCAAGGTCATCGCGGCCTACCCCCGCGAGGACCGTGTCCTGGTCGAGGGTGTCAACCGGGTCAAGAAGCACACCAAGGCCGGTCCGACCGCTCGCGGTTCCCAGGCCGGCGGCATCGTGACCACCGAGGCCCCGATCCACGTGTCCAACGTTCAGCTGGTCGTGGAGAAGGACGGTCAGAAGGTTGTCACGCGTGTCGGCTACCGCTTCGACGACGAAGGCAACAAGATCCGCGTTGCCAAGCGGACGGGTGAGGACATCTGATGGCTACCACCACCACTCCGCGTCTGAAGCAGAAGTACCGCGAGGAGATCGCGGGCAAGCTGCGTGACGAGTTCAAGTACGAGAACGTCATGCAGGTTCCCGGCCTCGTGAAGATCGTGGTCAACATGGGTGTGGGCGACGCCGCCCGCGACTCCAAGCTGATCGAGGGCGCCATCCGCGACCTCACCACGATCACCGGTCAGAAGCCGGCCGTCACCAAGGCCCGCAAGTCCATCGCGCAGTTCAAGCTGCGTGAGGGCCAGCCGATCGGTGCCCACGTCACGCTCCGTGGCGACCGCATGTGGGAGTTCCTGGACCGCACCCTGTCGCTCGCGCTGCCGCGCATCCGCGACTTCCGCGGCCTGTCCCCCAAGCAGTTCGACGGCCGTGGCAACTACACCTTCGGTCTCACGGAGCAGGTCATGTTCCACGAGATCGACCAGGACAAGATCGACCGTACCCGGGGCATGGACATCACCGTGGTCACCACGGCGACCAACGACGCTGAGGGCCGCGCGCTCCTTCGTCACCTCGGCTTCCCGTTCAAGGAGGCGTGAGCGAGATGGCGAAGAAGGCTCTGATTGCCAAGGCTGCTCGCAAGCCCAAGTTCGGTGTGCGTGGCTACACCCGCTGCCAGCGCTGCGGCCGTCCGCACTCCGTGTACCGCAAGTTCGGCCTCTGCCGCGTGTGCCTTCGTGAGATGGCTCACCGTGGCGAGCTGCCGGGCGTGACCAAGAGCTCCTGGTAATCCCCGCTTTTAGGGATTCCTGAAGCTCTCGGTAAGCAATGGGCGTGTCAGGCGCCCACCCCTTCATGGCTTAGGCTTGGAGGGTTGGGCGCCTGACAGTCGCCCGTACGACTTACTACGCCGTAGGTCCACCGCGCCGCACCCGTCCCGTCTCGGATCGGGGAGAGGGATGGCGCACCAGGAAACCCCGGCGAGAGAGGCCGAAGGCCAATTCATGACCATGACTGATCCGATCGCAGACATGCTGACGCGTCTGCGGAACGCGAACTCGGCGTACCACGACTCGGTGTCGATGCCGCACTCCAAGATCAAGTCGCACATCGCGGAGATCCTCCAGCAGGAGGGCTTCATCACGGGCTGGAAGGTCGAGGACGCCGAGGTCGGCAAGAACCTCGTCCTGGAGCTGAAGTTCGGCCCCAACCGTGAGCGCTCCATCGCGGGCATCAAGCGGATCTCCAAGCCCGGTCTCCGGGTGTACGCGAAGTCCACCAACCTGCCGAAGGTGCTCGGCGGCCTCGGCGTGGCGATCATCTCCACGTCGCACGGGCTCCTCACCGACAAGCAGGCCGGCAAGAAGGGCGTGGGTGGGGAAGTCCTCGCCTACGTCTGGTAGCAGAAGGGAACGGAGGAAACAGCTATGTCGCGCATCGGCAAGCTCCCCATCGCGGTTCCCGCCGGCGTGGACGTCACCATCGACGGCCGTACGGTCTCGGTCAAGGGCCCCAAGGGCTCGCTGACCCACACCGTCTCGGCTCCGATCGACATCGCTAAGGGCGAGGACGGCACCCTGCAGGTGACCCGCCCGAACGACGAGCGTCAGAGCAAGGCCCTGCACGGCCTCTCCCGCACGCTGGTGGCGAACATGATCACCGGCGTGACCCAGGGTTACGTGAAGAAGCTCGAGATCAGCGGTGTCGGTTACCGAGTGACCGCCAAGGGTTCGAACCTGGAGTTCGCTCTCGGTTACAGCCACCCGATCCTGGTCGAGGCCCCGGAGGGCATCTCCTTCAAGGTGGAGTCCCCGACCAAGTTCTCGGTCGAGGGCATCGACAAGCAGAAGGTCGGCGAGGTTGCGGCCAACATCCGCAAGCTGCGCAAGCCCGACCCGTACAAGGCCAAGGGCGTCAAGTACGAGGGCGAAGTCATCCGCCGCAAGGTCGGAAAGGCGGGTAAGTAAGCCATGGCATACGGGCAGAAGATCCTCAAGGGCGACGCCTACAAGCGCGCCGCGATCAAGCGCCGTCACATCCGGATCCGCAAGCGGATCTCCGGTACGGCGGAGCGCCCCCGTCTGGTCGTGACCCGCTCCAACCGCCACATCGTGGCGCAGGTGATCGACGACCTGAAGGGCCACACCCTGGCGTCGGCGTCCACGCTGGACGCGTCGATCCGTGGTGGCGAGGCCGACAAGTCCGCGCAGGCCAAGCAGGTCGGTGCCCTGGTCGCCGAGCGTGCCAAGGCCGCCGGTGTCGAGGCCGTCGTGTTCGACCGTGGTGGCAACCAGTACGCCGGGCGCATCGCCGCCCTGGCGGACGCCGCCCGCGAGGCCGGGCTCAAGTTCTGAGCCGCTTGTAGCTAGCGGAAAGAGAGAGGTAATCCAATGGCTGGACCCCAGCGCCGCGGAAGCGGTGCCGGTGGCGGCGAGCGGCGGGACCGGAAGGGCCGTGACGGCGGCGCTGCTGCCGCCGAGAAGACCGCGTACGTTGAGCGCGTCGTCGCGATCAACCGCGTCGCCAAGGTTGTGAAGGGTGGTCGTCGCTTCAGCTTCACCGCGCTGGTCGTGGTGGGCGACGGTGACGGCACCGTGGGTGTCGGATACGGCAAGGCCAAGGAGGTGCCGGCCGCCATCGCCAAGGGCGTTGAGGAGGCCAAGAAGCACTTCTTCAAGGTCCCCCGGATCCAGGGCACCATCCCGCACCCGATCCAGGGTGAGAAGGCTGCCGGCGTCGTGCTGCTCAAGCCCGCGTCCCCGGGTACCGGTGTTATCGCCGGTGGTCCGGTGCGTGCCGTGCTCGAGTGCGCCGGTATCCACGACGTGCTGTCGAAGTCGCTCGGCTCCGACAACGCGATCAACATCGTGCACGCGACCGTGGAGGCCCTGAAGGGTCTGCAGCGTCCCGAGGAGATCGCGGCCCGCCGTGGTCTGCCGCTCGAGGACGTCGCTCCCGCGGCTCTGCTGCGTGCGCGTGCCGGGGCGGGTGCGTAATCATGGCGCAGCTTAAGATCACGCAGGTCAAGTCCTACATCGGCAGCAAGCAGAACCACCGTGACACCCTTCGGTCGCTTGGTCTCAAGGGGATCAACACCGTGGTCGTCAAGGAGGACCGCCCCGAGTTCCGCGGCATGGTGCACACCGTCCGCCACCTCGTGACGGTCGAGGAGGTCGACTGATCATGGCGGAGCAGAACCCGCTGAAGATCCACAACCTCCGTCCGGCCCCCGGCGCCAAGACCGCCAAGACCCGTGTCGGTCGTGGTGAGGCGTCGAAGGGTAAGACGGCCGGTCGTGGTACCAAGGGCACCAAGGCCCGCTACCAGGTTCCGGAGCGCTTCGAGGGTGGCCAGATGCCGCTGCACATGCGCCTCCCGAAGCTGAAGGGCTTCAAGAACCCGTTCAAGACCGAGTACCAGGTCGTGAACCTCGACAAGCTGGCCGCGCTGTACCCCGAGGGTGGCGAGGTCACCGTCGAGGGTCTGGTGGCCAAGGGTGCCGTTCGCAAGAACAGCCTCGTCAAGGTCCTCGGCCAGGGCGAGATCTCCGTGGCGCTGCAGGTGACGGTCGACGCCGTCTCCGGCTCCGCCAAGGAGAAGATCACCGCCGCCGGCGGTACGGTCACCGAGCTGGTCTGAGCCCCTCAGGTCCCTCGATGACATGAACGATCCCGACCGGGGATACCCCACAAAAGGGGTATCCCCGGTCGGTCGTTCCTAGGGCGGTGCTCTCGCAGGTAAGGTGGCCAGCACTGCCTACTTTCAATGGATGCTTCCCATGGGGCACCCTGAGCGGCAGTTGACCGTTAGTAATTCGTCTGTATCCGTCGAACCTCAAGACCGTCACCCTTGACGCAGTTGCGCGGGGGTCGCAGGAGGCACCGTGCTCACCGCGTTCGCCCGGGCGTTCAAGACGCCCGACCTGCGCAAGAAGCTGCTCTTCACGCTGGGCATCATCGTGGTCTACCGCGTCGGTACCCACGTTCCGATCCCCGGCGTGAACTACGCGTCTGTCCAGCAGTGCGTAAAGGAGGCCTCTGGCAACCAGGGGCTCTTCGGCATGATCAACATGTTCAGCGGCGGTGCGCTGCTGCAGATCACGGTCTTCGCGCTCGGCATCATGCCGTACATCACGGCCAGCATCATCCTTCAGCTGCTGACCGTGGTCATCCCGCGCCTGGAAGCCCTGAAGAAGGAGGGCCAGGCCGGTACGGCGAAGATCACGCAGTACACCCGTTACCTGACGGTGGCCCTCGCCATCCTGCAGGGCACCGGCCTGGTCGCCACCGCCCGCAGCGGCCGGCTGTTCAACGGCTGCTCGGTCGCCACGACCATCGTCCCGAACCAGGGGATCTTCACGACGATCACGATGGTCGTCTGCATGACCGCCGGTACGGCCGTCGTGATGTGGCTCGGTGAGCTGATCACCGACCGCGGCATCGGCAACGGCATGTCGATCCTGATGTTCATCTCGATCGCCGCCACGTTCCCGTCCGCGCTGTGGGCCATCAAGAAGCAGGGCACCCTGGCCGGCGGCTGGATCGAGTTCGGCACCGTCATCCTGGTCGGCCTCGTCATGGTCGCGCTCGTCGTCTTCGTCGAGCAGGCCCAGCGCCGTATCCCGGTGCAGTACGCGAAGCGCATGATCGGCCGCCGCTCCTACGGCGGTACGTCCACGTACATCCCGCTCAAGGTGAACCAGGCGGGTGTGATTCCCGTCATCTTCGCCTCCTCGCTGCTCTACATCCCGGCGCTGGTCGCGCAGTTCGCAGGAGGGAAGTCGGGCTGGAAGACGTGGATCGAGCAGAACCTGACCAAGCAGGGTGACAGCCCCACCTACATCACTCTGTACTTCTTGCTCATCGTTTTCTTCGCGTTCTTCTACGTGGCGATCTCCTTCAACCCCGAGGAAGTCGCCGACAACATGAAGAAGTATGGTGGCTTCATCCCGGGCATCCGGGCTGGCCGACCGACCGCTGAGTACCTCAGCTACGTGCTCAACCGGATCACCTGGCCGGGTTCGCTGTATCTGGGTCTGATCGCTCTCGTACCGACAATGGCGTTGGTGGGCTTCGGGGCAAGCCAGAACTTCCCGTTCGGTGGGACCAGCATCCTCATCATCGTGGGTGTCGGCCTCGAGACGGTGAAGCAGATCGAGAGCCAGCTCCAGCAGCGCAATTACGAAGGGTTCCTCCGCTGATGCGTATCGTCCTCGTCGGGCCGCCGGGTGCCGGTAAGGGAACGCAAGCCGTCCGTCTCGCCGAGAAGCTGGCCATCCCGCACATCTCGACGGGCGACCTGTTCCGGGCCAACATCAGCCAGCAGACCGAGCTGGGCAAGCTCGCGAAGTCCTACATGGACGCCGGCAACCTCGTCCCGGACGAGGTCACCATCGCCATGGCCAAGGACCGCATGGAGCAGCCGGACGCCGAGAAGGGCTTCCTGCTGGACGGCTTCCCGCGCAACGTCTCGCAGGCCGAGGCACTGGACCAGCTCCTGGACACCGAGGGCATCAAGCTGGACGCCGTCCTGGACCTGGAGGTCCCGGAGGCCGAGGTCGTCAAGCGGATCGCCGGCCGGCGCGTCTGCCGCAACGAGTCCTCGCACGTCTTCCACGTGACGTACAGCCCGCCGAAGAAGGAGGGCGTGTGCGACGTCTGCGGCGGTGAGCTGTACCAGCGCGACGACGACTCCGAGGACACCGTCCGCAAGCGGCTCGAGGTCTACCACACGCAGACCGAGCCGATCATCGACTACTACAAGGCGCAGGGCCTGGTCGTGACGATCTCCTCCCTGGGCCCCGTGGACGAGATCACGCAGCGGGCGCTGGAGGCCCTCAAGCGTGAGAAGGCCGAGCAGTAGCAGTCCGGCCCCTCCGGCCGCGGTGCCCTCCCCGGGTGCCGCGGCCGTACTGTTGTACAGATGTCCCAGCCGATGAGTGACGGAGAGCGCAGGCCCCCCATGGTGCAGATCAAGACGCCCGAGCAGATCGCGAAGATGCGTGCGGCGGGTCTGGTCGTCGCCGCCATCCACGCGGCCACCCGCGAGGCCGCGGTGCCCGGCGCCTCCACCAAGGACCTGGACGAGGTCGCCCGCAAGGTCCTCGCCGAGCACGGCGCGAAGTCGAACTTCCTCGGCTACGGCGGTTTCCCGGCGACCATCTGCACGTCCGTGAACGACGTCGTCGTCCACGGCATCCCCTCGGACACCGTCGTCCTCAAGGACGGCGACATCATCTCCATCGACTGCGGCGCGATCGTCGACGGCTGGCACGGCGACGCCGCCTACACGGCCTTCGTGGGCTCCGGTCACGCCCCGGAGCTGATCGAGCTCTCCCGGGTGACCGAGGAGTCGATGTGGGCCGGCATCGCGGCCATGAAGCAGGGCAACCGCCTGGTCGACATCTCCCGCGCCGTCGAGACGTACATCCGCCGCCAGCCGAAGCCGGGCGGCGGCAAGTACGGGATCATCGAGGACTACGGCGGTCACGGCATCGGCACCGAGATGCACATGGACCCGCATCTGCTGAACTACGTCGACCGCCGCCGCGGCAAGGGCCCCAAGCTGGTGCCCGGCTTCTGCCTCGCGATCGAGCCGATGGTCTCCCTCGGCACCCCGCGCACGGAGGTCCTCTCCGACGACTGGACCGTCATCACGACCGACGGCACCTGGTCCTCGCACTGGGAGCACTCGGTCGCCCTCACCGAGCAGGGCCCGCTGGTGCTGACGGCTCCCGACGGGGGCCGGGCCAAGCTGGCGGAGTACGGCATCACGGCCGCGCCCGACCCGCTCGCCTAGCGAACTCGCCGAGAGAACTCGCCTGAAGAACACCCGCTCGCTTAGCGATCACCCTGATGGGGCAGACTTCCTCGATTCGCGTTTCCGGGTGCGCCGACGTAGACTGACTCGTCGGCTCTCGTGTACCCGCATGTCCGCATGCCCCTCGTGAGCCGATCAAGGTAGTCGATTCGAAGGGCGAAGCGTGGCCAAGAAGCAAGGTGCCATCGAGATCGAGGGCACTGTCGTCGAGTCTCTTCCGAACGCGATGTTCAAGGTCGAGCTCCAGAACGGCCACCAGGTCCTGGCACACATCAGCGGCAAGATGCGTATGCACTACATCCGCATCCTCCCTGACGACCGGGTCGTGGTGGAGTTGTCTCCTTACGACCTGACGCGTGGCCGGATCGTCTACCGGTACAAGTAGATCTTGCCCGCATCCCGCTCCCCGCGGGGTGGTGGCACTGACCCGGAGAACCTCAATCCAATGAAGGTCAAGCCGAGCGTCAAGAAGATCTGCGACAAGTGCAGGGTGATCCGCCGTCACGGGCGGGTCATGGTCATCTGCGAGAACCCGCGCCACAAGCAGCGCCAGGGCTGACGCACGACCACACCCTCTGCACCGCTATCGCAGAGATTCGCGCGACGCGAGCTGAATATGTTCATACGCAGGACCCAAGCCGTCGCAAGCGGTTTGACACCCCCGGTTCGGAGGCCGGGGACCCGGTTCGTACCTCGTACGGCGGCCGGGATCCGGTTCTGCGGAAGACCTCCGAAGATCACCAGGAGCCATTGAATGGCACGCGTTTCCGGTGTTGACATCCCGCGCGAAAAGCGCGTGGAGGTCGCCCTCACCTACGTGTTCGGCATCGGCCGGACCCTCTCGAAGGAGACGCTGGCTGCGACCGGCGTCGACCCGAACACCCGCGTTCGTGACCTGACCGAAGAGCAGCTGGTCGCGATCCGCGAGTACGTCGACAACAACATCAAGACCGAGGGTGACCTCCGTCGCGAGATCCAGGCCGACATCCGCCGCAAGGTCGAGATCGGCTGCTACCAGGGTCTGCGTCACCGTCGCGGTCTGCCCGTCCGCGGTCAGCGCACCAGCACCAACGCCCGTACCCGCAAGGGCCCGCGTCGCGCCATCGCCGGCAAGAAGAAGCCGGGCAAGAAGTAGTCCGCAGCGGACACCTGTCCACGGTCTTCGCTGTAGGACCGACCACCTCCCGTAGGAGTTAGTAGATGCCCCCCAAGGGACGTCAGGGCGCTGCCAAGAAGGTGCGCCGCAAGGAAAAGAAGAACGTCGCTCACGGCCACGCGCACATCAAGAGCACGTTCAACAACACGATCGTCTCGATCACGGACCCGTCCGGCAACGTGATCTCCTGGGCCTCCGCCGGCCACGTCGGCTTCAAGGGCTCCCGGAAGTCCACGCCGTTCGCCGCGCAGATGGCTGCCGAGTCGGCCGCCCGCCGCGCCCAGGAGCACGGCATGCGCAAGGTCGACGTGTTCGTCAAGGGCCCGGGCTCCGGTCGTGAGACCGCGATCCGCTCCCTGCAGGCCACGGGCCTCGAGGTCGGCTCCATCCAGGACGTCACCCCGACCCCGCACAACGGCTGCCGTCCGCCGAAGCGCCGCCGCGTCTGACGCACGACCTTCGTCTGGCTCAGGGTTCGGGCGGTACGGCTCCTTTCGGTCGTACCGCCCGTACCCTTGCAGTACCCGCGCTTTTTCACGGGCGCGGTTTCCGTCGGACGTCAAATAGCGGGCGTCCACGAATGAAGGATCTGATCCATACATGCTGATCGCTCAGCGACCCTCGTTGACCGAAGAGGTCGTCGACGAGTTCCGCTCCCGGTTCGTGATCGAGCCGCTGGAGCCGGGCTTCGGCTACACCCTCGGCAACTCCCTCCGCCGTACGCTCCTGTCGTCGATCCCCGGCGCTGCTGTCACCAGCATCCGCATCGACGGTGTCCTGCACGAGTTCACCACCGTGCCGGGCGTCAAGGAGGACGTCACCGACCTGATCCTCAACATCAAGCAGCTGGTCGTCTCCTCG